>NZ_JBLIYT010000016.1:0-154824 GCF_057480795.1 Pseudomonas sp. P110(2024)
CCGAAGTGATATTTTCGATTACATCGAGATGTTCTATAACCCCAAGCGTCGACACAGCAGTGCTATGCAGCTGTCTCCAGTAGAGTATGAGAAACGCTACTTCCTGAGCTTGGAGAGTGTCTAGGAAACCAGGGGCGATTCACCACCTCACTCATAATTACTCCCTTTGCCAAGGTCCTCAAGTGCATTTTGAGCTGGCCTGGGCTAAGCTCCCTAGATTAAATATCACCAGGCAAACACTTGCCCTGCAATCAATTCATTCTTCATCCCAAAAAACTCCCGGCGTTACATAAGCGCCATCCTTTAGGACCTCACACCAACCAAAATACCGATGAAACATTTTCAGGTCGACTATCAGATAACGATCCCCCTCAAGCGGCGCCAGACTGACTTCTGAGAATGCATAGTGAGAGCACTCTCCACCTGTCCCTGGGATAACCCGTTGTTCAAGTGCCGCCCTGTCCCACTCCATTACCGTTCCGCTGACGACGGGCAAAGGGTCGAAAAACTCGATCACAAAAGTCTCCGAAACTTTACAAAGGCAGGGGAGATATCGTAGCTCCAGCAGTCTTTTACTTATAAGGTCCTGCTCAAAACGAATCGTCAAAATCATGTTTTCAATGCACTCCATTGCACAGCAATTTCGCCAGAAAAATTCTTCTCATACACTTTCACTGGGGTGAAATTTTGAACGCCATTCGAATTACGTACGGCTACAAGGCAACTCGTATGGGACATGGAAAACCCTCAGGACTGACCGCAAAGAAAAGCATGTCTGATGTTGTTCAGCCACTCCGCAAGGCTGACACCTTCGGAGCTCGGAGCGTAAAAACACCCAATTTTCCACGTTACAAGGTGTTCGAGATCATCCATGGAAAGCTTGGAAGCCAAGAGAACCTCTATCTCCTGTGCTCCTGCTAACAGAGTGGCTTGCGGCTCATGCTTCAGCATGTCGGCTAAAGCTTCACTGCTGTCAGTGTACTCTTCCGGCCAATCTTGATGAAGATAGCAACCGAGTAGTTGAGTGAGTGCGGGAAATTCCATAACATTTACCTCCTCGGGATTTCTGTGCTCCATATAGGGACCCCGAAAATGGACATTTTTATTTTCGACGCACTAATTAAATATCATCTTGGCATACGGCAGCAAAAATCAGAGCAGGACAAGTAAACCTGCCCCTACTGAAACAAGATATTTGCCGCCCATCTGCGTCTCTCTCATCAACCAAACCCTAACCAGAACTAACTAAGCCCTAACTAGGACAAACTCCAAAAACACCCCGCGACCGGCCATGCTTCCAATAACTTCCCGACTCACTTCCACCGACTTCGCAGCGAAATCCACTTCATTCAATGATGCGGAAAAGTCAATAATACAATCCATACATGGAACTCTCTTACCCCCCTTGATTTCAAACCCTTCCATGCCAAGAACTGCAATAGCATTACTTTTGCAGTAGTCAACCAATTTAATTCCATCGCCGACATCAAACAAAGGGGTGCCATTCCATATCAGTGTAGGTGTAATAGGCAAACTTTCAACAAACACTTCTGCAATCAGCCCCATGGCGCAACCCACTCAGGATCGTTTTTATTAGAGACCTGGACGATCGCCCCCGTGCGATCATTCCTCACTACATACGAGAAGGGGACATACTTATTTTTCACACTCTAATTTCGACTTACCCCGCTTCCAGCGCTAAACGTCCTCACTGACATCTTAAGCACCAAGCTTGATCGCCGTCTTGGCCATGCAAGGGCAGAAACTAGAGTAGAAAAATAAATCTGTCCCCTTTTCTCGGTCCCTTTTCTCGATCGAAGAACACAAACGGTGCTTACTTATCTGAATTCAGCTTTAGGCGCAAGAGCCAACCTCACTCAAAAAGCCTCTTGCCAACAGTCGATCAGATTCATTTTTTGCGGCCTTACCCAGAACAGGAGTCAGATAGTAGAGCAGCAACTCCCTGTCAGAAGTGCTAGCTGGAAGATTCTCCCTGACGCACTCAATAAAAGTCTTTACAGACATAAACGAGGAAAACACCTCGTACCCCCTAGCACTGGAAAACGGTATCTTCTTAAAATAGTAACCAGCCAAACGCCTTTGATCGGATCGCTTCCAGGATCGATGAGGAATCAGCAACAGCGCCTCACCATAGTCCTTGGATTCTAACGGATAGGCCCCCATTAGCCATTCAGCAGCCTGCTCTGAGCTCAGTGCTGCAAGGTGTTGACACAGCTGCTTTTGCTGTTCATTCATAATGCCACCTACCTTGGCTTAAACAAATCCTGCGGCAAACCCGAGTTGGCGCGCAACTGGTGGTTCTGGCTGTCGCCGGTCTGCTTGAAGGCAAAGCCGTTGGCCTGGGCCAGGGAGCGGTATTCGCTCTCGCTGTAGCTGTAGGTGAAGTTCCACCAGCCCCACGGCAGGTTGTAATACAGCACGCCGTTCTTCGAGCCCTGGGTGTGGTCGCTGACCACGTCGTGGCCGCCGCGCAGCATCAGCTGGTCGGCCAGGCCCAGCGGGCTGTCCCATTCCAGGCCGAGGTTGAGCATCTGCTCGCCGGTGCTGCGCTGGCCTTCGTTGTTGCGCGACAGCGAAGCGCGCCAGGGTTTCTGTTGGGTGTTGCGCACCAGCACTTCGCTACCGCCGACGGCCTTGCCCGGGGTCAGCTCGATCTGCGCCTTGTTCGACGGCAGGCGGTTGAGCTGGTCGACCATCTGTTCGACTTCGCGCAGGTTCAGGCGCTGTTCGACTTTGCCGGGGAAAACCATGACCAGCTCGCGATCGCTCAGGCCGCTGTTCGGGTCCGGGCGCAGCCCCTCCAGGCGCCCTTCCACCACCAGTACCTGCAGATGGCCCGAGGACAGGTCCTGCTGCGGCAGGTAGGCACGGCTGGTGACCAGGCCGCGCCCCAGGTAATGGTCGGTGATGGCCTTGAGCAAGGCATTGAGCTGGGTGACGCCCAGGCACTGGTCGATGAAGGGCTTGAGCAGGCCGTCGCGGTCGGCGGCGGACAGACTGTCGGCGCCCTTGAGCTCAATGGTGTGGATGGTGAAGCAGCGGCTGTCGGCCGCCGGTTGCGCTTCACCGGGTTCGGCGGCCTTGCCGGGCAGGTTGCGCAGCTCTTCGAGGCGGCGCTGCTGCTCTTCGAGCAGACGGTCCTGGCGGTCGCGGATCAGGTCCTGGTCGCCGGGTGAAACGGCCCAGGCCAGAGGGCTGCATAGCAGGCCGACAAGCGCACAGAGGGCCGTTTTGCGCCCTGAAACTAGACATCCCGCCATGACCAATCCCTGGTGAACAGTGCAAAGTGGCGGGCATACTATTTTGCCATCATATTGGCGTCAATTTGCCATCATCCGGTTTTTTGTAACACCGCTCTCCGTGTTGAATGAAACCATTGAGATAGAGCTGTTGCGCTACAGAGAAAAATTTTTGCCCTGTCGCCGTGAACGATGTGGAGCTGCCGTGCAGCTCCACGACTTGGGCCTTACGGCATCACCGGCGGCACATACTGCAAGGTCGTGCCCAGCGCCCACAGCAACACCAGCACCAGCGGCACATGCACCAGCAACTGCACGAACGAGAAGCCGATCAGGTCGCGCGCCTTGAGCCCCAGCACCCCCAGCAGCGGCAGCATGTAGAACGGGTTGATCAGGTTCGGCAGCGCCTCGGCGGCGTTGTAGATCTGCACCGCCCAGCCCAGGTGGTACTGCAGGTCGTTGGCCACCAGCATCACGTACGGCGCCTCGATGATCCATTTGCCGCCGCCGGACGGAATGAAGAAACCGAGCACCGCCGAGTACACGCCCATCAGCAGCGCATAGGTGTCATGGGTGGCGATCTGGGTGAAGAACACCGAGATATGGTGCGCCAGGGTCTGGGCGTCCGCGCCCTTGACCTGGGTGAGGATGGCGGCGATCGAGCCATACAGCGGGAATTGGATCAACACCCCGGTGGTGGTCGGCACGGCACGCGTCACCGCGTCGAGGAAGCTGCGCGGACGCCAGTGCAACAAGGCGCCGAGCATGATGAACAGCAGGTTGTAGGTGTTCAACCCGGAAATCGCGGTGATCGCAGGCTTGGTGGCGAACTCCTGGTACAGCCAGCCGGCGGCCAGGGCCACCAACAACAGGATCAGGATAGGGCTGTATTCCAGCCACTCGCCCGGGCGGGTGCGCTGTGGCGAAGGCGGCGCGCTGAAGCTCGGGTCGACGCCGCAGTCCTGGGCGCTGCGGGCGCTGTTCGGCCCGGGCGCGGTGGCATAGGCCACGACCAGCGAGACGACCACCAGCGCGGCAAGCATCACCCCGGACTGCCAGAGGAAGATGGTCTCGGTGAACGGAATCACCCCGGTGATCGACAGGATCGACGGCGGCAGGCTGGCCGGGTTGGCCTGCAGTTGCGCGGCCGACGACGACAGGCCCAGCGCCCACACCGCGCCCAGGCCCAGGTAGGCGGCGGCACCGGCGGCGCGGTAGTCCATCTTCAGGTCGCCGCGACGGGCCAGGGCGCGTACCAGCAGGCCGCCGAACACCAGCGACAGGCCCCAGTTGAGCAAGGAGGCGAGCATCGAGATCAGCGCCACCCAACACACCGCCGAGCGGCCGTTCTTCGGCAGGCGCGCCAGGCGGTCGATCAACCGGGCAGCGGGTGGCGAGCTGGCCACCACATAACCGCCGATGACCACGAAGGCCATCTGCATGGTGAACGGAATCAGGCTCCAGAAGCCGTCACCGAAGGCCTTGGCGGTGTCGGTGGGCTTGCCGCCCATGGCCAGGGCGCCGAGGGACACCAGCATCACCGCCAGGGCGGCGAACACCCAGGAGTCGGGGAACCAGCGTTCGGCCCAGTTGGAGCAGCGCAGGGCAAAGCGGGCGGAGCGGCTGTCTTGGATATCAGCGGCCACGATGTTTTCCTTTTTCTGATTTTTATAGGAATGAAACGGCGTCGCCCCATCGCGGGGCAAGCCCGCTCCCACGAGGGATGCGTGGTCCTTCGTGGGAGCGGGCTTGCCCCGCGATGGGGCGCTTGCAACGGTGCTGCTTAGAAAGTCATTTCCTGCACATCGTCCGGCACGATCAGCTTGCCGGCGGTCTTCTCGATGATTTCCTCGATGCTCACGCCCGGGGCGGTCTCGCGCAGGATGAAGGCACCGTTTTCGATCTCAAGGTAGGCCAGGTCGGTCAGCACCTTGCGGATGCAGCCGGCGCCGGTCAGCGGCAGGCTGCACTTGGGCAGCAGCTTGGACTCGCCGTCCTTGGAGGCGTGGGTCATGGTGACGATGATGTTGTCGGCACCGGCCACCAGGTCCATGGCGCCGCCCATGCCCTTGACCAGCTTGCCGGGGATCATCCACGAGGCGATGTTGCCTTCCACGTCCACCTCGAAGGCGCCGAGCACGGTGAGGTCGACATGGCCACCACGGATCATGGCGAAGGATTGCGCCGAATCGAAGATCGACGCGCCACGGCGGGCGGTGACCGTCTGCTTGCCGGCGTTGATCATGTCAGCGTCGATCGTGGCTTCGGTGGGGAACTCGCCCATGCCCAGCAGGCCGTTCTCCGACTGCAGCATCACTTCCATGCCGTCGGGCACGTAGTTGGCCACCAGGGTGGGGATGCCGATGCCGAGGTTGACGTAGTAGCCGTCCTTCAGTTCACGGGCGACGCGTTGCGCCATTTGTTCGCGGGTCAATGCCATGGTCAGGATCTCTTTGTTGTTCTTGAGGGCGGCGCTCAGGCCTTGACGGTGCGCTTTTCGATGCGCTTCTCGAAGGTGCCGACGATGACCCGGTCGACATAGATGCCCGGGGTGTGGATCTCGCTGGGCAGCAGCACGCCGGGCTCGACGATCTCTTCGACCTCGACCACGGTGATCTTGCCGGCAGTGGCGGCCAGCGGGTTGAAGTTCTGCGCGGTGTTGCGGTACACCACGTTACCGTAGTGGTCAGCCTTCCAGCCTTTGACAATGGCGAAGTCGCCGGTGATGGATTCTTCGAGGATGTATTTGCGGCCGTTGAACTCGCGTACTTCCTTGCCTTCGGCAACCGGGGTGCCGTAACCGGTGGCGGTGAAGAAGGCCGGGATGCCGGCGCCGCCGGCACGCATCTTCTCGGCCAGGGTGCCTTGCGGGGTGAGTTCCACTTCCAGTTCGCCGCTGAGCAGCTGGCGTTCGAACTCGGCGTTCTCGCCGACGTAGGAGGCGATCATCTTGCGGATCTGCCGGTCCTCGAGCAGCACGCCCAGGCCGAAGCCGTCGACGCCGCAGTTGTTGGACACCACGGTCAGGCCCTTGACGCCGCGGCGCTTGATCTCGGCGATAAGGTTCTCGGGGATGCCGCACAGGCCAAAGCCGCCGGCCAGCACGGTCATGTCGTCGCTCAGGCCCGCCAGGGCCTCTTCATAAGTTGCTACACGCTTGTCCAGTCCGGCCATGCTCAGTCGCCTTTTGTAGTTGTTGGAACCGTACGGTCATCTTCACTGTAGTCGACTGATTTGTTAATTTTGTTTTCGTCATCGATTGATAATTTTTACAAAACAAAAGGCCACTTCTCATGAACGTCAAGCAGCTGCGCGCCTTCGTCACCGTGGCCAAGTACCAGAGCTTCGCCCAGGCCGGCGAGCATCTGCACGTCTCGCAACCGGCCCTGAGCCTGACCATCAAGGCCTTGGAGGACAACCTGGGCGGCGCCCTGCTCACCCGCACCACCCGCAGCGTCAGCCTGACTCCCGAGGGCGAGGTGCTGCTGCCCCTGGCCCGGCGCCTGCTGGCCGACTGGGACGACACCGAGGAGATGCTGCGACAGCGTTTTACCCTGCAGCTGGGGCGGGTCTCGGTGGCGGCCATGCCGGCCTTCGCCGGCAACCTGCTGCCGCAGTCGCTGAAGGTGTTCCGCCAGCGCTACCCCAAGGTCAACGTCACCGTGCACGACGTGATCAACGAGCAGGTGCTGGAACTGGTACGCCACCGTCGCGTCGAACTGGGCATCGGCTTCGAGCCTGAAAGCAGCGAGGCGCTGCGCTTTCACCCGCTGTACATGGACCGCTTCGTCGCCGTGGTACCGGCCGACTCGCCCCTTGCCCACCAGCCTCAGGTGCGTTGGCAGGAGCTGCTGGCCGAGGATTTCATCGCCCTGCAACGGCCTTCGGCGGTGCGCCTGCTGCTTGAGCAGCACCTGGCCGCCAACCATGGCAAGCTGGCGGTGGCCTTCGAAAGCCACCAACTGTCGACCATCGGTCGCATGGTCGCCAGCGGCCTGGGCGTCAGCGCGGTACCGGCGCTGTGCATCGGGCAGATGCAGGAGCTCGGCGCCCGTTGCGTGCCGTTGGTCCAACCGACCGTGGAGCGGCGCATCGGCGTGATCGCCCTGGGCGATCACAAGCTGTCCAAGGCCGCCGAGGCGCTGCTCGATGTGCTGCTGACCCATACCCATCCACAGGAGGTGACATGCGTTACGTGAATCTGGCGGGCTCCCGCGTTCCGGCCATCGGCCAGGGTACCTGGTACATGGGCGAAGACCCGGCCCGCAGGGCCGCCGAGGTGGCGGCGCTGCAACAGGGTATCGAGCTGGGCCTGGGCCTGATCGACACTGCTGAAATGTACGCCGAGGGCGGCGCCGAGCAGGTGGTCGGCCAGGCCATCTCCGGGCGTCGCGACCAGGTGTTCCTGGTCAGCAAGGTCTACCCGCACAATGCCAGCCGACGCGCTGTGCCGGCCGCTTGCGAGCGCAGCCTCCGGCGCCTGGGCACCGACTGCATCGACCTGTACCTGCTGCACTGGCGCGGCCAGTATCCGCTGGAGGAGACCGTCGAAGCGTTCGAGCGCCTGGTCGAGCAAGGCAAGATCCGTCGCTGGGGCGTGTCCAACTTCGACCTTGACGACCTGCGCGAGCTCGACAACCCCGCCTGCGCCACCAACCAGGTGCTGTACAACCCAGCCGAGCGCGGCATCGAGTTCGACCTGCTGCCGTGGAGCCGCCAGCAGGGCTTGCCGACCATGGCCTACTGCCCGCTGGCCCAGGCCGGGCGCCTGCTGCGCCATCCGGTGATGACGCAGGTCGCTGAGCGCCACGGTGCTACGCCGGCCCAGGTGAGCCTGGCCTGGGTGACGCGGGGTGAAGGGGTAATCGCGATTCCCAAGGCGGTCAATCCAGAGCATGTGCGCCTGAATGCGGCGGCGGCCGACCTGGTGCTTGCCGAAGAAGACCTGCAAGACATCGAGCAGGCATTCCCCGCTCCGACACGCAAGCAGCGCCTGGCGATGGTCTGAGTTGCCTGCACGAGGGGCCGCGCCGCGGCCCTATCGTAGGCAAGCCGGCTCCCACACCGACCGTGCCACCTTCAAGCCAAGTGCCAATGACTAGTGGAAGTCCCGGCTGCGCACATCCAGCCCCTGCAACAGGGGGCTGATGTCCTCGAGACGCCGGGCGATCAGGTGCCGTACCCCGCTCTCCTGCTCCAGGCGCCCGCTCACCTTGAGCAACTTCGAACCCACCAGTGCCCGCCGCTGGCGCTCGGCCAGGTCGCGCCAGACCACCACATTGATCATCCCGTGCTCATCCTCGAGGGTGACGAAGGTCACACCGCTGGCGGTCTGCGGGCGCTGGCGCCCGACCACGATGCCGGCCACGGCGACAGTGTCGCCATGCTCGACCCCCGCCAGCTCCGTCGAGCTGCGACAGCCCAGTGCCCGCAAGCGTGAGCGCAGCAGGGTCAAAGGATGCGGCCCGAGGGTGGTGCCCAGGGTGCCGTAGTCAGCGGCCAGGTCCTCGGCGACACTCGGCACCGGCAACGCCACCGCCTGCTCGGACACCGGCTCGAGCCCGGCGAACAACGGCAACTGCGATTGCACCGCCGCCACCTGCCAACGTGCCTGGTGACGGTCACCGACCAGCCCGCGCAACGCCCCGGCATCCGCCAGGCGCGCACGGGCACGAGCATCGAGCCCGGCGCGCAGGCACAGGTCCTCGACGTCGCGCCACGGGCGCTGTGCCCGCGCCTGTGCCAGGCGGCAGGCATCGCCTTCACCAAAGCCACGGATCTGGCGCAACCCCAGGCGGATGGCCAACGCCCCCTCGCCCACGGCCTCCAGGGTGCAGTCCCAGTCGCTGTGGAACACATCCACCGGGCGCACCTCGATCCCTTGGCGGCGGGCCTCCTGCAACAACTGGTCGGGACTGTAGAAGCCCATCGGCCAGCTGTTGACCAGTGCGCAGGTGAAGATCGCCGGCTCATGGCACTTGAGCCAACTGCTGGCATAGCACAGCAGGGCGAAACTGGCGGCATGGGACTCGGGGAAACCGTAGCTGCCAAAGCCCTTGATCTGCTCGAAGATGCGCTCGGCAAAGGCCAGTTCGTAGCCATTGCGCAGCATGCCCGCGATCAGCCGCTCGCGGTGCGGCTCCAGCCCGCCATGGCGCTTCCAGGCGGCCATGCTGCGGCGCAGCTGGTCGGCCTCGCCCGGGCTGTAGTCGGCGGCGACCATGGCCAGCTCCATCACCTGCTCCTGGAACAACGGCACCCCCAGGGTGCGCTCGAAGACGGCCTGGAGTTTTTCCGATGGATAGGTGACCGGCTCCTGCTTGAGCCGGCGCCGCAGGTACGGGTGAACCATGTCGCCCTGGATCGGCCCGGGACGGACGATGGCCACCTCGATCACCAGGTCGTAGAACTTCACCGGCTTGAGCCGGGGCAGCATGGCCATTTGTGCCCGCGACTCGATCTGGAACACGCCCATGGTCTCGGCGCGGCCGATCATGGCGTAGGTGGCCGGGTCCTCCTTGGGCAGGGTCGCCAGCGTGTACTCGCGTCCCCGGTGCCGGGTGATCAGGTCGAAGCAGCGGCGCAGCGCGCTGAGCATGCCCAGCGCCAGCACATCGACCTTGAGCAGGCCGACCATGTCCAGGTCATCCTTGTCCCACTGGATCACCGTGCGCTCGGCCATTGCCGCGTTCTCCACCGGCACCAACCGGTCCAGCGGCTGCTCGGAGATGACGAAACCACCGGGATGCTGCGACAGGTGCCGGGGAAAGCCGATCAGTTCCCCCGCCAGCACCAGGATGCGCCGCAGCGAGGGACTGTGCGCATCAAAGCCGGCCTCGGCCAGGCGCCCGGCATCGGGAATACGATCGCTCCAGCGTCCGCAGCACTTGGCCAGGGCATCCACCTGGTCAGCTGGCAGGCCAAGCACCCGGGCCACATCGCGCACCGCGCCGGCGGCATGGTAGCTGCTGACCACCGCAGTGAGTGCCGCCCGGTGTCGGCCGTAACGGCGGAACACGTACTGGATCACCTCTTCGCGGCGATCATGCTCGAAGTCCACATCGATGTCCGGCGGCTCGTTGCGCTCGCGGGAGAGGAAGCGCTCGAACAAAAGGCGGTGCTCCATGGGGTCGAGCTCGGTGATGCCGAGCACGAAACACACCACCGAGTTGGCCGCCGAACCGCGCCCCTGGCAGAGGATACGCTGGCGACGGGCGAAGGCGACGATGTCGTGGACAGTCAGGAAGTAACTCTCGTAGCCCAGCTCCTCGATCAATGCCAGCTCCCGTTCCAGCACCGTGCGCACCTTGTCGCTCGGGCCCTGGGGCCAGCGTTCGGGCAGGCCGCGCCGGCACAGTTCGCGCAACCAGCTGGCCGGGGTCTGCCCTGCGGGCACCAGTTCCCGTGGGTACTGGTAGTTCAGCTGGGACAGGTCGAAGGTGCAGCGCCCGGCAATCCGCAGGGTCGGCGCGAGCAGATCGTCCGGGTACAGTTCGCGCAACTGGTCGAGCGAGCGCAGGTGACGCTCGCCGTTGGCGAACAGGAAACGTCCCGCCTCGGCGACCGCGCACTGTTCGCGGATGGCGGTCATGCAGTCCTGCAGCGCACGCCGCCCGCGCACATGCATGTGCACATCGCCGCAGGCCACGAGCGGGATCTCCAGCCGAGTCCCAAGCGCGCGCAGCTGTGCCAGACGCAGGGTGTCGTCGGCCCCGCGATGCAGGTGCACCGCCAGCCACAGGCGTTCGCCGAACAGCGGCCGCAACCAGGCCGCGTCGCCGTCGTCGGGCTCGGCCACCCACAGCGCCAGCAAGCCCTGGTGATGGGCCTCGAGGTCCTCGACGAGCAACTGGTAGCTGCCCTTCTCCGAGCGCCGCCGGGCGCGGGTGATCAGCGCGCAGAGATTCTGGTAACCGACAAGGTCTTCCACCAGCAGCACCAGCTTCGGCCCCTGGTGCACCCGCACCTCGCTGCCGACGATCAGCTTCAACTGATGCTGCTTCGCCGCCTGCCAGGACCGGACAATCCCCGCCAGCGTGCATTCGTCGGTGATCGCCAGGGCCTGGTAGCCCTGCTCGCGGGCGCGGCGAAACAGTTCGTCGGCACTGGAAGCACCGCGCTGGAAACTGAAGTTCGACAGACAGTGCAGTTCCGCATACGCCGGACCGTTCATGCGAACCAGCCCTGCAACCACAGTGGCCCCGGGGCCGCCAGGTCGCGGAAGGCCCAGCCGCACAGGCCATCGCGGGTCTCGATGCGGTAGTAGTCGCGGCGCACGTCGCCACCGTCCCACCAACCGGACTCGATGCGTTCGGCGGCCCCCAGCAGTTGCAGGCCGGCCTCGCTCAAGAGCTGGGGCGTGGGCAGCAGCCAACCGGGACGACGACCAGGGGCCATCACCCGTTGGCCTTCGGCGCCCTGATCCACGCCTTGCCAGGCGCGCTCGGGGCGATGGTCGGCTTCGGCGCGCAGCCCCCTGACCGCCTCGTCACCGAGCCGCGCCCGCAGCCGTTCACGCAACTGCTCCCAGGGCTGGACCTGCTGTGCGCGCGGGTCGAACAGCGCCTGGCGTTGAGGCACGAAGGGCGGCAGGTCGGCGGCCAGCAGGCGCAGGTTGCGCACCGGCGCCGGGATACGCAGCGGCTCCAGGCGGCCACGGGCCAGCTCGAACAGCAGCGAAGCGTCGCGCTCGGCGGCCAGCAGGCCGACCTTGAGCACGGTGTCCGCGCCTTGGGCGTGCTCCAGGTGCAACTCGAAACGCTGCACGCCGCAGTCGCGCCCGGCGAGGAAGGCCGCCAGGTCACTGATGAGGCGACGCAAGGGGAACAGCAGCGCCTGATGCGACTCGACATCGAAGTTCAGTTCCAGCCGCGCCTCGAAACGATCGGGCGGCTGGTAGAAGTCCAGCCCCAGGTTGCGCAGGCCGAGCAACTGGTCCAGGTGCAGTTGCACCTGGGCGCTGAAGCGCCTGGCCAAGGCATCGCGCGGCAGCGCCAGCACCTGCTCGAGCCGGTGCAGCCCCATGCGGGCGAAGGCCTCGACTGCGTCGACCGGCAGGCCGACACGGTTGACGGGCATCTCCAGCAAGGCGGCGCGGGTCGCCTGCGGGCAGGTCAGCGCCAGGCCGTCATGGCCGTTGGCGAGCATCCTCGCCGCCACCGGGTTGCTGGCCACGACAATGCGCTGGCGCAGCCCCAGCGCCGCCAGTTCCTGGCGCAAGCGCGCCTCGAACAGCGGCCAGGGGCCGAACAGTTGCAGGCTCGAGCCCACCTCCAGCAGCAACGCACGGGGATAGTAAAGACTGACTTGGGCGCTGAAACGGTAGGCCCAGGCCGCCAGCAACTGCTGCAACTGCTCGATACGCGCCGGCTCGACCTCGACGCAGGTGAAACCGTCGGCCAGGGCGCGGGCGGCGGTCAGCGTCTGCCCTGCGCGCAGCCCCAGCTCACTGGCCGCCGGGTTGACCGCCCGCAGCACACGGCGCTGGGGCGGACCGCCCAGCAGCACCAGCGGCGCCTCGGGGTCGTCGCGTTCGCGCAGGACGGTGTCCAGCGCCAGCTGTGGCAACAGGATGCAGGCCCAGAGCATGGCGCATTACTCCCGCCCCGGGCAGGCGATGGGCGTGACCGGCGCCAGGCCGCCCCGGCACTTGAGCACGCGCCACTGCGCCGGACGCAGGTCGAGGGCAATGCGCAGGGCGGCGGGCGAAGGGTTCAGCGCGGCCTGGTGCGGGCGACAGGCGAACGCCAGCGCATCGCCGGTCTCCGCAGCCACCTGCAGGCGCCGCAGGGCACGGTCGTCGGCACGCTCTGGCCAGCACAGCACGGCGGCGCAACTGCCCGAGCGCAGGCACTGCTCGGCGGCCCACAAGGCATCGATCGCCTCGGCGTCGACCTGCACCAGCCAGCGCAGGTCCACCCCGGCGGCCTGCCAGGCCGGCGCATAGGGGATGAACGGCGGCGCCACCAGCACCACCCGCTGCCCCTCGCCCGTCAGCCGGGCTAGCGTCGGCCAGAGCAGCTGCAGTTCGCCGCAACCGGGGCTGGCCAGCAGCAGTTCGCTCAGCGCCGCCGCCGGCCAGCCGCCTTCCGGCAGGCGCTGGTCGAGGCCGGCATGCCCGGTGGGCTGCAGGCCCTGCGGACGTGCCTGGGCCTGCCGCCCGCGCCATACCTGGCGCTGGTCGAGCAAACGGTCGAGGTCGACCACGGCGCCCATCAGTCACGCCTCAGCAGGCCGCAGAACACGCCTTCGATGAAGAATTCGTGCCCTGGGGTCACGTCGATGGGGGCATAGGCCGGGTTGCGGGGCAGCAGGCGATAGCCATCACGGGTGCGCTGCAGGCGCTTGATGGTGACTTCGCCGTCGAGCCGGGCGACCACGATCTGCCCGTCACGGGCCTCGCCCTGCTGGCGAATGCCGACCAGGTCACCGTCGAAGATGCCGTCGTCGACCATCGAGTCGCCACGCACCTTGAGCAGGTAGTCGGGGGTGCGCCGGAATAGGCTGGGGTCGAGCAGCAGTTGCTCGTGGATGTCGAGGTCGGGGCCGATCGGCGCACCGGCGGCGACCTGGCCAAGCACCGGCACCTCGAGGATCTCGGGCCGGCGCAGGGGCTCGGCCAGGCGGATGCCACGCGCCTGGTTGGGCGTGACGTCGATGAACCCGGCCTGGCTCAGGGCGGTGATGTGCTTGCGCGCCACGCTGCGCGAGGCGAAACCGAAGCGCTCGGCGATATCGGCCAGCGACGGTGGCTGGCCTTGATCGGTGATGCGCTCGCGGATGAACGCGAGGATGGCGCGGCGTTTGGGGGATAAAGTGTCCATGGAGCACATTTGTACTCTTTTTTCATAACACTGAACAGCTCCCTTCGTCGCCGGCCCTCCCCACCCTGCCTCAGTAGCGAATGGACAGGGCGATCGCCTCGCTCGGCGTCTGGTGTTTTTCCAGCAGCCCCAGCACGTCCTTCTTCAACTGCTCCTGCCTGTCGATCAGCGCCAGGTCGCGGAACTTGTAGTCCAGGTCGGCATAGCTTTCCGATACGCCGGCATTGAGGTGGTTCTTGCCGAAGGTGTGCACGATGTGCTTGGACTTCCAGATGTCGTACTGGCTGAACACCTGGTCCCGCGGCAGGTGCCTGGCAACCGAGAACGGCACCCGGGTCAGCAGGCAGTAGTTCATCTTGTACTTGTGGAACTGGTAGTGCTCCAGGGAGTGGACGAACGACACGTACCAGATATAGGTGGCGATCACTTCGATGTTGAAGTCCCTGTCGCCGGACTGGCACGGCAGGTTGACGTAACGGCACAGCTCGGCAACCCAGTTGTTGATGTAGGGCTCGGAGCCGTCGCGCAGCAGGTCGTCGTAGCTGGCCGAGACGAACTTCAGCACCGCCGCGTAGTAGTCGCGGTACTGGGCATTGAGCGCATGCTGGCCATTGAGGTACTGGTCGAACGGGATGGCGAACCTGATCTCGAATTTCTGGGTCAGCGCCTGGTCTTCGGTCTCGCGCTTGTTGTACATGTTCAGGGCGTTTTCATAACCGACCTTGTAGAAGGTCTGCGCCGAGTAGTAGCCGATGCAGCTATAGAGGAACTTGTCGGCGATGCCGGTGGTTTCGCGCAGCGACAGCGGCGACTCCTTGAACTGGTGATTGAGCATCAGGATATAGGCGGTGTGCGGGTCCATCAGCTTGTGGAAGTTGCAATCCTTGGGCACCAGGTTGAACAGGAATGCCGCGCCCATTTCGGCGAAGAACAGATGGTGGTGCAGGTGCGCGCCAAGGATGAAGAACACCATGGTGTTGGACATGAAGTACACCTTGGCCAGGTCCCAGTCCGGCTCGCCCGGGCCGACGCTGAAGCCGTCGCGCAGGGTGATGCGCATGCTGTCGGCGGCAAAATCCTCGGCAATGGCGATGCTGGCCACGTCGAACACCGAGCTGGACAGGCGGATCTCCCGGGTGAAGTCACGCATGTCGAAGGTCGACACGCCATCGACCGTCTGCAGGTAGTGGGTGATCTGCGACGACATCAGGAACACCCGCAGGTCCTCGTCCGAGATGGCCGTCGGCTGTGGGAACTGACCCAGCGGTACCTTGTAGTAGTCGCGGTTGGCCTTGATGATCGACTGGATGTAGTTGTGGTAGACCTTGTCCTTTCTCCAGCGGTAGACCAGCTCGGCGGGCAGCTTCTTGGGGATGTAGCCCATGTGGTAGTCGGTGCCCGGGATCGGCGTGCTTTCCATCGAGATGGAATCGCGGTTGTAGTGGCGATAGCCGAAGTAACGAGGCAGCAGCCATTTCAGCTGAACCCACTTCCAGGCCAGGAAGCTGGTGCCGAGATTGACCGCGTACAACGCCAGCAGCAGCGGTACGAACTTCACGTAGTACAGGCCCACGTACACATGCTTCAACGGCTCGGCGCGGGTTTTGCTCATCAGTATGATCACGGGGCTGACGGTGATGAAAAACGCCAGCAGGATGACTTCCAGCATGCTTCAAACTCCTTGTTCGATCGCTTTGTTCTTGTTGCGGCTTGCGCCGTAGCTGTACAGGCAGGCGCCTGTAAAAATCACGTTGACGACGCTCCAGGCGAGCGCCGCGTCAGGGCTGTACCAGCCCGTCAGGTCGAAGGCCGGCAGGTTCATCAGGGGTGTGTCGCCGGCCAGCGTGCGCACGAACAGGTAGAAACCGAAGGTGTAGGCACGGGCCTGGAAGTACAGGTCCGAGCGTCGCAGCAGCAAGGCGTAGGCCACCGGCGCCAGCAACAGCGGCAGGGCGTAGCCGAAGGTGGTGATCCGCGCCGAGTACAGGAAACACAGGTTCCAGGTGGTGTAGAGGTAGGGCCAGTAGGCCGGGACATGCACCACGAAATCACTGTGTCGCCCGGAAACCTCCCAATGCTTGCGCGAGTACGGCAGGCAGACGATCAGCCCCACGGCGGCGACGATGTTGAGGATGTTGCCGGTCTGCCAGTCGATCACCGAGGCCTCGATGATGTTCAGCACGATCACCAGGTAGATCAGCTTGTAGATGAAGCCTTCGATCCTTGGCTTGTAGCGGGCATAGGCCAGGAAACACATGGGCAGCAGCACGCTGATGGTCTTGATGCGCATGAACAGGTTGGCGTTGGGCACCAGCAGCGCCGGCAGCGACAGCACGAAGAAGGTCAGGCCCACCAGGCGGTAGCGCCTGAACAGCTCGGCGACCAGCAGGAAGGCGGCGAAGAAGGCCAGCATCAACAGCAATGTGTTCGGCATGAGGGGTTTCCCTACTCGTTCATGGATCGATGTGCGGCGTGAACGCCGGGCACGGCAAAGCCTGCCGCGCACGCCCGGGCCAGAGGCCGGGGACGGTGGAGCAATGGACAGGCGTTGCAGGTATCAGGTGGCTGGCAAGAGGGCCGCAATGCGGCCTGGCTCAGGCC
Source organism: Pseudomonas sp. P110(2024) (assembly GCF_057480795.1). NCBI lineage: Bacteria > Pseudomonadati > Pseudomonadota > Gammaproteobacteria > Pseudomonadales > Pseudomonadaceae > Pseudomonas > Pseudomonas sp. P110(2024). The sequence continues at coordinate 16,685 of NZ_JBLIYT010000016.1, forward strand.
TTGCCGAGGACGTGGGCTTCAGCTTCCAGCCATTTCCTCACGGCTTCGGGCATCGCCGCGGTGGTGGGCTGCACCTTGAGCTTCTCGGCGATCACCGCGTTGGCGACCAGGCCCTTGCGGCCAACCCAGGCGCCTTTGGAGTAGCCAGTCACGACCACGTCGCCTGCGCTGTTGAAGAAGCTGTACTGGAAGTAAGTCCAGTTCTCGTCGAGGCAGCAGATGCTGAATTCAGCTGTGTACTTCTCGAAAATTGAAAGTTGCTTCTTGTAGACGACCAAGTTGCCGCCGAGCATCGGCTTCCAGCCCAACTTGAAGGCTGGAATGAGGATTTTCGCGCGCAGACAAAGTTCCAGCATGAACAAATCGGCGATGGTCATGTAACGGCCATTGTTCATGTGCTTGTTGATGTCGATATCGTTCGGCCAGACCCGCAACGTGCGGTGCAGCGTGTCGGTCAGGGCCATGGGCGGCTTGAAGAAACCACGCAGAACAGCCAGCAACAGGCGGATGTAAAGGTTCATCCGGTTATCCCTCCCTAGGATTTTTTATTATCGTTCCCTGTTCAACCAACCGTTGATTAATCGGTTGGCTGCAAGCGGCGCATTGCAGGCCTGCTTGTTTGCCTCTCAGCGGTGGCGAAACTAACAGCTTTCACCGGGAGCAACCAGAGGCCAACACCTTAATTACTCTAAAAACGCCAACTGAATAACCGGTCACGTTCGGACTTTATATTCAATTGATGCTGAAACGTTTGTTCTTTTATTGGAAAACTATTCGTCGCGGTGCTCCGCTAGTCCATGTGCTTGCACAATGCCTGGCGTAATGCCTCGGGCACTGCAACCGGCTGCTTGCTCTCAGGGCAGACGCACACCTGGGTCATGCTGGCGCGAAAGCAGACTTCGCCACCGACGCCGCGCGCCTCGACGGCAAAACTGAACGAAGTGGTACCCGGCTCGCCACTGCTGACCTGCACGCTGATCAGATCATCCCAAGCCATGGGTGCCAGGAACTCGATGGACAGGGCCCGCGCCGGCGGCATCACGCCCATGGCGAACAACCTGCGCAGGCCTTCGCCGCCCAGGCAGTGGGAGAGAAACTCGTGGACCGCCTCGATGACGAAATAGGAGATACGCGGTGTATAGACGATCCCGGCGGGGTCGCAGTCGCCGAACAAGATCTTGCGGGTGGTGACAAAAGGCATGGCGTTGGGTGCTCCGTGCTAGGAATGCCTGGCAGGCCATACTAACGCACACGGTAAAACGGCTGGCACCTTGACTTACCCCCGCACTGCCCGCCAAGTACATTTTCCAACCCTGATCCCTTATGATGCTGAATGGTTTCTCCAGCCTCAGGATGCCCAATGCTGACCGCCCTGCTGTTCGACCTCGATGGGACCCTCACCGATACCGACACCTTGCACCTGCAAGCCTTCCGCAAGCTGCTGTTCGACCATGACGGTCGCGAGCTGACGCAGGAGCAGTTCAACACTCAGGTCAGCGGCCGCGCCAACGGCCTGTTGTTCGCCGAACTGTTCCCACAGGCCGATGCCGCCAGCCGCCAGGCCTTGGCCGAGCGCAAGGAAGCACTGTTCCGTGAGCTGTCACCGACACTGGCGCCGATGCCCGGCCTGCTGCGCCTGCTGGACCACGCCGAACGACAGGGAATCGGCATGTGCGTGGTGACCAACGCGCCGCGCCTGAACGCCGAACACATGCTCGGGGCCATGAGCCTGGGCGCACGTTTCGAGCATGTGCTGGTAGCGGACGAACTGGCCCGACCCAAGCCCGATCCCCTGCCCTACCTCACCGGGCTGCAGCGCCTGGGAGCCAAGGCCGGGCAGGCGCTGGCGTTCGAGGATTCGCTGCCGGGGGTCAAGGCCGCCGTCGATGCCGGAATCTTCACCGTGGGGCTGGCGACCACCCAGCCTGCCGAACGGCTGATGGAGGCTGGGGCTAGCCTGGTGATCGAGACGTATGATGATCCGCGGTTGTGGGATCTGATCGAACGGATGCAGCGACAGTGTGATTGATCGGAAAATCCCTCATATCACGACCTTGCTCCAACGCCCCGCCAGGAACAGGTAGTCGACCCAGAACACCTGGTGCAGCAGGACGATCCCCCAGAACACCACCTGGTAGGAGACCTTCCGGGTCTTGTGCCGAAACAGCTGCTGCGCCACCAGCGCGCCCGGCCAGCCGCCCAGCAGCTCACTGGCGTGCAGCACCTTCTCGGGGGTACGCCAAGCCTGGCTGCGGGCTTGCTGTTTGTCCTGCCAGTACAACAACAGGCTGACCAGGCTCGCCGCCAGGTACATTGCCAAGGGCAGCCATGTTCGGCCGCCCAGGCCCATTTGCACACCGCCGAAAAGCGGCAACAGGCATAGTACCACCAGCATCAGCATTTTCAGGCGTAAATGGCGTATGCCCGCCTCGCCCGTGGGCGCGTTATGCCTGCGCGCCATGTCAGCCGTGCGCCGTCGACCAATCGACCCAGCCGAATTCCCAGGTCGCCAGGATCAGCAGGCCGAAGGCGATCCGGTACCAGGCAAACACCGCATAGCTGTGGTTGGCGATGAACTTGAGCAGCCCGCGCACAGCGATCATGGCGAAAATGAACGACACCACGAAACCGAGCGCGAACACCGGCAAGTCACCCGGCTGGAACAACTCACGGTACTTGTACCCCGAATACACTGCCGCACCGACCATGGTGGGCATCGCCAGGAAGAACGAGAACTCGGTGGCCGCCTTGCGCGACAGGCCGAACAACAGGCCACCGATAATGGTCGAGCCCGACCGAGAGGTGCCGGGGATCATTGCCAGGCACTGGACGAAACCGATCTTCAGCGCATGGCTCCAGCGCATCTCGTCGACATGGTCGACCTCCACGCGGTGCTGGCGACGCTCGGCCCACAGCATGATCACCCCGCCCACCACCAGCGCGGCGGCGACGGTAACGGGGTTGAACAGGTACTCGTGGATCAGGTCGGCGAACAGCACGCCCAACACCACCGCCGGGAAGAACGCGATCAGCAGGTTGGCGGTGAAGCGCCGCGCCGGCCCCTGCGTGGGCAGGCCCAGTACCACGTCGAGGATCTTGCGCCGGAACTCCCACACCACCGCCAGGATGGCCCCCAGCTGAATGATGATGTTGAACGCCATGGCGCGTTCGCCGCCAAAGCCGATCACGTCGGCAACGATGATCTGGTGCCCGGTGCTCGAAATGGGCAGGAACTCCGTCAGCCCCTCGACCACGCCCAAGATGATTGCCTGCAAGGCACTCCAAAAATCCATCCTTCCCCCAAGTGCGACGCTGCGCATGGCAGGCCGCTTGTTTTGATTGACTCAATGATGCCGCACGCGGCGCGTGCTTTTTACAGTGACTGTAGCTGCCAAGGCCAGCTGAAAAACGCGGTTGCCTAAAGGTTTCATCTGACGCGGCCGAAATCCTAGCAGAGCCTGTGTTTCAAGGCTTGCGTTAGCTGCTACACGGGATGTCAAGAAAGACTCATTAGCCGTTGGTCGAGTGGGGGCCGGCGGCAAAGCATGCTTGGATGCCCTGGATAAAAAGAACAAAGACTGGAGTAACGCATCATGAAGACCCTGAGGTCGATGTCGATCAGCCGCCGCCTGTGGCTGATCCTGCTGGTGGCCGTGGCCATGCTGCTGGTGCTGGGCCTGCTGATGCTGCGCCAGCTCCACGGCGACCTGTACCAGGCCAAGGCCGAAAAGACCCGCCATGTGGTGCAGACCGCCGCCGGCATCCTGACGTATTACCAGGGCCTGGAGGCCGCCGGCACGCTCACCCGCGAAGCCGCGCAGCAACAAGCCCTGCAAGTGGTGCGCGGCCTGCGCTACGACCAGAACGACTATTTCTGGATCAACGACCTGCACCCGAAGATGATCATGCACCCGGCCAACCCCAAGCTCGATGGCCAGGACCTCTCGGCCATCCGCGACCCGGATGGCTTTGCCGTGTTCAACGAAATGGTCGCCCTGGCCCGCAGCCAGGGCGCGGGGCCGGTCGACTATCGCTGGCCCAAACCGGGCGCCAGCGAACCGGTGGAGAAAACGTCCTATATCCAGTTGTTCAAGCCCTGGGGCTGGATCATCGGCTCGGGGGTGTACATCGACGACGTGCAGGTCGAGTTCGCCCGCCAGCTGCGTGACGCCTCGCTGTTGGGCCTGGGCATTGCCCTGCTGATGGCCCTGCTGGTGATGCTGATCGCCCGCAGCATCGCCCGTCCGCTGCAGGAAGCCGTGCAGGCCATGGGCACCATCGCCAGCGGCGAAAGCGACCTGACCCGACGCCTGGACACCCATGGGCGTGATGAAATCACTCACCTGGGCGAGCACTTCAACCGCTTCAACGGCAAGTTGCAGGGCGTGATCGGCCAGTTGCAGGGCGCCGCCCATGCCCTGGCCGAGTCGGCCGGCCATGTCGGCGACAACGCAGGCGCGGTCCAGGCCCGCAGCACCCAGCAATCGCTGCAAATGGACCAGGTGGCCACCGCCATCAACGAGGTTTCCTACGCTGTGCACGACGTGGCCAAGCACGCCGAACAGGCCTCCAGCGAGATGCGCAACGCCCAGACCCAGGTCGGCCACGGCCAGCAGGCGATCCACGGCAGCCTGCAGCAGATCGACCGGCTCTCGGCGACCATCGAGCAGGCGGTGCAGGTGATCCGCGAACTGGCCAGCCACAGTACGAAGATCGGAGGTGTTCTCGAGGTGATCCGCTCGATCGCCGAACAGACCAACCTGCTGGCGCTCAACGCCGCCATCGAGGCCGCTCGCGCCGGTGAACAGGGCCGTGGTTTCGCCGTGGTCGCCGACGAGGTGCGCCTGCTGGCCCAGCGCACCGCCCAGTCGACCGCCGAGATCCAGACCATGATCGAGCATCTGCAAGGGCAGTCGGAGGCCGCGGTACGAGCCATCGACACCAGCAGCGAAGCTTCGCGCCAGACCGTTGAGCAGGCCCGCGAGGCCGGCAGCAGCCTGGATGCCATCAGCCAGGCGCTGGGCAACCTGGGCGCGCTCAACGCCTCGATCGCCAGCGCCACCCTGCAGCAGTCCCATGTGGTCGAGGAAATCAACCGCAACGTCACCGAAACAGCCGACCTATCGCAGCAGACCGCCGAGGCGGCGCGCCAGTCCAGCGACGCCGGGGTGGCCCTGGCGCGGCTGAGCGAAGAGCTGGAGCAACTGTTGCGCCAGTTCAGGGTCTAGCGGCGGCAAGCGGCGGGCTGATACGTCCGCCCGCTGCTTGAAGCGTCCCGCTCGAAGCGGTTAGCATCCCGCCTTTCCCCGCCCAAGGATCGCCGATGTCCGGCCTCGAACTCTTCGCCGCCGCGCTCGGCGTCATCGCCGTCTGGCTCACCGTCAAGCAGAACCCCTGGTGCTGGCCGATCGGCCTGGTGATGGTGGTGCTGTACAGCTGGATCTTCTACGAGGTGAAACTGTACTCGGACATGCTCCTGCAACTGGTCTACGCGGTGCTGCAGCTGTACGGCTGGTGGCAGTGGACCCGGCCGGACCGCATCGAGGACGCCCGCCAGGTGACCCGCCTGGCCCCCGCGCCAATGCTCAAAGGCCTGGCGGCCGGCCTGCTGGCCAGCCTGCTGCTGGGCGCGGGCATGGCGCACTGGACCGACGCCGCCCAGCCCTGGCTGGACGCCGCCCTCACAGGTTTCAGCCTGGTGGCGCAGCTGTGGATGGCGCAGAAGCGTCTGCAATGCTGGGCGTTGTGGGTGGTGGTGGACGTGATCTTCGTCGGCCTGTTCCTGTACAAGGGCCTGTACCTCACCGCCGCGCTCTATGCCCTGTTCACCCTGATCGCCGTGCGCGGCTGGCTGGAGTGGCGCCGCGATCCGGCGCTGGCGGCGGCATGAAGGTCCTGGTGCTGTGCGGCCCGGAGTCCAGCGGCAAGAGCTGGCTGAGCGGCGAGATCCAGGCGCATTTCGGCGGCGTGCTGGTGGGGGAATATGTCCGCCACTTCATGGACTGTGAGCAACGTGACACCTGCTACGCCGACATCCCCGCCATCGCCCGCGGTCAGCTGACTTGGGAAGACCAGGGCCGAGAGCAAGCGCCGGAACTGCTGATTCTCGATACTCACCTGCTCAGCAACATCCTCTGGAGCCGGGCACTGTTTGGCGACTGCCCGGCCTGGATCGAGGAGGCACTGAAGGCGCACCACTACGACCTGCACCTGCTGCTACGCCCCGAAGGCGTCGAATGGGTCGGTGATGGACAACGCTGCCAACCACGACTGGAAGAACGCCAGGCGTTTTTCGACGACAGCCTGGCCTGGTTGCAAGGTCACCGGCAGAATCTACAGGTCATCGACGGTGACTGGCCGCAACGTAGCGCCAAGGTGCTGAGCTCGGTGCAACGCTTGCTTGACGGAAAAGCACCGGTTTTCCCCACTGAATGTTAAGCCGCTGATACACATCGAACGGCCATAGCCCCCGGATTTGCGCGTAATCCCACCGTTTCGGGGGCAGTGTCACACCGTTGATACACCTGCGGCGAATTCCCCTCGAAGCCCAGTATTGCAGGGTTTGACCCTCTCCTCACCCGAGATCTGTCTCAGCCCTGATACAACAATTCTCTGACGCACCAGCACTTCCCACCCAAGATCCTGATTCTTAAGCAATAACCAAAACCGGCACAGCTTCTGCTCTTCTTCTGGCAACGCGGCCCCTGGCCCAAACGCCGAAGAAGGAATTGCCATCGTGGGGAAACCAGAAAAAGGCAAGATCTGTCACCTCCTGCTGCTCGGTTGCGCGTTGGGGTCCAGCTTCAGCCTGCCTGTCCAGGCAGACAACGGCATCGTCGTGATCACTCGCGAGGTGCAGACCCGCAGTGCGATCCGCGCGCCCATGATCCCCGACCCGAATCCAGTCACCGTCAACACTAACCCGTCCGCGCACATTCTCAGGCAGACCAGTGAGCTGAGCGATGGCGACTTCGCCGGCATCACCAGCGGTGCAGGGATCAACTCGCTGATCACCCAGCAGACCAATACCATCGGCGCCAACATCGGCAACCAGACCCAGTTGCCCAACATCGCCGGCGGACGTGGCTCGGGCTCGGGCGGCAACGGTATCGCCAACATGGTCAATTCGAACGTCCAGCAAGGCCTGGGCGCGCTGAAAGTGCTCGGCGGAGGCCAATGACATGAGGCATTCGCTGCTGATTCTGGCCACGCTGTGCAGTGCTTCGGCCTTCGCCCAATCCCCCGTGACCAACACCGCCACTATCGACAGTTCCGGCGCGCAATACCAAGGCAACCTGGGCGTCAACCAGGCGGCCGGCGACCAGCAACAGCAGGTCAATGCACGGGCCATCGCCATTGGCCACGATGCCAACGCCAGCACACAGATCCGTCAGCGCCTGCGCACTCACGTCGACCCTGCGCTGGATGCGCAGTCCAGCATTCAGGGCACGGCGTTCAGTCACGGCAATGGCATCCTCGGTGTCAACCAGAGCGCCGGCGCCAGCAACCAGCAAGCCAACGCACTGCGCATCAGCGTCAGTGCCCAACCGCAAAGCATCGACGACAGCGTCCTTCTGCAACAGAACGTGGCGCTGGTCAACAGCTCGGATCCAACTGCCCAGACTCCCGGCCATCGCCAGGTCAGCACCAGCGACCAGGCATTCACCGGTAGCCGTGGCGTGGTGCAGTTGAATCAGAGTGCAGGGGTGGGAAACCGAACGGCCAACACCCTGAGCATCCGGGTCGCGGATTGACCCAAACAGGTAACAACAACACTTAACCTAAAATAAAGTACGGAGAACCACCATGAAACCCTCGATGGCACTCAAGCCTCTGGTTTTCGCAATTGCTGCGATCATGGCTGTGGCTGTACAAGCTGGGCAGAATGATCCGCGTGGCCATGGACACAATAATGGCCACGGCCACAACAACGGTCATCACACCCCTCCTCCTACCAAGATCCCGGTGTATGCAACCGCCAATGCCTGGGACAAGCAAAGCAGCACCAACAACCGCATCAACAATGAAGGCACCGTGAACGAAGCCGAAATGAGCAGCTCGGCTTCCGGCACCAGCGGCAACGTCGGTGTCAACGTGGCAGCCGGCGCCGGCAACCAGCAGGACAACGCCGCCGCCATCGCCAATGCCGGTGCCGACTCGAGCCTGGACAACAGCTTCGTGTTCGGCTCCGCCTCGGCCACCGCCGACGTGCGTCAGTACAGCAACAACAACAAGGTCAACAACTACGGTGTCACCAACTCCGGCGTCATGAGCGGCTCGGGCAACAACGGCAGCGGCAACATGGGCATCAACATTGCCGGTGGCGACCTGAACCAGCAGAAAAACACCATGGCCATTGCCAACTCCAATGCGCCACTGGGTAACGCCACCGCTACAGCCTCCGCCGACCAGAACGGCCCAGGCCTGGTCGTGAACAACAGCGCCGACCGCACCTATCGGGTCGATACGCTGACCTTGACCACCACCAGAAGCGGCAGCGCCTCGTACGACAAGGACTCCAGCTACAGCAAGGACAGCAGCGCCTCGTCGAGCTGGGATGCTGCAGGTTCGAACAGCTGGAATGCCAGTGGTTCCAACAGCTCCAGCGCCAGTGGTTCGCGCAGCCATGAATCGAGCTCTTCGGCAAGCGGTTCTCTGAACGCTTCGCTGGATGCCTCGGCCAATGGCAGCGTGACCCATACCCAGGACTTCGGTCGCCACGAACGCAGCCGCACCGACTCGTTCGATGCTTCGCTGAGCGCTTCGATCGACGCGTCGTATGACAAGTCGCACGAGAAGTCTTCCAGCTCCTCGTACGAAAAAGCCCGCGACTCTGCGTTCGAGAAAGCCTACGACTCCTCTTATGAGAAGTCGGGCAGCGCCTCCAACGAATCGTCCAAATCCGGCTCGAAGAGCTACAGCGAATCCAGCTCGTACGACCTGAGCAACACCGTGTCCTTCCAGGTGCTGACGCCTACCGGCTGGGCCAACCCTGTGACCAACACCGCCACCCTGAGTGGCTCGGTGAATGGCGGCAGCGGCAACCTCGGCGTGAACGTGGCAGCCGGTGTGGGCAACCAGCAAAGCAACTCGCTGGCCATCTCCAACACCTCGTTCTGACAGCTGTGACCTTGAGGCCCCCTTCGGGGGGCCTTTCCTCAACAGGATCGGGGGGCACGACCATGCGTATGATCGCCTTGGCGTTTTTGCTGTGCATGGCCAGTTACAGCGAAGCGGCGCAGATGCCGCTTTCGGTTTTGCCGGGGGGCGCGGTGATCTACAAGCCCATCCAGAGCATTCGCGAGCGCAAGTTCGCCGACCTGGTGCAACAGAAGACCGATTTCAGTTGCGGCGCCGCGGCGCTGGCAACCATCCTGCGCCAGGCCTACTGGCTGGACGTGGACGAACACACGATCATCGAGGGCATGCTGGCCCACGCCGACCAGGAACTGGTCAAGGTCCAGGGTTTCTCGATGCTCGACATGAAACGCTACGTGGAAAGCCTCGGCATGCGAGCCCGCGGCTACCGGGTCGCCGCCGACACCCTGAGCAGCGTGCGCATCCCCGTGGTGGTGCTGATGGACATCCGTGGCTACAAGCACTTCGTGGTCCTGCAACGGGTCGACAAGGGCTGGGTCTACATCGGCGACCCGGTGCTCGGCCACAAACGCTACAAGGTCGAAGACTTCCTCAAGGGCTGGAACGGCATCATCTTCGCCGTGATCGGCCAGGGCTACGACAAGACCAATGCCTTGCTCGACCCGCCCCTGCCACTGAGCGCCAAGGATCGCATCAATTCCTTCACCCCGGTCAAGGACGCCGAACTGATGGACTTCGGCTTCATTCGCAGCGACTTCTTCTAACGATAATCGAGCGCAACGCGTCGGGAGCATCCCATGAAGACTGCAGCCTGGCTTACCCTGATCTGCCTGGCCACCGCCTTGCCCATCCAGGCAGAGACGTTCAAGCCCATTGAACTGAAGGATCAGGAGTTGGCGAACCTGCGCGGTCGCTATGTGTTGCCAGGGCGCATCATCAGCTTCGGCGTGGTGATGACCAGCACTTGGCAGAACGCCAACGGCGATGTCATCGGCGCCAGGACCTCGATGCAGGTGCAACAGTCGACCATCAAGCCGCAGTTCTATGTGTCCATGATCGACGAGAAAGGCACCGGCTCGTCCAGCGCCAAGGGCACCGGCACCATTACCGGTGGCGCAGGCCTGAACACCACCGTCGGCGTAACTCAGGTCGTGCGCGCGGCCGGGGACAACAACACGGCCAACAACAACGTCGACATCAGCGTCACCAAGGCCAACCAGGTGCCCGAAACGCCGCAGCAAGGCCAACTGCTTGCCGCCGGTTCCACACTGGTCGGCAGCAACGCTGCCGGCTCCCTGAGCGTCTCTGCGAGCGGAACGGGCGTGCAGCTGAACGTGGTGGCCAACAACAACCAGGGCAGCACCCTGCAGCAGATCGCCCAAGGCGGCTTGATGCAAAACGCCACGCTGCTCGGCAGCGGCAACCAGGTCAGCAACCTCACCTCGCTGAACGTCGTGCTGCGCGACCATGTGCCCGCCGCCGCGCTGAACGGCAATCTTGACCAGCTCAAAGGTCTTCGCGCACTCGGATACTGATCTACGCTGAGTCTCATCTTTGTAGTCAGAAGGGACGGCTAACCCATGCAACGATCGTTGACGTTCAGAGCTGTAGTTTGTTTGAGTACATTGGCCCCTGCGACAATGCTTTACGCAGCTCCGGACCCTCAGGTCGAGGCACTGAAGCAAGAACTGCGCGAGCTGAAACAACGTTACGAAGCCCAGCAGAATGCCTTGATGGTGCTTGAGCAGCGCGTCCGTCAAGTCGAGGAAACCCCGGCGGCACCCCCGCCCAAGCGACTCACCAAGTCACCCTCGACACCGGCCAAAGGCGCGCAGACCGTGGCTTCCGGTGCTCCGGGGAGCAGTGGCAGCTCCTACGGCCAGTCGCTCAAGGATGATTCGGAACCTGCGCAAAGCGTTTCCAACCTGTATGACGAGGCCAGTGGATTCTTCGGTGGCGGCAAGTTCAGCGTCGAGACCGGGATTACCTACACGCACTACGATACCCGTGCGCTGACGCTCAATGGTTTCCTCGCCCTCGACTCGATCTTCCTCGGCAACATCAACCTCGACCGGATCAAGGCGGACAACTGGACCCTGGACCTGACCGCCCGCTACAACGTGGATCAACGCTGGCAGTTCGATATTAACGTACCCATCGTTTATCGCGAATCGACCTATTCCTCCGGCGGCGCCGGTGGTGCCGGGCCGGTCACCTCCGATGCAACGGTCACCCGCGACCCGACCATCGGCGACGTCAACGTTGGCGTGGCCTACAAGTTCCTCGACGAGTCGGAGAACCTGCCCGACGCAGTCGTCACCCTGCGGGTCAAAGCCCCTACCGGCAAGGACCCCTATGGCATCAAGCTGGTCGAAGACCCTACCAACAACAACCTGTCGGTGCCCGAGAGCCTGCCGACCGGCAACGGCGTCTGGGCGATCACGCCGGGTATCTCGCTGGTCAAGACCTTCGACCCGGCCGTGCTGTTCGCCAGCCTGTCCTACACCTACAACATGCAGGATTCGTTCAGCGACATCAGCCCCCAGGTCAACAGCAAGGTCAAAGGTGACGTGAAACTGGGTGACTCCTGGCAGATCGGCGGCGGTATCGCCTTTGCCCTGAACGAACGGATGAGCATGTCGTTCTCGGTCACCGACCAGTTTGCCCGCAAGAGCAAGATCAAGCCCGATGGCGGCGACTGGCAGTCGATCACCAACAGCGACTACAACGCCGCCAACTTCAACGTCGGCCTGACCTTCGCCGCCACCGACAACCTGACCATCGTCCCCAACCTGTCCATCGGACTGACCGAGGATGCACCGGACTTTTCGTTCAGCCTGAAATTCCCCTACTACTTCTGAGCCACCAACCGGGCCCGATCCAGGGCCCGGGATTTGGTTACCGGTTTTGTAGCGTCCAACTTTCCCGGCATCGGCCTGTTATCATCGCGCACAGTTTTGTGACGACTTAATGGCAATAAGGAAAGTTTCGTGAACAACCTGCTCGGTCACCCTCGCGCCCGCCTTGCCACGCTGGCAATCCTGGTGCTGGTGATTCCGCTGACCGCGCGCACCCTGCTGGGCTGGTCCAACCCCTTCGGCTACCTATCGGACCTCGCCATCGGCAGCCTGCTTTTGCTGCTTGCCCATCGTCGCTCCTGGTGGCTGGCCTTGCCGCTGCTGTTGGCCTGGGGTGGCCTGTGGGTGGCATCCGCCGAGCTGGTCAGTGCCGTCGGCCGATTGCCCACGGTCGACGACCTGGCCTATCTGGTCGACCCGCAGTTCATGGAGAACTCCACCGCCGGCGCCCTCGCCCATGCCTGGCTGCCTGCCCTGCTGGTCGCAGGCCTTGGCATATGGCTGACGAGCGTATGGCGGTCGCCTGCCGGCGCACCCTTGCCACGGTGTCTCTGGGCCGTGCCTGTGGCGCTGTTCGGCCTGCACTGGGGCGGCCAGCAACTGGCGCCCTCGGACGCCGACCAGTGGCGACAGTACGGCCTCACCCACCAGGCGCTGTCGGCAGCAATGGGCAAGTTACAGCATCAGGCCCTGCGTGGCATGGGCCATGTGCCGGCTGTCACGGCGCTGTCCAGCGCCGGCCTGACCCAATCCGACCTCAATGGCGCCAAGCTGCTCGACGCCCCGGGCAAGGCGCGCAACCTGCTGATCATCACCGTCGAGGGCATCCCCGGCGCCTACCTGCGCCCCAACCGCGAGGCACTCGGCAGCCGCTTCCAACAGGAGCTGATGCCGCGGCTCAGCCAGTGGGCCGAGCGCGGCATGAACACCCCTGACTATGTGCTGCACACCCACCAGACCATTCGCGGGCTCTACGCGATGCTCTGCGGCGACTACGACAAGCTGGCCAACGGCACGCCCAAGGGCGTCGAACTGCTGACCCAGCAGCAGCGCAACCAGGCGTGCCTGCCGGCCCAACTGCGCGAGGCCGGCTTCGCCACCCATTACCTGCAGGGCGCTGGGCTGCGCTTCATGGCCAAGGACCGAATCATGCCGCATATCGGCTTCGACGCGGTGCATGGCCAAGAGTGGTTCGCCAACGACAACTACCTGGAATTCCCCTGGGGCAAGGACGACCGCGCCTTTTTCGAAGGCGCGCTCGACTATGTCGGCGAGCTGCGCAAGCAACCACAACCCTGGATGCTCACCCTGCTCACGGTCGGCACTCACCAGCCCTACTCGGCGCCTGATGCCTATCTGCAACGCTTCGATACGCCCAAGCAGGCCGCAGTGGCCTACCTTGACGATGCACTGGGTGGCTTCCTCGACAGCCTCGAGAAACAGGGCGTGCTGCAAGACACCCTGGTGATCGTCACCTCGGACGAGTCGCACGGCATCGATGGCGTGCGCCTGGCCTCGGCCTGGGGCTTCAACCTCACACTGGCGCCGGAGCAGGCCCAGCTACCCAGGCTCAAGCAGGGCACCTACGGCCACATTGACCTGAGCACCTCCCTGCTCGACTATTTCGCCCTGCCGATTCCGGCAGCCCTGGGCGGACGCTCGCTGTACCGCGACTACGACAGCGGCCGCGAGATGATCTCCTACACCAACGGCATGCTGCGCTACCACGACGGCCAGGGCACCCTCAGCGAGTGCGACTTCCAGCAACGCTGTCGGCGCTATGCCAGCAGTGGATTCATTGCGGACCAGGCCCAGTTCCTTGGCCGTGGCGAGGACAGCCTAGGACCGCAACTCAATCTGCTGGCCGCCAACCTCGACCAGTCGCTGCTGCAGACCCCGCTCAACCTGCGCTACCAGTTCGGTGGGCCCTCGCCCATCGCCTTGGCTGAGCGCATCAAGGATGACTGGGCGGACAACCTGATCGGCGCGCAATACCTGGAGATGCCCGAGGGGTCGCGTACCCGTGTGCGACTGAAGGTGCGGGCGCTGGATCCCCGGCATGCGGCGTATATCCGCCTCAAGGCCAAGGAACTGGAGCAGGACGTGCAGCTCGGGCTGCCCGAAGAGATCCGCGTGACGGCTGATGAACCGTTGGAAATGGCGTTCGACTTCGACAACCCAACCGTGCGCAAGGCGTTTTCCTTCCATCTGCTGGGGTATGGCGGGGGCGAGGTGGAAGTCAGCGATTTCAGCGTGATTACCGCGCTGCCAGATGAGCCGGAGATGGTGGATGAGCTGGCGGACGGGCATCTTGCCCAGTCGAGCTGAGGTCAGCTAGCGAATCTGGTGCTTGTGCAACAGCCGATAGAACGTTGGCCTGGAAACGCCCAACACCTTGGCCGCGATGCTCAGGTTGTCGCTGTGCCGGTTCAGCACATCGCACAGCGCCTGTCGCTCAGCCCGATGCTTGTAGTCCTCCAGCGTGCCCAGCGGCTGGTCCTGCTCCTGCAGCTCCTGCAGGCCCAGGTCCTGCGCCTCGATCTGCCGGCCCTCGGCCAGCACCAGGCCGCGGCGCACCCGGTTGGCCAGCTCACGAACATTGCCGGGCCAATCGTGGCGCCCCATGGCCGCCAAGGCGCCCTCGCTGAACGAGCGCGGCCGGCGCCCCGTCTCGGCGCTGTAGAACTGGGAAAAATGGCTCGCCAGCATCGACAGGTCGCCATGCCGGTCACGTAGCGGCGCGGTCACCACCTGCAGGACATTGAGCCGGTAGTACAGGTCCTCGCGAAAGCGTGCCAGCGCAATGGCCTTCTCCAAGTCCACGTGCGTCGCCGCCAATACCCTGACGTCCACCGCGATGGGCTGATTGCCCCCTACCCGCTCGATGTGCTTCTCCTGTAGAAATCGCAGGAGATTGGCCTGCAACTCCAACGGCAGGTCACCGATCTCATCAAGGAACAGGGTGCCACCATTGGCCGCCTCGATACGCCCCACCTTGCGCTGGTGCGCCCCGGTGAACGCGCCTTTTTCATGGCCGAACAACTCGGACTGGATCAGGTGCTCGGGGATGGCGCCGCAGTTGATGGCGATGAACGGTTTGTCGCGCCGTTGCGATTGTCGATGCAAGGTACGCGCCACCAACTCCTTACCCGTGCCGCTTTCACCCCGGATCAACACCGGCGATTCGGTCGGCGCCAGCTTGCCCAGCAACTTGCGCAGCTCACGGATCGGACGGCTCTCTCCAAGCAGTTCGTGTTCGGGCTCGTCCACCCGCACCGTGCCCTTGCCGCGCAGCCGCGCCATGCCGAAGGCGCGGCCCAGGGTAACCTGCACTCGCGAGACGTCGAACGGCAGGGTGTGGAAATCGAAAAACCACTCGCAGACGAAATCGCCGACATTCTGCAGGCGCAATTCTTCGGCGCTGAGCACGGCGATCCATTCGGTGTTGCTGCGCTTGATCAGGTCCTTGACCGCCTCGGGGTGCAGCAGGTGCGAGGCTTGCAGTCGTACCAGGCCCACATCGCAGGGCTGCTCCATCGCAGCCTCGAGCGTGCAACTTCGCACATCCCAGCCGACGCTGCGCAGGCCCGGCAAGAGGCGGTGGCAATCATCGCAGGGGTCGACGATCAGCAAGCGGCGCAGGGATGCGGTATCGAGCATGACCTTTCCTTGGCGCCAGATTTTGGTTTTTTATCTATAAACAGTCAGTTGCGACGCCCGAATTAACAGTAGCAATGAACTTGACGCTCCCCACTACCGTTGGTCAGCCCGGTAAGAACTGCGCATGCCACGCCGGGAATTTTCCAACTCGATTACCGTCTTATGCGCGATGGACAGGTAGGGAAACATCGCCGATTTAAAAAATTTTCAACGGTCATGTGACTTGAACCCTGACCTGGAGCATCAGTACGAATAACCCCGCGCTGTACACTTTTGTGGAATAACACCGCGGCACTTTATTTCGCTGTTTGGGACCATGAGAGAGACCGAACCATGAACGCCCCGCTCCGTGTCAACGAAGCACTGCTGATCGCCGACCACGCCTTCGAACCCTTCCAGTGCGTAGCCTGGGATGCCCCTAACGGTACTGGTGAACTGAGCCTGGCAGTGATCGACCGGACCAGCACCCGTATCGGCAGCAAGCAAGTGTCCTCGCGCGTCTATTCCGACCCCGCGCAATGGGCCAGCCTGATCGAGGAAGTGCGCGCCGAACTGTCCGGCAAAGGTTACGACCTGCAACCCTGGTCGATGCCGAAGTAAAAGAGCACGGTACTGCAAGTGCGTGGCCACCACGCACTTGTGCAAGTTTCCCCACATTCGGGGATAACTTGGTCAATTGCGACATCCTGTCGCAGTTACATCCTTATTTGATCACCGCGAACTGCTCGATATGCCGATAGTCGGCCTGCAGTTGTTCGGCAAGTTGGCGTGCCCGGCCAATGCGCACCGCCGCTGTTTCCATATCCACCAGCAATGTGCTGCAAGGTAGCGGTTGCAACGCCGCACCCTGTTGCAGGCGGCCATCAGTCAACACCAGGCAGCGCTGGGTTTCATGGGGAAAGCGCTTGCGCCGGGCCAACAACCACTGACGTGCCTCCTCCAGTGCCGCCGGCAACGGTGTACCACCGCCCGCCCCCAGCGCCTGCAACCAGGGCTGTAACGCCGCCGAGGCTTTCAGGCCATGGCGTTGCCATTGCGGTCGGTTGCCACTGGCTGTCAGCAAGGCCAGCCGTGCACGCTGACGGTAGGCCTCATCGAACAACCCGGCCAGCAGCCCCTTGGCCTGGGCCAGTGCCTGATTGCGCCGGGTCGACGCCGAGGCATCGACGATCACCAGCCACAATTCCGGCGCCAGGGCTTGGCGCTGCTGCCAACACAAGTCGCGGCGCTGGCGTGGCCGGCCCTTGAGCAAAGTCGCCAACCAGGCGATACGCCCGCTATCGCTGGTGCGCGGGCGGCCCCGGGAAGACCCCGTCAAATGGCCGACGCGAGGCCTGGCATCCGCCACCCGATCATGGCGCGAGCGGATGCTCAGGGCTTTTTTGCCCAGTTCGGCACCTCGCGCCGAGCCCCCGTGGCCACCGGCTGGGCAGGCAATGCCCCCCAGTCGCCCTGACCGCCCGGCGCCTCCTGCGCACTCGCCTGCCCGCCAGCCGACGTGGCCTGGGGTGGCGGCGCCTCGGTGCGGCGCCGATGACGCAGGGCAAACTCGGCAACCGCCTGCACATCCGCCTCCTCGATCACCGCGTTACCCCGCCAGGCGGCATGGGCCCGCGCTGCGCGCAACCAGACCAAGTCGGCGCGCAGGCCGTCCACGCCAGCGGCGAAGCAGCGTTCGGTAATCCAGGCCAGGGCCTGGTCGTCCAGGGCGATCGATGCCAAGCGCTCACGCGCCGACCGACAGCGCTCGCGCAACGCCGCCTGCTGCTCGGCCCACAGTTCGCAGAACGCCTGCGGATCGCTGTCGAAGGCCAGCCGGCGCCGAATGATCTGCTGACGCGCCTGCGGCGCTGGCAAACCTTCCAGGGCCACGTTGAGGCCAAAACGGTCGAGCAACTGCGGACGCAGCTCGCCCTCCTCCGGGTTCATGGTGCCGATCAGCACGAAGCGGGCGGCATGCCGATGGGAAATGCCGTCGCGCTCGATGCGGTTGGTGCCGCTGGCGGCCACATCCAGCAGCAGGTCCACCAGGGGATCGGGCAACAGGTTGACTTCATCGACGTACAACACCCCACCGTCAGCATGGGCCAGCACGCCCGGCGAGAACCGTGCCTGGCCCTGGCCGAGGGCGGCATCCAGGTCGAGGGTGCCAACCAGGCGCTCCTCGGTGGCTCCCAGCGGCAGGGTCACGAACGGACCGTCGCCAAGCAGATCGGCCAAGCCCCGGGCCAGGGTGCTCTTGGCCATGCCACGCGGGCCTTCGATCAGCACGCCGCCGATCTTCGGGTCGATGGCGGTCAGGCACAGGGCCAGCTTGAGGTCGTCGGCGCCAACCACGGCGGCCAGGGGGAATTGCACGGGTTCACTCATGTTCAGCTGTCTTCCTCGCCGGCGAGCAACTGCTGCTCGAGGCTTTCACGATAGTCGCCCGGCTCCTGCCACAACCCGCGCTGCTGGGCTTCCAGCAGGCGTTCGGTGAGGTCGCGCAGGGCTTCGGGGTTGTGCTCGCGCATGAAATCGCGGGTGGTCGGGTCGAGCACATAGGCATCGGCCAGCCCTTGGTAATGATGATCGTCGATCAGGTGGGTGGTGGCGTCGAAGGCGAACAGGTTGTCGACCGTGGCCGCCAGCTCGAACGCGCCTTTATAGCCGTGACGCTTGGCACCGTCGATCCACTTGGGGTTGAGCGCCCGGGCACGGATCACCCGGTTGAGTTCTTCCTTGAGGGTGCGCACCCGGGGCCGGTCGGCCTGGCTGTGGTCGCCGTGGTAGCTGGCCCGCGAGGTGCCGGCCAGGGTTTCGGCAGCCGCCAGCATGCCGCCTTGAAACTGGTAGTAATCGTTGGAGTCAAGCAGGTCGTGCTCGTGGTTGTCCTGGTTCTGCAGCACCGCCTGGACCTGGGCCAGGCGCTGGACGAACGCGGCGCGGGCCGGGGTGCCTTCGTCAGCGACGCCGTAGGCGTAGCCACCATGGTTGAGGTAGACCTCGGCCAGATCGTCGCGACTGTGCCACAGGCGACCATCGATAGCGTTCTGCACACCCGCCCCGTAGGCGCCAGGTTTGGCACCAAACACCCGCCAACCGGCCTGTCGCGCTGCCTGCTCGGCCTCGACTCCGGCCTCGAGCAGCGCTTGGCGCTCGGCGCGCACCCGCGCGGCCAGTGGATTCTGGTCGTCCGGTTCGTCCAGCGCCGCCACCGCCTGCACGGCGGCGTCGAACAGGCGGATCAGGTTGCCGAAGGCATCGCGGAAAAAGCCCGATACCCGCAGCGTCACGTCCACCCGCGGCCGGTCGAGCAGGCTCAGCGGCAGGATCTCGAAGTCATCGACCCGTTGGCTGCCGGTGGCCCACACCGGGCGCACGCCCATCAGCGCCATGGCCTGGGCGATATCGTCGCCGCCGGTGCGCATGGTCGCCGTGCCCCACACCGACAGGCCCAACTGGCGCAGGTGATCGCCGTGATCCTGCAGATGGCGCTCAAGGATCAGGTTGGCCGAGGCGAACCCCAGGCGCCAGGCCGTGGCGGTGGGCAGGTTGCGCACATCGACGGTATAGAAGTTGCGCCCGGTGGGCAGCACGTCCAGGCGGCCGCGGCTGGGCGCGCCGCTGGGCCCGGCCGGGACGAAACGCCCGGCCAGGGCCGCCAGCAGGCCATCGATCTCGGCGCCGCCGCAGGCATCGAGGTCGGGCGCGACCTGCTCGATGAGCGTGCGCAGCACCGCGCGCACCGCCTCCCATTGCGCCTCGTCCGGCAGCGCCACCGTGCCCATCAAGGCCTGCTCGATCAATGACAACGCCAGCAACTCCAGGCGCTCGCGAGTATCGCCACAGGTTCGCCAGAGGCTGGCGTCGAGTTGCGTCAGCAGGTTCGGGCGCGGCCCTTCCCAGGCCTGCCCCAGGTCGCAATCCAGCGGATCGAAGCCCAGCGCCAACGCCTTGGCCAGCTCGCGGATCAGGCTGGCGTTACCGCCCCTGCCATCGCCCCGCGCCACCCGCAGCAACGCCAGCAGCGTATCGCTGCGCAAACGCCCCTGCGGCGACTGGCCGAACACGTGCAGGCCGTCGCGGATCTGCGATTCCTTCAGGTCGCACAGGTAGGTGTCCAGCCGCGGCAGCCAGACCGCCGCGTCCTCCATCTGGCCTTCGAGCTGCAGTTCGCGGTCGATATGGTGGGTCTTGACCAGTTCGAGGATGTCACGTTGCAGCTCGCGGGCACGGCGTGGGTCGAGCAACTGCGCCTCGTAGTATTCATCGGCCAGTTGCTCCAGGTGGCGCAGCGGGCCGTAGGTCTCGGCACGGGTCAACGGCGGCATCAGGTGGTCGATGATGACCGCCTGGGTGCGGCGCTTGGCCTGGGCGCCCTCGCCCGGGTCGTTGACGATGAATGGGTAGATGTTGGGCAACGGGCCGAGCAAGGCATCCGGCCAGCACTCGGCGGACAGGCCCACGCCCTTGCCCGGCAGCCATTCCAGGTTGCCATGCTTGCCCACATGAATCACCGCGTCGGCGGCATAGCCGTTGCGCAGCCAGAAGTGAAACGCCAGGTAGCCATGGGGCGGCACCAGGTCCGGGTCGTGGTATACGGCGCTGTGGTCCACCTGGTAGCCCCGCGCCGGCTGGATGCCGACGAAGGTCAGGCCGTAGCGCAGGCCGGCAACCATCATGCGCCCACTGCGGAACATCGGGTCCTGCTCGGGCGGCCCCCAGCGCTCCAGCACGGCGCGTTGGTTGGTCTCGGGCAAGGCGGCAAAAGCGCGCTGGTAGTCGGCCAGGGCCAGGCTCTGGGCGCAGGGGCGCTGGTCGAGATGGTCGAGGTCGTTGGTGACCCCGCCGAGCAACTGGTGAATCAGCTCAGTGCCGGTTTCAGGCAGGCCAGCCACTGGGTAACCCTGCGCCTGCAGGGCCTCAAGGATATTGAGCGCCGCGCCCGGCGTGTCCAGGCCGACGCCATTGCCGATGCGCCCGTCGCGGGTCGGGTAGTTGGCCAGCACCAGGGCCACGCGCTTTTCCTGGTTGTCCAGGCGCGCCAGGGTCACCCAGCGCCGTGCCAGTTCGGCGACGAAGTCCATGCGTTCGGGGTGGGCCCGGTAGCAGACCACATCGGACTGGCTGCGCTCGCTGCGCCAGGCCAGGTCCTTGAAACTCACCGGCCGGGTGATGATACGCCCGTCCAGTTCCGGCAAGGCGATGTGCATCGCCAGGTCGCGGGCGCCCAGGCCCTGCTCGCTCTGCTCCCAGCCAGGTTGGTTGTCCTGGGCGCAGATCGCCTGCAGCACCGGCACATCGCGGCGCAGCGGACGCAGGTTGGGTTGCTCGGGGCTGGACAGGGCGAAGCCTGTGGTGTTGATCACCACCTCGGCCTGCACCTCGTCGAGCCAAGCCTCGACCTGGTCCAGGCAGGCGCGTTCCTTTAGGCTGGCCACGGCAATGGGCAAAGGATTCAGCCCGCAGGCCTGCAGGCGCTGGCAGAACACATCGATGAACGCCGTGTTGGCCGCCTGCAGGTGCGAACGGTAGAACAGCAACGGCGCCACCGGATGCTCCGGATTCCACTCGGCGTACCAGTCCTCCAGGCGCGCCGTGGCCTTGGCCGGGTGATAGACCGCCGTGCGCGGCAAGGGCTGCGGCTCATCCCATGGGTAATCACAACCCAGCCATTGGCTGGCCAGGCAGTTGAACAGGTTAACGGCGTTGGCCTTGCCGCCCTGGCGCAGGAAGTGCCAGAGGCGCTCGGCCTGTTCGCCGCGGACCGTGCCCAGGTCGGTAAGCTCAGGATCGGGGCGGTCGTCGCCGGGCACCAGGATCAGCTCGACCCCACGCTCCGCCAGTTCGACCAGTTGCTCGACACCATAGCGCCAGTAGCCGACGCCGCCATGCAGCGACACCAGGATCACCTTGGCATGGCGCAGCACCTGGTCGACATACACGTCGACCGAGGCATGGTTCTGCACCTGCATCGGGTTGGCCAGGCGCACGCTGGGAAAGTGCGCCGGCAGCTGCTCGGCGGTTTCGGCGAGCAGCGCCAGGTGTGAATCACCGCTGCAGAGGATCACCAGGTCGGCGGGGGTCTGGCCGAGGTCGGCGATGCTGTCGTCCGGCACGAAGCCGCCGGGTTGGGTCCGCAGCAGGTGCATGGATCAGGCGCCCAGGGCCTGGCGCAGGCGCGCTTCCAGCTGTGCGGCGTCCAGCGCCTGGCCGATCAGCACCAGGCGGGTGATCCGTGGTTCATCGCTACGCCAGGCGCGGTCGAAATGCTTGTCGAAGCGGGTGCCCACCCCCTGGATCAGCAGACGCATCGGCTTGCCGGGAATCGCGGCGAAGCCCTTGGCGCGCAGGATGCCGAACTCGGTGACCAGCTGGGTCAGGGCGTCGAGCAGCAGGCTCTCGTCGGACTCGGGCAGATCGATGGAGATCGAGTCGAAGGCGTCGTGGTCATGGTCGTCATGGTCATCGCCGTCGTGATGCGAGTCGTGATGGGTACGGCGACCATCGATATGCACCTCGGACTCGGCGCCCACGCCCAGCAGCACTTCCAGCGGCAGGCGGCCGCTGCTGGCCTCGATCACCTTGACCGCCGGCGGCAGTTCCTCGGCCACCTCGGCACGGACCTTGGCCAGGCCCTCGGCGTCGATCAGGTCGGCCTTGTTCAGCACCACCAGGTCGGCACTGGCCAGCTGGTCGGCGAACAGCTCGTGCAGCGGCGACTCGTGGTCGAGGTTGGGGTCGAGCTTGCGCTGGGCATCGACCTGCTCCGGGTAGGCGGCAAAGGTGCCGGCGGCCACGGCCGGGCTGTCGACCACGGTGATCACCGCGTCGACGGTGCAGGCGTTGCGGATTTCCGGCCATTGGAAGGCCTGTACCAGCGGTTTGGGCAAGGCCAGGCCGCTGGTCTCGATAAGGATGTGGTCGAGGTCGCCGCGACGGGCCACCAGCTCGCGCATCACCGGGAAGAACTCTTCCTGCACGGTGCAGCACAGACAACCGTTGGCCAGCTCATAGACGCGGCCGTTGGCCTCTTCCTCGGTGCAGCCGATGCTGCACTGCTTGAGGATCTCGCCGTCGATGCCCAGCTCGCCGAATTCGTTGACGATCACCGCGATGCGGCGGCCCTGGGCGTTGTCGAGCATATGGCGCAGCAAGGTGGTCTTGCCCGAGCCGAGGAAGCCGGTAACGATGGTGACGGGAAGCTTGGCCAGTGTTTTCATGTCGCGATGCCCTTGGCAGCAATGGCGCGGGCATGCAGGACGACAGCCACGGCCCTGCCGGCCTGGCGCGTTCGCCACCGGATCACCCCGCCCGGTTGAAAGTCGAAAACGTCACGAGGCAGGTCTCCTGGCTCGCACCGCTGCGGCTCGCTGGCCGGTGGGCCGGCGCCTTCCCGCGCGCCTGCGCAGTGGCTGTGCCGAACCCTTCAGTGCTTACAGTTGCGGGGGCAGCCGCGGCTTGTACCGCGTTCCCGTCTTAGCTCGGGCCAACGCCCGAGAACCTCGCAGCGGCAAGGCTACGCAGTGCCTGCCTGGCGGTCAACCGCCATGGCGATTGACGCGGGCCCGGCCCCGTGATTTGCTAGCGCATTGCGTTCAGGTGCCCCCGACGGGGGTGAAACGGGAAACCGGTGCGTCGCGCCTCCATTGCTAAGGAGCCGACAAGGCCGGTGCTGCCCCCGCAACGGTAAGCGAGAGAAGCGTCCGAACCACTGTGCCAACAGTAAGGCATGGGAAGGTGACGCCCCACGGAGTCCTGCTCCACCTCGCCAGCCCGGAGACCGGCCTGACACGTGCTCACAGTACACCCCGCGGTGGGCGGGCGTCGTCGTATCACCTGGGCCAATCGTGCCCGGGGTCGTCGCGCATGTCCGTTGCCACAACAAAAGCAGCAGAGGAACGCGTCATGCCCATCACCAGCGCCAAACACAGTATCGCCACCCCCGTCAGCCTCAGCCAGCGACTGATCGTCGCGGTCGGCGCCAGCCTGCTGGGCCTGTGCCTGGTGTACTTCGCCGGTTTCTCGCACATCGAGGCAGTGCACAACGCTGCCCACGATACCCGCCACAGCGCCGCCTTCCCTTGCCACTGAGTAAACCCGCATGATTACGCGCATCGCCCGTACCGCGGGCTTCAGCGGCCTGCTCGCGGCCCTGCTGCTGACCCTGCTGCAAAGCTTCTGGGTCACCCCACTGATTCTCCAGGCGGAAACCTACGAGTCCGCCGCCCCGGTCGACGAACACCATGAGCACGGCGACGCCACCGCGCCCCACGAGCATGAGCACAGCGCCGAAGCCTGGTCGCCGGAAGACGGCTGGCAGCGCGTGCTGTCCACCACCGGTGGCAACCTGGTGGTCGCCGTCGGTTTCGCCCTGATCCTGGTCGCTCTCTACGGCCTGCGTGAACCGAACCGCGTGGCCACCGGCGCGCTGTGGGGCCTGGCCGGCTTTGCCGTGTTCTGCCTGGCGCCGACCCTTGGCCTGCCACCGGAACTGCCCGGCACCGCCGCCGCCGACCTCGGTCAGCGCCAGACCTGGTGGATCGGCACCGCAGCGGCCACCGCCGCCGGCCTGGCGTTGTTGGTGTTCGCCCGGCACTGGCTGCTCAAGGCGCTGGGTGCCGCTCTGCTGGTGATCCCGCACCTGATCGGCGCGCCACAGCCGGCCGTGCATGAAAGCCTTGCGCCGCAAGCCCTCGAGACCCAGTTCAAGATCGCTTCCTGGCTGACCAACGCCGCGTTCTGGCTGGCCCTGGGCCTGCTCAGCGCCTGGCTGTACCGTCGCTCCAGCCAGGCCTGATGCGCGATCTGCCTGCTCAGCCGGCGTTGTACGCCGGCTTTGGCTGTCGCCGCGGCTGCCCGGTCGAGACCCTGGCGGTATTGCTGCGCCAGACCCTCACCCGCAACGCCCTGCCCCTCTCGGCCCTGCGCGGCATTGCCAGCATCGAGCCCAAGGCCCGCGAGCCCGGCCTGCTGGCACTGGCCGAGCGCCTAGGGCTGCCGTACATCTGTTTCGATGCCGCGCATCTACTGGTTTTCGAAGCGCAGCTCAGCCAGCGTTCGCCCACGGCGTACGCGCAGACAGGCTGCTGGGGCGTCGCCGAAAGCGCCGCACTGGCCCTGGCCGGCGATAACGGCCGCCTGCACGTGCCGAGGCAGGTCCTCGGCAGCGCTACCCTGGCCCTGGCCATCGGCGGATAATCCGCCACTCTTCTATACAAGGAACCCCCATGACGGTCTATTTCATCGGCGCCGGCCCCGGCGATCCCGAGCTGATCACGGTCAAGGGCCAGCGCCTGATCCGCCAGTGCCCAGTGATCGTCTATGCCGGCTCCCTGGTCCCCGCCGCCGTGCTGGAAGGTCACCAGGCGCACACGGTAATCAACAGCGCCGAACTGCACCTGGAGCAGATCGTCGAGGCGATGCGCCAGGCTCACGCCAACGGCGAGGACGTGGCGCGCGTGCACAGCGGCGACCCCAGCCTTTATGGCGCCATCGGCGAACAGATCCGCCACTTGCGCGAACTGGATATCGACTACCAGATCGTCCCCGGCGTCACCGCCACCGCCGCCAGTGCCGCGCTGCTCGGCTGCGAGCTGACCTTGCCCGATGTGGCGCAGACCGTGATCCTCACCCGCTTTGGCGACCGTTCGCCAATGCCGGCCGGTGAGCAACTGGCCGACCTGGCCCGCCACGGCAGTACCCTGGCCATCCATCTGGGGGTGCGCCACCTGGCCCGCATCGTCCAGGAGCTGCTGCCACACTATGGCGTCGACTGCCCGATAGCGGTGGTCCATCGCGCCACCTGGCCGGACCAGGACTGGGTCAAGGGCACGCTGGCCGATATCTGCGAGCGCGTTGCCGCCAAGGATTTTCGGCGTACCGCGCTGATCCTGGTCGGTCATGTGCTGGGAGACGCGCCATTCGCCGACTCGGCCCTGTACCGCGCTGGTCACGCCCACCTTTACCGTCCAGGCACGTGAAGCGATTGCCGACCGGGGCGCGGCGTAGCACACTGGGTTTTCCAACTGGAAGGAAACCAAGACCATGCTCGAATTGCGCCCCAACTGCGAATGCTGCGACGCCGACCTGCCGGCCGAAAGCCCAGATGCGCTGATCTGCTCGTTCGAGTGCACCTTCTGCCGAGCCTGCAACGACCGGCACTTCCACCACCGCTGCCCGAACTGCGGCGGCCAGCTGGTTGCCCGCCCCTCCCGCGCCGGCAAGGTGCTGGACAACAATCCCGCCTCGACACAGCGTGTGCACAAGCCGCACGCGCCCTGCGCCTGAACCTCGTTTGTAGGACTTTTCTACAGGTTTGTGCAGGTTTTTCAACACACCTATACTCGCCTATTACCAAGGCTCCTGAATATCCGTAAGGTGCGCGCTGCCCAGCAAGTCCGCTGCTCAGCGCCTTTGATCATAGGCTGGAAGCGGGCTGCACTTTGACAGGAGCTACCTGAATGACATCCGTGCTGTTGGTCGATGACCACCACATTGTTCGACTCGCCGTACGCATGCTGCTCGAACGCGAACGCTTCACCGTCGTGGGGGAAACCGGTAAAGGCAAGGAGGCTGCTCGCCTGGCCGAGCAGACCAAGGCGGACGTGGTCATCCTCGACATCGGCCTGCCGGACCTCGACGGCATGGAGGTGATCAAGCGGCTCAAGCTGATCGACCCACCGCCCCGGATCATGGCCCTCACCGGCCAGCCCGCCGACCTCTACGTGCGGCGCTGCATGGACGCTGGCATCTCGGCCTTCGTCAACAAGGACGAAGACCTCGATGCCCTGGTCTTCGCCCTCAAGGCACTGGTCAAGGGTTACTCGACCTTCCCGCAGATGGCGGTCAACAGCAACACCCTGGAAAGCGAGACCGAGCGCCTGGCACTGCTGTCCAACCGGGAAATGGAAGTGCTGCGCCGGCTCAGCGCCGGCCAGAGCAACAAGCTGATCGGCGAGCAGATGAACCTCAGCGCCAAGACCATCAGCACCTACCGCGGCCGGATCATGGAGAAGCTCAAGGTCGAGTCGCTGGTCGAAATGGTGGACCTCGCCAAACGCAACAACGTGGCCTGAACCATGACTAAGGGGGCATCACTGTGCCTGCTGCTGGTCGCGTTGCTGTCGCCATCCGCACTGAGCGAGGTGCACAGCGAGCCCCGCCACCTGCTTGCCCGTGCCCTGAGCGCGGCGCCACCGCTGGCGTTGGCAGCGACCGACCGACAGTGGCTGAACCAACGCAAGCGCCTGGTGCTGGGCAGCTCGCGCCCGGACTATCCACCCTTCGACATCAACATCAGCCAGGCTGACTACGAAGGCCTCAGCGCCGACTATGCCGGCCTGATCGGCGAACAGCTCGGGCTACCCATCGAGGTGCGACGCTATGCCAGCCGCGCCCAGGCACTCGATGCCTTGCGTGCCGGCGAGATCGACCTGCTGGGCAGCTCCAATGCCTTCGAGGCCAACGATGCTGACCTTACGCTGAGCCTGCCCTATGCCGACGACTTGCCGGTTATCGTGTCCCGGCAGAACCGAAGCCTGCGCGTAGAGGACAAGCTTGAGGGTCTGCGCCTGGCCATGGTCGACCATTACCTGCCCATTCGCACAGTGCAGCAACTCTACCCCCACGCTCAGCTCAGCCTCTACCGCTCCACGCTCGCCGGTGTGACCGCGGTGGCGCTGGGGCAAGCCGATGTCTACCTGGGTGATGCCATCAGCGCCGACTACGTGATCGCCAAGGGCTTCCAGGAAAGGGTCAAGGTCGATCATTTCGTTCAGATGCCGGCCAGCACTTTTGCGTTTGCCCTGGCTCGAGACAACCCGCGCTTGCTGCAACTGGTCGACCTCGCCCTCGGCCGCATCTCCGACAGCGAACGGCTGAACATCCTTCGGCGCTGGACGGGCGGCAGCACCAGCTTCCTGCTCGACCGCCGCCTCGACGCCCTGACCCACGAAGAACGCGAGTGGATCGCCCGGCACCGGCAGGTCAAGGTGATGATCAACACCACCCTCGCCCCCCTGAGTTTCACCGACGCCCAGCAGCAAGCACGGGGGATCGCCCTGGATTTGCTGGAGCGCATCGGCCTGCGCACCGGCCTGCAATTCCAGATCGTCGAGTCGGAGTCATTCGAGGACATGGTCGAGCAAGTCGCCCAAGGCAAGGTGGACATGATCGGTGCTATCGGCTACGGCGTGCATCGTGCCCAACGCCTGCGCTACACACGCCCCTACATGATCAGCCCGCGAGTGCTGGTCACCCGCCAGAATGCACCGCCACTAGACACCAAGCAGCCGCTGCAGGGGTTGCGCGTGGCACTGCTGCGCGGCTCGCCATTGCTCGACGACCTGGAACGCCAGGTCGTCGGCCTGCGTACCGTGGAGGTCGAAAATCCCTTGCAGCTCATGGAGGCGGTGGCCAACGGCGATGCCGACGTCGCCATCAACTCGCACGTCAATGCCGCCTACTTCATCAACCAGGCTTTCAGTGGTCGCCTCAAAATCGCCGGGTTACTGGGCGATGAACCCGCCCTGGCGACCTTCGCCGTCAGCCCCGCGCTGCCACAACTGCAGGCGATCCTCGACAAGGCGTTGCTGAGTATCCCACCTGATGAGCTGGAGCAACTGGTCAATCGCTGGCGCACCAACGCAGTGGCCAGTGACAGCCCCTGGCGCAATTACCGCACACTGGCGCTGCAGGTCCTGGTGCTGGCCACGCTGCTGCTGGCCGGCGTGGTGTTCTGGAACAGCTACCTGCGTAAACTGATCCAGCAACGCAGCGAGGCCCAGCGTGCCCTGCAAGAACAGCTTACGCTCAGCCGCGGGCTGCTCGAACAGCTGCGTCAGGCCAAGGACGACGCCGAGCAGGCCAGCCGGGCAAAAAGCACCTTTTTGGCGGTCATGAGCCATGAGATCCGCACACCGATGAACGCCGTCATCGGGCTGCTCGAAATGGCCCTGGAGGACAGCCGCCACGGCCACAGCGACCGCCAGGCGCTGGAGGCGGCCCACGATTCAGCGATCGGCCTGCTCGAACTGATCGGCGATGTACTGGACATCTCACGCATCGAGGCCGGCCACATGACCTTGCAACCGGTGGCCACCGACCTGGTCGAGATCGTGCGCACCACCCTGAGGGTCTTCGAAGGCAACGCCCGTCTCAAGGGGCTCAACCTGCGTGCTGTACTGCCCGATACCTGCGCCTGGGCGCTTGCCGACCCGTTGCGCCTCAAGCAGGTACTGTCGAACCTGCTGAGCAATGCGATCAAGTTTACCGACCAGGGCCAGGTCGATGTGTCATTGGTGGTGACCCCGCTCGACGGCGACCTGCAGCACGTCACGCTGCAGATCAAGGACAGCGGTGTAGGCATCAGCTCCAGCGACCAGACACGGCTGTTCACCACCTTCTCCCAGGTCGATGGCCGCCAGGCGCGCCAAGGCGCAGGGCTGGGACTGGTGATCAGCCGCGAGCTGTGCGAGCTCATGGGCGGCGAGCTGCGCTTGCACAGCATCGAAGGCCTGGGGACCCAGGTCGATGTCCACCTCACCCTGCCCGCTGCCGAACCCGCCACCCGGGAGTCGCTCGACCGCGCCTCGATCGAAACCGGCAGCGGCCCCCTGCGCGTCCTGGTGGTCGACGATTATCCGGCCAACCTGCTGCTACTCGACAAGCAACTGCGTTCGCTGGGCCACCAGGTGACTCTCGCCGATCACGGCAAGACGGCGCTGGCACTCTGGCAAGTCGGTCGTTTCGACGTGGTGATCACCGATTGCAGCATGCCGGTCATGGATGGCCATACGCTGGCCCGCAGCATCCGTGCCGAGGAACGCGAGGCTCGATCACCGGCCTGTCGCATCATCGGCGTCACCGCCAACGCCCAGGCCGAAGAGCGTCAACGCTGCCTGGACAGCGGCATGGACGAATGCCTGTTCAAACCGATCGGCCTGCAGGCGCTCAGGGCATGCCTGCCACTGGCCACCACCCTGCCCGATCAGGTCGACATGATGCCACGGCCCAGCGGCTTCGACCTGGCCGAACTGCGCCACCTCACCCAGGACGACACTCAGTTGACCCGACGCCTGCTGGAACAACTGGCGCAAAGCAGTGCCGAGGACCTGCAGGCATTGCATGCGCTCGGCGCAGATCCGTCACCCGAGGCCCTGGTGCCCGTTGTCCATCGGGTCAAAGGTGGCGCGAAAATGCTCAAGGTCAGAGGTGTCAGACAGGACTGCGAAGCCTTGGAGCAAGCCATCGCCCTAGGCCTGCCCGTGGATCAATTACTCGCCCGGTTGCGGGCGAGCCTGCAAGGCCTGGAGCTGGAGCTTCGCCAGAGCCTCAGTGCAATTGAAGGGTCGAACTGATCTGACTGATGGCGTCCACCACGTGCCGTGATCCCTGCTGGATCTCCATGATCACCGTGCCGGCCTCGTTGGCCAGCTCCACGCCCAACCCCGTGCGGGTCAGGCTCGACTGCATGCTGGCCACCGCGGTCAGTGACAGGTCGTGATTCTGCCGCACCACCTCGACGATCTCCAGGGTCGCCTTACTGGTGCGCGCCGCCAGGTTGCGTACTTCGTCGGCGACCACGGCGAAGCCTCGGCCATGCTCGCCGGCCCGGGCCGCCTCGATAGCGGCGTTGAGCGCCAGCAGGTTGGTCTGGTCGGCGATGCCGCGGATAGTGAGGACGATCTGCCCGATCACCTCGGACTGCTTGCTCACCGCATCGATGGTACGGGCGGCGTCGTTCAACTCGGAGGAAATCTGCTCGATCACCTCCACCGCCTGCTGCACCACCTGGGTGCCCTTGCGCGCGCAGGCGTCGGTCTGCATCGAACTGGCATGGGCAGCATCGGCGGCGGTCTGCTGGGTGCTGATCTGCCGGGTGATGTCGCTGGCGAACTTCACCACCTTGTACAACCGGCCCTTGTTGTCGAAGATCGGGTTGTAGGACGCCTCCAGGTACACGGTCTGGCCCTGCTTGTTGATGCGTTCGAAGCGGTGCGAGTGGTACTCGCCGCGGTTGAGCGAGGCCCAGAAGTCGCGGTACTCGGCCGACTCGCGCTCATGGGGCAGGCAGAACAGCCCATGGTGGCGCCCGACTACTTCCTCCAGGCGATAGCCCATGGTATCGAGGAAATTCTGGTTGGCCTTGATTACCCGCCCGGCCGGGGTGAACTCGATTACCGCCATGGAGCGGCCGATGGCCTTGAGCAGGCTTTCGCTCTCATGCTCCTCGATCACATGGCGGGTGATGTCGGAGGCCACCTTGATCACGCTGGTGACCTGCTGGCGCTCGTCGATCACCGGCATGTAGCTCGCCTCCAGCCATACTTCGCGGCCCGCCTTGTCCAGGCGCTCGAAGGTACCGCTGATGGCCTTGCCCTGACCCAGCTCACGCCAGAGTTGCTGATACTCGGCACTCTTGGCGTAGGTCGGGTCACAGAAGATCCGGTGGTGCTTGCCACGTATCTCATCGGCACTGTAGCCCATGGTCTTGCAGAAGTGCTCGTTCGCTTCGAGGATCGTGCCATCCGGCGCGAACTCGATCATCGCCATGGAACGGCTGATCGCCGCCAGCTTCGCCTCCATGCCCGCCAGGGCTTGCCGGGCGCGCTGGATTTCGACCAGATCGGACTTGCGATGGTATTCGAACATGGGCCGGGGCTCCTGTATCCACGGGATGTCCTGAGCATAGATCGGCCCAAGCACCATGCAAGCGATCTGATATCACTTTTGGATTATGCATTTGT
Organism: Pseudomonas sp. P110(2024); assembly: GCF_057480795.1. NCBI lineage: Bacteria > Pseudomonadati > Pseudomonadota > Gammaproteobacteria > Pseudomonadales > Pseudomonadaceae > Pseudomonas > Pseudomonas sp. P110(2024). The sequence goes on from NZ_JBLIYT010000016.1 coordinate 48,033, forward strand.
ACCGTCTGTCTGCCCGAGGCCTCAACACCTACCAGTCGAGCCCGGGCGACCTCCTCCGGCCGAGCCATGCGTCCAAGCGAAGTGTCTTGCCATAGTGATTCAGCGCGGCCTTGAGCCAGGGCAGCGCCGCCGTCACCATACCGACCGTGCCCAGCAGGTCGGTTTCGAAGCCCTGGCGCCATAGCGGCACAACGCCTGCAGGCGCCGGTGATGCGGCGCATGGCGACACGGGCAATGCGCTTGCTGTTCGACCTGGTGACGTGCCGACACACCACAAGGCTCAGCGATCTCCGGTTGAAAGTCTGCGAACCAATCCACCCGGTGCAGGCGGCCCTTCTATAATCCCCAGGTACCCGCAGCGCGATGCTGCCCCTTCAGAGGGATACACATGAAGATCGTGGTCACCAGCATCTTCGTCGACGATCAGGCCAGGGCCCATGCCTTCTACCACCATGTCCTGGGTTTCGAACCCAAGCACGATATCCCCATGGGCAAGCACCGCTGGCTCACACTCACCTCCCCCAACGACCCCAACGGCGTCGAGCTGCTGCTCGAACCCGACGCCCATCCCGCGGCAAAAATCTACAAGGCCGCGCTCAAGCAGGACGGCATTCCCGCCACCTCCTTCGGCGTGCGCGATATCCAGGCCGAGTATGAGCGGCTGTGCAAGGCCGGCGTGCAGTTCACCCAGCCGCCCACGGCCATGGGCCCGGTCACCGTGGCCGTGTTCGACGACACCTGCGGCAACCTGATCCAGATCGCCCAGCGGCATTAGCCGGCAGGCCCGCACCTTATACTCGCGTGGTTTTCCACGTGGACTGCTACATTGCTGAACTAACCCGGCGCAGCCAGAACAAGGACAACCCATGCGCTTCGAATTCAGCGAAGTACTCAACGACCTGATCGACTATTTCCTGCTCGGCGATATCCAGTTGCTCGAACAGTTCAAGGAAGACCACGACCTGCCCGACGACCTCGCCCGCGCCTTCACCCGCGGCGACAGTGGCGACCTGGCGGTGGCGCAGGGGGTAATCCTGCCCCTGGCCGGAATCGACAACCTGCCCTACCGCATCCTGTTCACCCTCGACGAGCCCACGCCGGCACTGCTGGAGCCCGGCAGTCGCCTCAAACATCGGCGCGCAGGGTATGTGCTGCGGATCGAGAACCGTGCGCTGATGCTGTTCACCTGGCGCATCCTGCAGCACTTCACCAACAAGGCCTTGGGCGACCTGCTGGCACGCTACCAGGAGCCGGGGCGACCGATCATCGAGCTGGACAACGGCTGGTACACGGTGGAAGTACTGGCGGGTGCCGTGGTGCGCGATGGATTGTATGAACCGGCGTTCGAGTTCGTGCTCAAGAAGGCGTATGCCAAACCGCAGACCTCGGCGGTGGATGTCGGGTACCGGTATACCTTGCGTGGATACTTCGACTGACCGACAAGCCCGCTCCGCGTATGCGGGGAGCGGGCCAGCAGGCAGTCAGGTGTGGTTGATGTCGCGATCCTTGGTCTCCGGCAGGAAGAAGATCCCCAGCACCGCCGTCATCACCGCGATCACGATCGGGTACCACAGCCCGTAGTAGATATCCCCGGTCGCCGCGACCATGGCGAAAGCCACCGTTGGCAGGAAACCGCCGAACCAGCCGTTACCGATGTGGTACGGCAGCGACATGGAGGTGTAGCGGATCCGCGCCGGGAACAGCTCCACCAGCCAGGCGGCGATCGGGCCATAGACCATGGTCACGTAGATCACCAGGATGCTCAGCAGCAGCAACACCATCGGGTAGTGGATCTTCGCCGGGTCGGCCTTCTCGGGGTAGCCGGCCTCCTTCAGGGCCGCCGTCAGGGTGGCGGTGAAGGCATCGCTTTGGGTCTTCAGGTCAGCCGCGGCCAGGCTGCTGCCCTCGAAACTCGGAATCACCCGCTCACCGATGCGGATCTGCGCCACGCTGCCGGGCTCGGCCTTCTCGTTCTCGTACGGGATCGCCCGCTTGGCCAGCAGGCTCTTGGCGATATCGCAGGAGCTGGTGAACCGGGCCTTGCCCACCGGATCGAACTGGAACGCGCACTGCCCGGGGTCGGCCACCACCACCACCGGGTTCTGCTCCTGGGCGACGAACACGTCCGGGTTGCCGTACTCGGTCAACGCCTTGAAGATCGGGAAGTAGGTCAGCGCGGCGATGATGCAGCCAGCCATGATGATCTTCTTGCGCCCGATGCGGTCGGACAGACTGCCGAAGACAATGAAGAACGGCGTGCCGATCAGCAGCGAGCCGGCAATCAGCAGGTTGGCGGTCTGCGGGTCGATCTTCAGGGTCTGCAGCAGGAAGAACAGCGCGTAGAACTGCCCGGTGTACCACACCACCGCCTGCCCGGCGGTACCGCCGAGCAACGCCATGATCACCACCTTCAGGTTGTCCCAGCGGGCGAACGACTCGGTCAGCGGCGCCTTCGACGCCTTGCCTTCGGCCTTCATCTTCATGAACACCGGCGACTCGTTGAGCTGCAGGCGGATGTACACCGAGATCGCCAGCAGCAGGATCGACAGCAGGAACGGGATGCGCCAGCCCCAGGCCTCGAACGCCTCGGTGCCCATGGCAGTGCGGCAGGCCAGGATCACCAGCAGCGACAGGAACAGCCCGAGGGTCGCGGTGGTCTGGATCCACGCGGTGAAGAAGCCGCGCTTGCCCTTGGGTGCATGTTCCGCCACATAGGTGGCGGCGCCGCCGTACTCGCCGCCCAGCGCCAAGCCCTGCAACAGGCGCAGGGTGATGAGGATCACCGGCGCGGCCACGCCGATGGTCGCGTAGCTGGGCAACAGCCCCACCACGGCAGTGGACAGGCCCATGATCACGATGGTGATGAGGAAGGTGTACTTGCGCCCGATCATGTCGCCCAGGCGGCCAAACACGATGGCACCGAACGGCCGCACGGCAAAGCCGGCGGCGAAGGCGAGCAAGGCGAAGATGAACGAGGTGGTTTCGTTGACCCCGGCGAAGAAGTGCTTGGCGATGATCGCCGCCAGTGATCCGTAGAGGTAGAAGTCGTACCATTCGAACACGGTACCAAGGGAAGAGGCAAAGATGACTTTGCGCTCCTCCCGGGTGATGCCACGTTGGGGCGCGCTACTGCCCGTGGATGCGCTGTCAAGGACCGCCATGGGTCGCCTCCGTCTGGTTGGGGTAGACCGGAGTGCTCCATCAGATCCCAAAGCACGCACCCAGGCCCAAGGGCATTACAGGCTGCGCGAAACACGACGAGGCATCGGCCCCGAATCGCGGCAAGTCACTTCAAGCATAATCGGCCTTTGAACGATATCCACTCGCATGAGTGTTTATGGACCAATACGGATAGGAAGCCTGGGATGAACGAACGACAGGACAGCGCTTGGCGAGGTCGACTCTGGCTGGCCGATGACCACTGCCTGTTGCTCGGCACGCCGGGCCGAACCAGCGTCCACGCCCATTATGCCCATCAGGTGCTGCTGTCCCTCGAGGGCGAGCTGTGCGTAGAAATCGCCGGCGAAAAGCGCTGCGGCCGTTCGCTGGCCATCGAGTCGCTGCAGCCCCACGCCATCCCCGAGCGTCAGGCGCCCTGCATCACTCTGTTTGCCGAGCCCCTGGCGTTTACCCTGGAAACTTTGCTCGACGTCTGCCAACAGGCGCCCCGTGATATCCCCGGTCTCGCCCAGGCGTTGCGTCAGGCGCCGCGCCGCCCATTGGACCCGCGTCTGGCACGATCCCTTGCGCGGATCCGGGCGTTGGACGAGCAGCGCCTGCCAGCCACGGCACTGGCTCAGGAAGCCGCACTGTCGATCAGCCAACTGGAGCGCCTGTTCAGCGGCAGCCTCGGCCTGTCGGTACGACGCCTGGTGCTGTGGCAGCGTCTGCGCCAAGCCCTGCGCCAGGCGCTGGCCGGTGCCTCCCTGACCGAGGCGGCCATGGCCGCGGGCTTTGCCGACTCGGCGCACCTCTCCCGCAGCCTGCGTCAGCAGTTCGGTATTCGCGCCAGCGACGCCCTGCGCCACCTGCGTTCAGACGCGCTGATCTAGGGCCTGGCGCAGGCCGCGTGGCAGCGGCGCTGGCGGCTGCGCCGTGGCCGCCGGTCGAAACGGCTCACACAGCTGTGCCAGGTAGGTTTGCGGGTAGTCCGGGCGATCGCCGATACCCATGTCGTCATCGGCCAGCCCATAGTCCGGCAGGTGCAGCGCGGTCCCCAGCAGGCGATCCCACAGCGGGAAGAACAGGGCGAAATTGACGTCGCCCAGCCTGCCGTACTTCAGGTGGTGCAGCCGGTGCACGGGCGCCCAGGCGAACAGATGGCGCAGGCCACCGATGCGCATGTCGACATTGCTGTGCTGCAGCAGCAACTGCACCGAGATACTGAACGCCAGCAGCGCCGCGACATCCTGTGGCAAACCCAGCAGCAACAATGGCACCACACCGCCCAGGGCCTCGGCCAACTGGTGCAGCGGATGCTTCATCAGGCCATTGAAACCGTACAGCCGGGTCACGCTGTGATGCACCGCGTGCAGGCGCCAGAGTAACGCGCTGCGGTGGCTGGCGTAGTGCACAAGGGTGATGCCCAGGTCGGCCAGTGGCAGCGCCAGGAGCAATTGCCACATTACCGGCCAGTGGCTGGGCCACAGGCTGCTGGCCGGCAGCCAGCCGGCAAACAGAGGAATGACGGCGATACTGGCGACATTGAGCGTTTCGTTGACCAGCGCGTGCAGGCCATCGCGTCCGCCCTCCCCGCCGGCCTCGCTCCAGGCGGGCTTGTAGGGGTACAGCGCTTCGCAGGTGAATGACAGCAAGATGGCAACGCCGAGCAGGGGCAACAGCCAGAGGATGTCGGCACCGAGGTTGATCAGCCATACGGCGGTGGCGATGAACCCGAGGAAAAAGCATGGGGCATAGAGGATGCGCATGGAAGGCTCCGAACATGGATGGAGCCCCAGTGTTGCCCGGCAACTGAATCAGGCGCTTGAACGAACGGCGCATCCGCTGCCTCAGGCCAGCAGGCAGCCTGCGATCATTCGCCTTTTCGCGTCGCCAACTGACGGCGCATCTCGTCATTGGCGCCCTGGGCCTGCGCCAGTATCGCTCGCAAGCCCTGCACCTGGGCGTCACGCTGCTGCAGTTGCTCGTCCAGCAACCGGCTCTGGGCCGTTGCCTGGCGCTGCTCGGCGAGCAGGCGCTCATTGTCGCGGTGCAGGCGGGTCACCTCGTCCTGACGAGCGATGGCCCCCTGTTGCAAGGTCTGCAATTGCCCCTGCAACTGTCGCACCTGGGTCTCGTTCCGGCGTTGCTCCTGCTGGCGCTGTTCGAGGCTGGCGCGCAGTTGCTCGTCCTTGTCTGCCAAGCGCGCTTGCAATTCGCCCTGGGACTGGCTCAGACCAGCACTGCGCAGTTGTTCGGTTTGCAGGCTGGCCTGGCAGGAGACCAGGCGTTCTGACTCGGCGTGCAGCGCACCACTCAAGCGCTCCACCTGGCGCAACGCGTTGGCCAGGTCACGCTGAGCCAGTTGCAACTCAGCCTGCATCGCCGCGCAACGGGCCTCTGCGGCGGCCTCAGCGGCGTCGATGCGCGCCTGTCCTTCCTCCTGCAATTGCGCCGCCAGTCGCTCGACCAATCGCCCCAGGGGCTCACTTAGCGCCGCCGTGCTGCCTAGCATTTGCGCCGGCTGGCGATCAAGCTCTTTCAGGTAGCGGTGAATGGTGGTCTTGGACCCGGTATTACCCAGTTCGATACGTACCGCATCGATACTAGGGTGTTCACCCCGGGCCATCAGCGCTTGCCGCGCTTGGTAAACAGATGCCTTGTCGATGCCTATACGCGCCATTGCTCACTCCACCGTTACATACCATGGAATGTACCATGTAATTTCGGTGAATACTGCCTGCTCCACAGTGCCTTTTCAAGCGCGTCGATAGCAATCCGCTTGGATACCCAGCCCTCATAGATGAGATCTATCACCTCATCCAGCCTATCGATTTGACCGCGTCAAATTGCCTCAGCTAACGTGCCGCCCGCTTCGCAGCTCCCCCCCCTGCTGCCAAACCCCGACCCGCGGCCTGAGCCACCGTCCTTGCGTTCGAGTTGTTGATAATGTCTGTGAATACCCCCTCCCGGATCACCGAGCTGGTCATAGAAGCCGGCACCCGCAAAGCCCATCTGCCCACCCGCGCCACCCTGATCCTCGGATTCCTGGCCGGGGCATTTATTTCCCTGGGCTTCCTGCTGGCAATCCACGTCAGCACCATGATCCCCACGCCATGGGCCTCGTTCGGCACCCTGCTGGGCGCCGCGGTGTTCCCCATCGGCCTGATCCTGGTGATCCTGGCCGGAGGTGAACTGCTCACCGGCAACATGATGAGCCTGCCCCTGGCGATGTTTGCCGGGCGTATCCGCCTGTGGGCGGTCGCGCGCAACTGGGCCCTGGTGACCCTGGCGAACTTGCTGGGCGCGCTGTTCGTCGCCTATTGCTTCGGTCATCTGCTCGGGCTGACCGAGGGAGCGTACCTGGGCAAGACCCTGGCGGGCGCGACCAGCAAGGTCAGCGCCGACTTCCTTCACGCCTTCGTCTCCGGCATCGGCTGCAACTGGCTGGTGTGCCTGGCGGTGTGGCTTTCGTACGCCAGCCGTGAAATGAGCGGCAAGATCCTCGGCATCTGGTTCCCGATCATGGCCTTCGTCGCCATCGGTTTCCAGCACGTGGTGGCCAACATGTTCCTGATCCCGGCGGCAATCTTTGCCGGTTACCTGAGCTGGGGACAGTTGCTGGAAAACCTGGCGGCGGTATTCCTGGGCAACGCCGTAGGTGGCGCGATCTTTGTCGGCCTGGCCTACTACGTCTCGTTTGGTGTACCGGCGCAGGAACAGGGCGCGCTGCAGTAACCGACTTCAGCCCTCGTGGCGCCGGCGAAGCGCTGCACGGCCTGGCGACGGATGACTCAGCTGTCCTGGCCCAGCACGTAGCGGTCGAAGTGCTGGATATGCTCATCGAGGTTGTCCTCGAGCATCATCCGGTACTGCTCGCAGAAGTACTTCAGCAGTTCCTCCCGCGCAGCGGCCATTTCCTGTGCGGACTTGAAGCTGCGCGCGGTCATCCAGGCATTGAAGCGACTGGCGGCGAAGGTCAGCGAAGCGCTGACCTTGCCAAGATCCTCAAGCTTTTCGATCTGCTGGTTGGCCAGTTCGATATGCGCGTCGGCGCGGTCGTAGAAAGCCTGGTCGGTGGCTTGTGCCATGGAGATCTACCTATTGGAAAGGTTGAATTCAGGCCGTCTTGGCCTGAACGGTGAACAGGCTGGCACCCAGCGTCATGAACGAGACGCCGAACAGGCGATTCATCAAGCGCGCGCGGCTTGGCGCGGCCAGCTGGTTTTTCAAGGCCTGGGCCAGGGTGACGTAGAAAGCGTGGGACAGCATCGAGCACAGGGCGAAGGTGACTACCAACAGGGCGAGCTGGCCCTCGGCGCCGTGGCCGGTGCGCATGAACTGCGGCAGGAAAGCGGCGAAGAACAGGATCGCTTTCGGATTGGTCAGCGCCACCGTCACGCCATTGAACAGCAGCCGGCGATTGCTGGCGATACCCTTGGCCGGCTGCTCCAGCTGGTCGAAGGCGCTGCTGCGGCTCTTCCACTGCTTGATGCCCAGGTAGATCAGGTAGCTCGCGCCCAGCACCTTGAGCAGCAGGAAGGCCGTGGCCGATGACTGCAGCAGCACCCCAAGGCCGGCACTGGTGGCGGTTGAGACCACCAGCAGGCCGAAGGCGTTGCCAAATGAACCGAGCATCGCCCGCCTCGGTCCGTGGGACAACGAATTGGACAGGGCCATGATGACCCCGGGTCCTGGCGACAGGGTCACCAGCATCGAGACAACGACAAAACCGAACCAATCGTGAAGCGACATCCTTGTACATCCCCGGACCGATAGCGTGAGGCGGCGACTGTAACAGGATGCTGCGCCCAGCGGAAAGGCGAAGGACAGGTGTTTCGTGTGTCAGCTCAAGGCTGGGGATCGGCCCGTGGCGTCCCCGCCCCGCTGTTGCGCATCAATGCTACAGGCCACGAAATCCTCCTGACGCAACACCACCAGCGCCACCAGCGACGCCACGCCGGTGCCCACGTAGAAATACCACGGCGCGGTGATATCTCCGGTCACCTTGATCAGCCAGGTGGAGATCAGCGGCGCGCTGCCGCCGAATACCGCCACCGGAATGTTGTAGGCCATGGCGATGCCGGTGGAACGGATGCGCGTCGGCAGCAGCTCGCTCATCAGCGCGTAGGTCGACGAAGCGTACAGCCCGAACAAGATCGCCACCGCCATCAACGGCCAGAACAAGGTGGCCGGGGTGGCGCCGGGCGCGGTCTTGAAGAACCAGTACATGGCCAGGGTCGCCAGTGTACCGATCACCATCAGGAATGGCTTGCGCCCGTAGCGGTCGGTAAAGGCGCCGCCGAATGGCATCACCAGCGCCGCCGACAGGCTGGCGACGAACACGTAGAGCAAGGTGGTGCCGCTGTCGAACTTCAAGGTGTTGGACATGTAGGTCGAGGCGAAGGTCAGCACCAGGTAGAAGATCGAGCTGTGCAGGGTGATGATGAAGAACACCAGGGCGATCGAGCGCTTCCACTGCCACACCTCGCGCAGCGGCGCCTTGGAAGTCTGCCCGGCTTCCACCAGGGCGAGGAACTCCGGGCTGTCCTCGAGCTTGAGGCGAATGTACAGCGAAATGAAACCCAGGGGGCCGGCAATCAGGAACGGAATCCGCCAACCCCAGTCCTGCATCAGTTCGGCGCCCAGCGCCCAGGTCATGCCATTGGCCACGGCGCCGCCCAGCAGCAGGCCAAGCACCGCGGTGACCATCAGCCAGCAGGTGGCGAAGCCGCGGCGACCAGGGCCGGCGTACTCGGAGATGAAGCTGGTGATGGTGCCGATCTCCCCCCCGGCGGAAAAACCCTGCACGCAGCGGATCAGCACCAGGATCACCGGTGCGGCGATGCCGATGCTGGCGTAAGTCGGCAGCAGACCGAGCAGGAAGGTAGAGCCGGCCATCATCACCAGCACCGTGATCAGCGTGCGGCGGCGGCCGATCTTGTCCGCCAGCGGACCGAAGAACAACCCGCCCAGCGGGCGGATGAAGAAGCTCAGGGCGAAGGCCGCGAAGCTCGCCAGCAGGCTGCTGGTGGGGTCGTCGGAGACGAAGAAGGCCTTGCCGATATACAAGGCCAGGAAGCCGTAGACGCCGTAGTCGTACCACTCGATCAAGTGGCCGGTGGTGGCGCCGATAAAGGCGCGGCGCCGCTGGCGCTGGGTGTTGCCGGGTGACATGCCCATGTCGGGAACTCCTGTCGTGGTGCTTTCCATGAAAAGTGGCGGGTCAGTGGCGGGCGAACGCCCCGTCGGGCTCCTGCAGCCACTGGCGCACCTGGGTCTTGAGAATCTTGCCGTAGCTGTTCTTCGGCAGCTCGGCGCAGAACAGGTACTTCTTCGGCTTCTTGAACGAGGCCATGCGCGCCAGGAACCACTGGTTGAGCGCCTGGGCATCAAGGCTGCCTGGCGTGCGCGGCACGACGAAGGCTACCACCGACTCGCCCCATTCGGCGTCAGCCTCGCCCACCACGCAGGCCTCGAACACCTCGGGGTGCTGGACCAGCACTTCCTCGACTTCGCGCGGGTAGATGTTGCTGCCACCGGAGATGATCACGTCCTTGCTGCGGTCGGTCAGGGTCAGGTAACCGCGCTCGTCGAGGTAACCGATGTCGCCGGTACGCAGCCAGCCGTCCACCAGGGTCGCCTGGGTGGCCTGCGGATTGTCCCAGTACCCCTGCATCACCACCGGCCCACGCACGCTGATCTCGCCGGGTTCGCCGGCCGCCTGCGGCTGGCCGGCGCCATCCACCACACGCACCTCGACACATGACTGCGCCCGCCCCACCGAAGCGGCGATGGCGGGCCAGCCTGCTTGCGCGCGGTCGGCGATAATCTCACGCGACAGCGCGCTGATGGTCATCGGGCATTCGCCCTGGCCGTAGATCTGCACCAGCCGCGGGCCGAAAGTGTCCAGGGCCTCGGTGAGGTCGGCCAGGTACATCGGGCCCCCGCCATAGACGATGGTCTTGATACCCCCGCCGTCATAGCCCTGCTGGCGGGCCTGCTCGACCATGCGCTTGACCATGGTCGGCGCGGCGAACAGGCTGACCTGCCCCAGCGTCTGCGCCAAGCCGAACAGCTCGGCGGCCTGGAACCCCCGGGACAACGGCACCACGTGCCGGGCGCCGCAACGCACGTGGATGAAGTTGTACAACCCGGCGCCATGGGACATTGGCGCAGCGTAGACCACGGCATCGCCGGCGCTCACCGGGTCGACATCCAGCGGGTAGCACAGCGACATGGCGATCAGGTTGCCATGGGACAGCATCACACCCTTCGACCGCCCCGTGGTGCCGGAGGTATAGAACAGCCAGGCCAGGTCGCTGTCCTGGCGCGGATGCGGCTGCGCCAGTTCATCGTTGTCGAGCGCGCCGGGCGCAGCCAGGGCAGGCACGGCGAGCTCACGGCAACCGTCCGGCAGGGGCGCGCCGGCGAAGACCTCGCCCTCGTCGGTATGGATCAGGCGCGCTCCGGCGTTACCGACGATCCAAACCGCTTCCAGGGCATGCAGCTTGCTGTTGATCGGCACCGCCACCGCCCCGCTCCACCAGATGGCGTAGAGCAGTTCCAGGTAGGCGCAGCTGTTCTTCAACAGCAGCGCCACCCGGTCGCCCGGTTCGATGCCATGGGCGTGACGCAGCTCCAGCGCCCGCGCCCGAACCCGGGCGGCGAACGTCCGGTAGTCGGCGACCTGGCGCGCCCCCTCGAACAGCGCCGGGCGCTCGGGCCAGCGCTGGGCCGCATCCTGCAGCCAATGAGCGATGTTCATCCTCAGACCCTGACGGCTTGCAGCACGCTGGCATAGTTGGCCACCGCCATGCCGCCCATGTTGAACAGCAAGCCGAACTCGGCGTTGGGCACGCCCAGGCCGATGGGCTTGCCGGTCAACTGGGCGAAGCCCAGGGCATGCATCGACACCCCGGTGGCGCCCACCGGATGGCCCTTGGCCTTGAGCCCGCCGGACAGGTTCACCGGCAGCCGTCCACCCTGGCGCACGATGCCGTCGTCCAGCGCTCGGTGCCCTTCGCCCCTTGGCGCCAGGCCCATGGCTTCGTAGATCAGCAGTTCGGCGATGGTGAAGCAGTCGTGCACCTCGGCGAAGCTAAGGTCGTTCAGGGTCACCCCTGCCTCGCGCAGCGCCCCGTGGATCGCCCGTTGCGGCCCCTCGAAGGCCAGCATGTCGCGGCGCGACAGTGGCAGGAAGTCGTTGACCTGGACCATCGAGCGGATCGCCACCTGGCGCCGCATCGACCGGGCACGCTCGGGCGAGGCCAGGATGATCGCCGCCGCGCCGTCGCTGATCAGCGAGCAATCGGTCAGGCGCAGGGGCGCGGCGATCAGCGGATTGCTGGGTGACACCTGGTTGCAGTGTTCGAAGTCCATCACCCGGTGCATCTGCGCCAACGGGTTGCCCATGGCATTGGCGTGGTTCTTCACGGCGATGGCGGCCATCGACGCCAGCGGGCTGTGGTAGCGCTCGGTGTACTGCTGCGCCACCTGGCCGAACAGCTGGGCGAAGCTCAGCCCGGCTTCCGCCAGGGCGTTCTGGTAGCCGGCACCGGCCAGGGCCCGGGTGACCTCGACCGTGCTGTTGCCGGTCATCTTCTCCGCGCCGACCACCAGCACCAGGTCGGCGGCGCCGCTGCGAATTGCGTTGATCCCGGCCTGGATCGCCGCCGAACCTGAAGCGCAGGCGTTCTCGCAGCGGGTGGCGGGCTTGAAGCGCAGTTGCGGATCGGCCTGCAGCATCAGCGAGGCCGGGAAGCCGTCGGCCACCAGGCCCGAGTTGAAGTGGCCGAGGAACAGCGCGTCGATCTCGGCGGCGTCGATGGCCGCATCCTGCAGGGCATCGCGGGTGACCTGGACGATCAGGTCCTCGAGGTTCAGGCCATCCAGGCGGCCGAAGGGACTGTGCGCGGCGGCAACGATGGAGATGGAATCGTGGAGCATGGTGGTTTTCTTCTGTCCTTGAAGCGGGTATTGCATACAATGTGGCAGTACCCGATTCCCACGCTAGTTGGGGCAACTACGTACGCGAGTAAGTAGTGAGCCGTACGGGACATGCCCCCAAGCACCGAGGCAGGAAGCCTGATGACCGTACCCACCCACGCCTCCCCGGACCTGGAACGCCTGGCGTTCCAGGTTTCACCCGCGCCACAGCTGATCACCGGCCACCGACGCATGCTCGACTGCAACGAGGCCTTCGCCCGGCTGTTCGGCTATACCCGCGAAGAACTGCGCGGGCATCTGACCTTGCTGCTCTATCCCTCCCACGCCGACTACCAGAGCATCGGCGAACGCAGCGAGCACTGGCTGCGCAACGGGCTGGGCGCTTTCTATTCCGACGAACGCTTCATGCAGCACCGCAACGGCGAGGTGTTCTGGGCCAGGGCCCAGGGCTTCACGCTGACGGTGGACGATCCGTTCAAGCTGATGATCTGGCATTTCGAACGGCTCGACCGACAGCCGGCGCCGACGGTGCAACTGACACCACGGGAGCGTGAGATCTCGCTGCATATTGTCAACGGGCTGACCTGCAAGGAAGTGGCGCGGCAGCTGGGGATATCGCATCGGACGGTGGAAGTGCATCGGGCACGGTTGATGAAGAAGTTGCAGGCCAAGAACAGCGCGGAGTTGGTTTCGAAGATCATCTTCATCAGCTGATCAAGGGCCAGGAACCAGCTTGTGCTTCACAGCAGCCACTGGAGCTGCGTTGCAGCCCCAGCTATTGCAATCCCTTCACCACACCGAGACAATGCGAGCAATTACCATTTACATCATGGACCTCGCCCTATGTCGACGCTCGACCGCTCGGCGCTTCACCAGCTATACAGCGAAAACAACGGCTGGCTGAAAAGCTGGTTGCGCGCGCGCCTGGGCAATGCCGCCGATGCGTCCGACCTGGCCCACGACACCTTCCTGCGGGTCATGACCGCCCGCAACCAGACGCCCATCCGCGAGCCGCGCAGCTACCTCAGCGCCATCGCCCGCGCGCTGCTGATCGACAAGGTTCGTCGCCGCGCCATCGAGCAGGCCTACCTGCAGGCCCTCGCCCTGCGCCCGGAGCTGGTCGAAGTGTCGCCGGAGATTCGCCTGTCGATTATCGAGATGCTGGTAGCGGTCGATGCACTGCTCGACGAACTCGGTCCCAGGACCCGCGACATCTTCCTCGCGGTGCAACTGGAGGGGCTGACCTATGCGGCGGTCGCCGAACGCTTCGACGTCTCGGTGACCACGGTGAAGAACCATCTGATCCGGGCCATGACCCGCTGCCTGCTGGTGGTCGACAATTGAGCGCCGAACAGTGGACCTGAAGACCCTCGAGGCCGCCGCGACCTGGTACGTGCAACTCAATGACGGTGCTGGCGACACAGCACGGATCCAGGCCTGGCGCGATTGGCTGGCGGCAAGCCCTGCGCATGCCGAAGCCTGGTCGCGGGTGGAGAAACTCCAACGCCAGTGGTCAACGGTGCCGCGCCAGGCTGCGCTGGCAGGCCTGGGCGCGGCTCAGGCGCAACGCCGCGAAGTGCTCAAGGTACTGGGACTGCTGCTGGCGGTCGGTGGCGGTACCTGGTTGGCCAGCGAACAGGTGCAGTATCGCGCCCTGCTCGCTCAGCAGCGCACCGGCAGCGGAGAGCGGCGCTCACTGCGCCTGGACGACGGTTCGCAACTGGAGCTGAACGTCGACACCGCACTTGACGTGCACTTCGACGCCCACGTGCGGGCGATCCAGTTGTATCGCGGCGAGATCCTTATCAGTACCGCCCGTGACGCCGCCCGCCGCCCGTTCATCGTGCACACCGACAACGGCAGCGTGCGGGCGCTAGGCACGCAGTTCAATGTGCGCCAAACAGCGCAGCAGACACAGGTCGGAGTGTTGCAGTCCGCCGTCGAGATACGCCCGCAACGCCACCCCGACCAAGTGTTGCGCCTGGACGCCGGCCAGCAGGCCGGATTTGATCGCGACGTGATCGGCCGTACCCAGCCCCTGCCCGCTGATTCCGCGGCCTGGGTCCAGGGTATGCTCAGCGTCAACGACTGGCGCCTGGGGGATTTCATCGCCGAACTGGGCCGCTACCGCCCTGGCCTACTGCGTTGCGCGCCGTCCATCCAAGGCATGCGTATCTCCGGCTCATTCGCCATCGACGACACCGATATCGCCCTGGCGAACCTGCCCAAATCCCTGCCAGTGAAGGTGCGCTACCTGAGCCGCTACTGGGTCAGCGTGGAGCCTGCCTGAGCCCTGCACGAAAAAAAGTTTTCCGCAATCTTGCTGATTTCGATTCTCGTCCGTCCATGACACAAGCCGCGACGACAGCGACTTTCCGCCATGACACGCAAGGATCACCCAATGCCCGCTCCCCACCCCACCGCCCGCCTGCGCCTGGCCGTCCGCCGGTTCGCCTTTGGCCTGTCCCTCGCCAGCGTGCCCTGCGCGCTGCTCGCGCCGGCCCATGCCATGGCCAGCAGCCAGAACACCTACCATATCGCCGCCGGCCCCCTGGGCAATGCGATCACCCAGTTCGGCGTGCAGGCGGGGGTAACCATCTCGTTCGACACCGAGCAGACCCGCCACCTCAGCACCGCCGGGCTCGACGGCAGCTACAGCGTCGAGGCAGGCCTGCTGCGCCTGCTCGCCAGCAGCGGGCTGCAAGCCCAGCGCCAGGGCAACGGCGGCTATGTGCTGGTCCCGGCCGACAACGGAACGGCGATGGAACTGGGCCCGTTGACCATTGACGCCAATCGCCTCGATGCCACCAGCGAGGGCACCCAGTCCTACGCCGCGCGCGCGGTGACCATCGGCAAAGGCGTGCACAGCCTCAAGGAGACGCCGCAGTCGGTAACCGTCATGACCCGCAAGATGCTCGACGACCAGAACCTCAACACCCTCGAGCAGGTGCTGGACAAGACCCCTGGCATCACCGTCTACGACTCGCCCATGGGCGGCAAGTACTTCTACTCCCGTGGCTTCAACCTCGACGGCCAGTACCAGTACGACGGCGTGCCGCTGGATGTGGGCGGCAACTATGTGCAGGCCAACAGCTTCTCCAGCGACATGGCCTTCTACGACCGGGTCGAGATCCTCAAGGGCGCGGCCGGCATGATGAAGGGCTCCGGCTCCTCCGCCGGCGGCGTCAACTTCGTGCGCAAGCGCGGCCAGGACAAGGCCCACACCACGCTAACCTTGTCCGCCGGCACCTGGGACAACTACCGTGGCCAGGTGGACGTGGGCGGCCCGCTCAACGAATCGGGCACCGTGCGCGGCCGCGCCGTGGCCACCCTGCAGGATCGCCAGTACTTCTACGACAACGCCAAGCGCCAGGATCAGGTGCTGTACGGCGCCCTGGACTGGGACGTGACGCCCGACACCACCCTGGGCGTGGGCCTTGCCTATGAAGACGTCGACGCCTCGCCCTGCTACCACGGCCTGCCCCGCTACGCCGACGGCAGCGACCTGAAGCTGTCGCGCTCCACCTGCCTGGGCGCCAGCTGGAACGACCAGCAAAGCCAGCGCACCACCGGCTTCGCCGACCTCAAGCATCGTTTCAACGACGACTGGACGCTGAACTTTGCCTCGGTCTACACCCACAACAACCAGAACATCGAGTACGGCTACGCCGAGGGCGCGGTGCCGGTGGGCGCCGGCAGCGCCGGGATCCGCCGCTATGCCGGGCGGTTCGACTACGACCAGGATGACTACGGCTTCGATAGCTACCTCGACGGCAAGTTCGAGGCGTTCGGCCTCGAGCACGAGCTGATCGTCGGCGCCAACGCCAGCCGCCAGCAGACCCACGATTACTTCGCGCTGATGGGCCTGAGCGGTACCCAGAACCCGTTCGATCCGTCCCCGGCCTTCCCCCATCCGTCCAAGGACGCGTTCCTGAGCGCTCCCAGCCGCGGCGGTAGCGTCCCCACCGACTCCACCACCACCCAGTACGGCACCTACGCCACCCTGCGCCTGAAGCTGGCCGAGCCAGTGACACTGGTGCTCGGTACGCGGGTGAGCTGGTACCGCAACAAGAGCGATTCCTACACCCAGGCCTGGGACTACTGGGTACACAACCGCAGCCAGGAAAACGGCCAGGTCACGCCCTTCGCCGCCGTGCTCTACGACCTCAACGATGAGTGGACCGTCTACGCCAGCTACGCCGACATCTTCCAGCCGCAGAGCAATCTGGTGAATGCCCAGGGCCAGGCCCTGCAGCCCAAGACCGGCGCCAACTACGAGCTGGGTATCAAAGGGGAGCTGTTCGGCGGTGCACTGAACACCGCCTTCAACCTGTTCCGCACGGTCGAGGAGCACCGCGCCGAAACCGACTTCGCCGACACCTGTCTGGGCTCGGGCGACCAGTACTGCTACACCGACAGCGGCAAGGTCCGCGCCCAGGGCTTCGAGGCCGAGGTCAGCGGCTCGCCCATCGAACGCCTGCAGTTGCTGGCGGGCTACACCTACACCCAGACCAAGTACCTGAACACCATCAACCAGACCGACCCGACCGAGCTGACTTTCAGCTCCAGCTTCATCCCGCGGCACATGCTCAAGGTCTGGGGTGACTACCAGCTGGACGGCGCGCTCGAGCGCTGGACCGTCGGCGCCGGGGTTTCCAGCCAGAGCGACAACTTCCGCCGCCAGGGCAACCTGAGCATCGAGCAGGCGGGTTACACCCTGTGGAGCGGCCGCGTGCAGTACCGCCTCGACGAGCACTGGAGCCTGGCGCTGAACGGCAACAACCTGCTGGACAAGCGTTATTACTCGACCGTGGGGGCTACTGGCTGGGGTAACTACTATGGTGAGCCGCGCAACTTCATGGTGACGCTCAAGGGGAGTTTCTGATGGGGGCAGGATCGGCGTTGTAAGCGTCGGGTCTTTCAGGGTGTTCGCCGCAAGCCTTGCAGCGAACACCTGGAGGCCTTCACTCGGTCAATAGCCCCCGCAGCCAAAGACCTTGAGAGGGCTGCACGCCGACCACTCATTGTCCGCGCTCCGCCCCCGGTTCGAGGAAAGCCGCAACAGCGCTGGCAAATCGCTCCGGTTGATCGAGCATGACGAAATGAAAACTGTCATCGATGCGGGTGAAATGGATATCAGGTGTCGAGGCATAGGCCCGACGGAACGTTGCATCGACGCTGGATGCAGGCACACCGTAAAAAGCGTCGTAGGCATACACGACTTCGACCGGCGCGCTGATGCGACCGAGTTCGGGACGCAGATCGGTGATCATCAATTCATATACGGCGTCCGCCACAGTCTTGCGATCGGAGCTGATCCCCGCAGAAACCAGCCCTGGTCTGACCGCCTCGGTCTTGGCGAGTCGGGCGATGGATGCCTTCTGCATCGCTTCACTCTGCTCCGGCGATGCCGCCAACAGCGAACTGCGCATTGCTGCAGCCTGCACGGTAGCAGTTTCGCTGGTGGCCAAAGGGTCAATCAGCAACGTATAGAACGGCAACGCATCGACGATCATCAAGCGCCCAACCTGATCGGGATGACAAGCCCCCAGCATCAATGCAACCTCTCCCCCCAGCGAATGCCCGATGATCACGGGGGCCTCGATATGCTGGGTGCGGATGTAATCAGCAATTGCCTCGGCCACTGGAGCGAGCACTTTCCCTTCGCTATCGGTCACCGCAGGCGAACCGGCAAAGCCTGCGAGCTGCACGAGGTGAAGGCGGTGGTCCTGGCGTAACCGAGTCGCCAGGTCAGACCATACCTCACGAGACGATGCCAGTCCCGGAATCAGGATCACATCCCTGCCCTCGCCTTCGACCTGGACCGAGATACGCTGCTGATCAGTGGGTAATGGAGACGATGGCTGGCCGGGTGACGCCGATAGCGACACCGACATCAACGACAAGGTGGTCCCGACTGCCGCGAGGATCATTGCGATACGCATCGGACTCCCCTCTCCAGACGATGTGCTGCTTGATTCATGGCCACTCCTTTGACTGATGAGAGCTAGGCACTATACGGACTTGTCGCCACGATAGAAGGCGTTGAGGGCACTCGAGCATGCTCTGGGTCGACGCGGCTGCCCACCCAGACCACCGGCCTCTGTTTCACACCTTCTTCAATATCCCCATATGCGCATCATCCATCAAGGCCTTGGCCATATCGCTCAGGTAATGCGATGCCCAGACCAGCACCGGTTCGTTGTCCATCACACCAATGAAGGAAGCCCGGCGGGCGCTGTCGAGCAGCACGGAAGCCTGCTCCATGGCGTGGCTTGCGCAGTTGCCGGGCTCGACGCGGAACAGACGCATACCTTTGGTGGCGCCTTCCAGGCAGGTGCAGCTGCCGACGGTCCAGCCGAGCTGGCCGTGGTCTGCTGGGGTTTCGTTGTCCATTTGCGAAATCCTCTCTCGTAGAACAAACCGTGACTCATTGATTTAGCTAACCCCTGAGCGGCCTTGTGTCGCGAAAGGGCTGCGCAGCGGCCCCGGCAATTTTGATTGCGGCGCGGAACCTGGGGCCTGTGGCAGCTCTATCAGTGCAATGTGTATGACAGCGGTCGCGCACTCATCTGGAGCTGGGCCAGTGCCGACTCCAGCAGCGTGCGGGTGGCATCAAGCTCGTGCATCATCGTCAGCATCACCAAAGTGGCCGGTGATTTGGGCAGGTGGCTGAACGACTGATGGGCGACGGCCAGCGCGCACATGACGTACTCGGTGGCTTGGACGAGGGTATCTTCAAGGAGATGAGGGGATTGAGCGGACGGGGGTGGATCCGGGACGATCTTGAGCATGATGAAATTCTCTAGTTGCGCTGATCGGACCGCAGCCCATCGCTTGCAGGCGATAGGGTGGCGGCTACGTACGGGCCTGCAAGACCGGGGCAACTAGAGTAAGCCCGGCTGACCCGAAGGCCACCCGTACGCAGCCACCATAACGCACTGCCAGTGGCTTGAGACCAATGGCAATGGGTGGCGCTGATCTAGTTGTCCCGCTCAGGCTTGCAGACCCGGCCGCTACTTTTTGCAGCGACCCAGCGAGACTAGACCTCTGTTGGAAGGCGTAAAAGCGGCTAAAGCATGCTTCGGAAACGGACTACTCGAAATAGGGAAAATCTGATTAATCCCTGTAGGACGCGACGCGGGGTCTCTCCCCTGCCCCTCTACCCAGCCGTGCCGTTGGGCGTGGGGCTGTTCGTGACGCGGCGTCGGTTCACGGAGGTGGGCTGAAGCCCAGGTCAAGCTCTTGCAGGAGATCGCCGTGCCCTATGGGCTACGCAGTCGTGCAGGAAACAACGTTACAAGCATTACCAACGTGGAAGCGGGCTTGCCCCGCGATGCGGCGTATGGCACCGGCATTGCCGGTGATCGCGGGGCCAGCCCGCTCCCACGCAGCCCAACAACCAGACTGCATTGAGAACAGCGCCTTGGGTCAATGTCCACTTCGGATCGATCAGGCAGCCCCCTTCGCCTGCTGTTCCAGATGTACCTGCAACGTCGGATCGATCCCCAACGCACTGGCCAATTCATCAAGGTAGGCCCGCTCCGCATCCTGCTGGTCATCCACCAGCATCACACTGGCCAGGTACATTTCCGCAGCCATGCCCGGGTCCTGGGCCGACTGCGCCACTTCGGCAGCATCGAGGGGTTTGCTGACTTCCTCATCCAGCCACTGCTGCAGTTGCGGGTCGCTGGTGTGACGTTTGATTTCGGCGTAGATCAACTGTTCTTCCTGCGGGTCGATGCGACCGTCAGCCTTGGCTGCCGCAATCAGCGCACGCAAGATCGCATGGCTGTGATCCTCGGCCTCGGGGCCGGACAGTTGATCCACGGTACGCACGGCCTGTTGCGGCGCGGCCGCCTGGCTGCGCTGCCAACTTTGATAGGCCTGGAACGCCATCATGCCCAATGACGCCAGAGCCGCGTAATTGACGCCGCCAGCAGAGCGTCCCTGAGCGGAGGCGCCGGCGTTGCCACCACCGCCACCCAAAAGGCCGCCCAGTAAACCACCAAGGCCACCACTGCCACCTGCGGTACTGCCGCCGCCAAGCAGCCCTCCCAGCAAGCCGCCCAGGCCATCCTGCGCTGACATGCCGCCGCGCCCTTGTTGTGCTTGCGAACCCTGCCCGGCCCGGAGCAACTGTTCCAGTAGATCACTCGTGTTCATCGCACCGCCCTCGGTCGGTAGTCGTCGCCCAGACAAGCAACGATAGCCCCCGCAAGGCGAACCGCCATTACCGTCTGGCCGACGGGTAAGCGGGGGCATACCGAGTGCAGCGAAATAGCACGAATGCTCCCTGCGGCTTGAACCGGAAGCAGGGGCTGGACCGCCTCTATTGCGGCAGTTTCGCGATCACCTTGATCTCGAAGTCGAAGCCGGACAGCCAGGTCACGCCAAGAGCGGTCACCGTGGGATAAGGCGCTTCACCCCAATACTCAGCCGCCACCTCCCAGATGGTCTCAAACTTCGAGTCGGGGTCGACCATGAAGATGGTCGTATCAACCACATCCTCGAAACTACTGCCGGCCTCGGCGAGGATCGCATTGAGGTTGGCGAAGGCCAGGCGAACCTGCGCCGCGAGGTCCGGCTCGGCCGAGCCATCCTTGCGGCTGCCGACCTGACCGGATACGAACAGAAAACCGTTGGAGCGAATCGCCGGCGAGTAGCGGTGCAGCTCGTACAAAGCATGGCGATCGGGTGGGAAAACGACATCACGTTTACTGGACATTACCTACCTCGTTCTGGGCTATCGCGGCCCGTTGTCTACGATGAGGCCACTTTAAAAAGGCTACCTACCTGGATAAACGGGCAGCGCTGGCCAGGACTGTTTGTATAATCCAAACAATCCAGGTGCGAACGAGGCGTGGAATGGACCGATTCGATGCGATGCAGGCGTTTGTCCGAGTGGTGGAAACCGGCAGTTTCACCAAGGCAGCCGCCACCTTGCACATGAGCAAGACCACCGTGACGCAGCTCATTCAGCAACTGGAAGCGAGGCTGCGCGTGCGGCTGCTCAACCGCACCACACGCAAGGTCAATGTCACCGCCGACGGCGCGGCCTACTACGAACGCGTGGTCCGGTTACTGGCAGACATGGACGACGCCGAGACCAGCTTGTCCAGCGCCTCGATGACGCCGCGCGGACGGTTGCGGGTGGATGTCCCCAGCCCGCTGGCGCGAATGCTGCTCATACCCGCCCTGCCGGAATTCTTTGCACGTTATCCGGAAATTCAGCTGACCGTGGGCGTGAGTGATCGCATCGTCGACATCATTGGCGAAAACATCGACTGCGTGGTACGTGGCGGCGAGATCACCGATCAGTCCCTGGTGGCAAGGCATGTGGGCGATTTGAAACTCGGTATCTATGCCACGCCCGGGTACTTGCAGCGCTTCGGAACACCAGCACACCCGCGTGTGTTAGCGGAAGGCCAGCACAAAACCATCGGCTTTCTCTGGTTTCGAACAGGCAAAACCTTGCCCTACGTGATGCAGCGAGGTGAGGAGCGCATAGAGGTCCAGCCCCGTCCGCAACTGACGGTCGATGACGGCAATGCGTACCTTGCCGCCGGTCTGGCTGGCTTGGGGATGCTCTGGCTGCCGCAGTACATGGCCAAACCGCACCTTAACAGTGGGGAGCTACTGCCGCTGTTTGAAGACTGGCATATGTCGCCAATGCCGATGTACCTGGCTTTCCCGCCGAATCGCCATGTCAGCGCCAAGGTTCGGGTATTTATCGACTGGATAATCGAATTGATGGCCGAGCATGCGCCAGTGATTGGCTGAAACAGATGCAAGGCCGCTGCACCGAATTTCCGCTGTTGCCCGTTTCTGACAGTGCGGCAGAGGCCAACTATGGGTCGTTAGCGGCATTTCGTGACCGGCCGCTTCCGACCCATAGCAGTCCTTGGCGCAGGCCGGTTAACGATACATGGCTGACTTGTAAAGGTGCAGCAAACGGCGAGTAGACTGCCAGCAGCCAATCGATCTGCACGTTACTCTCCAATCAGGTCTAGTCACTGAACTCCCACTTAAGTATTGGGAGATGCCGGAGCTCGCCACATACTGGACGCGGTACATCGCGCACATGCTGTGCACCGAGCAGCTCGTAGAAGCCCCGTGCCGATGGGTCCGATTCCACCGCTAGCGTATTCACGCCCAGTCCACGCGCCACAGCCAGAGCATGCCCCACCAGGCGCCGTCCGTAACCGCTTCCCATCGACTGTGGGTCGACCCAGCAATGCTCCAACTGCCAGCCATCCTCGCCGCTCTCAAGCCCATAAAAGCCCAGTAGTTGGCCACCCGCTGCGACCAGCACTGCGTAGTGGAAGGTCATTTGCTCGGGGCGGAAAGTCAGCGCTGCCTGCCATGCCTTCATCCAAGTCTCGGGGTATCCCCAATGGGCCTTGCTGCGCTGAGCCAAAGCACTGAGTGCCTGCGCATCAGACCCGCGGGATGGGCGAAGGATCGGTGTGTCGTCCTCCAGCAGAGCTCGCCCCGCCGGGTCAGAGGCCAGCAGGCTGTACTGGTGCAGGCTGAGGAAGCGCCCGTTCTTGTATTCCACATCCCGCAGGGTTCCCTCAAACACGAAGCCGACCCGCTCCAGCAAACGAATACTGGCGGGGTTCTCCGGCTCAACATCTGCGTGAATGCGATGTACGCCGAGGGTGCCCAGGGCGAAGCGGAGGATGGTGGGCAGGCAGTCTTGCATCAGCCCTCGGCCCCAGTGTTCCGGCATCAGCCAATAGCCGATATCCAAGCTACGATCGGAGTGTGACCAATCGTTGAAACCACAAGCGCCTATCAGTTCGTCCCGTCCCGGGAAGGTAATGCCCCACCAAATGCCCCGGTGCTCTTCCAGCAGAGCGTCATACCAGCGCATCTGCTCGTCCGTCGCTTCGAGGCTGTCGTAAGACACGCCGTAGTGGGCAACAACCTGCGGGTTAGAAAGCCCGGCAAAAATCGCCTCGGCGTCATTGCGATTAATCCGCCGCAGCGTGCAACTGGGCAGGAAGAACTCGGGAAACTCGATAGCAAGGTCCATCATAAAAAATCCGCAGGGCTGGGTCAGTGCAAAAATGGTCGCAGCAAAGGGCGCGGGAGTAAAAGGACAGTCAGGAAGCTATTAGGCGGAACAGTCCAATAAAGAGTAATTGAGTGATTACTGGCAGGGGGGGTAGCCAGTTGGTGCTATTGGTCACCGGCGGCTATGGGTCGATAGCTGCCACTCGCAAGTGACCACAGTCGACCCAAAGCGGCCCCACTGCCTTTCGTCATACTTGACTATGTGTTCTAGCCTTTCGTGAGGTCATAAGCGTTTGGCACATAGTCGCCACTTCTGGGATGGCCGCAGCCAGCGTGGACAATACTTGATGCATTTCCTGAGCATCTGGAAATGGATATACATCCAGGCTCATGGCAATCCTAAGCTTGCGCGGATCTTGCTGTTCTCTGAGCCACGTCTCGACCTCACGCGTCATTGCCGAACCGTTATCGTTTGTTTGCCAAGCCAACAAATTGAAAAGTTCGGCCACCAGCTCTTCGGGCACTGTTCGGGGTATTTCTGCGAAGAGACGATTGGCTAGGTCAAGCTCGCCAAATACGCTTACCACGTCATGCACCGCGTCAAACGCCTGGGTGTATTCGGCTACGTTGCGCTCGATTTTAATGATGTCGAGCGCTTGTTTTAGCGATGGGTGCATATAGTCATTCCATGGTGTTGCAGGAGTGTTTGACTATGCGGCCATGCAGACCCAAGGCATCGTCAGCGCGTTGAGCAGCGGTGTCGCAACGTCTCACACCTTAGAGGCAAGCGTTCAGGCCGAAAAGAATTATCTTATTACCTTTTTCAAGCGACCGCTTCTGGCCGACTTCTGCCTGTTCCCACCGTCTGCTCTGGGTCGAAAGCAGCCAGACACGGATAACTGCTCTCGTCCCATAGCTGCCCTTGGCGGAGCACAGATAACAGCCAGCAGCGGTCGACACAAACCAGCCCGGTACAGATAATCAACGTCTCACAGGGATGCCCGGGAACGAATGTCATGGACTGTCTATCGACGCTTATCACTGACCGGCTGGTTCTCACCCCCCTTCAGTTAGAGGATTCACCCATTATTCAGGAGCTGTTCCCCTGCTGGGAGGTGGTTCGCTATCTGGATCGTCGTGTCCCATGGCCGTATCCAGAAGACGGGGCGCTGATCTATGTCCGAGATATCGCCCTGCCTGCAATGGCAGCAGGTCGTGAATGGCACTGGATGATCCGCATGCGCGACGATGCTAGCTGCACCCTGGGTAGCATCAGTTTGTATGATCAGCCTGGAAACAACAGGGGCTTCTGGCTCGCACCACAGTGGTGGGGAAAGGGCTACATGCGCGAGGCATGCCGGATTATCAATGCCTATTGGTTCGAGACACTGTCGCGTCCGGTCATGCAGGTTCCCAAAGCTGTTGCCAACGACGCATCTCGCAAGGTCTCGAAACATGAGGGTATGCGCTTGGTAGAGGTGCGGGCAGGAGATTTCGTATCTGGACGGATGGAGGTCGAAGTATGGGAGATGACTCGTGCTGACTGGTTAGAAAGATCGACTGCCAGTCGCTAGTGCTTTACGTCAGAGGTTGAAGCGCGGGCAGCCGCCCCCGCACCGAAGTGCGGCGTTGGCTTGCCTTTTTGGCTTTTCAGGAAGGGAACAGCTTGCTCAGACAGTTGAACTTTTTCTTATAGGAACGTCGGGCTTGCAGCGCCTCTTCCAGCGTCACCGCAACGAAGCGGGCCTTCTGGTTGGGTTGCATCTGGCCGACCAGGTCGAGGTCGGCGCTGATCACCGTGCCGATCATCGCGTAGCCGCCACCGGACACCGCATCGCGGTGCAGGATGATGGGCTCGAGCCCTGCCGGCACCTGGATCGAGCCGATCGGGTAGCAGCTGTCGACAATGTTCGAAGGATCGGAGCCGGCGCCGAACGGCTGCTCGCGAGGCTGGAAGCTCAGCGGGCTGCCACCCTTGAAGCGATAGCCGATGCGATCTGCCTCCGAACCGACGGTCCAGGCTTCGGCAAAAAAGCTGTCCGCCGCCGCCAGGGTCAGGCGGTCGTAGTACAGCCCCGGCACCACCCGCAGGGTGATCTCCCCTCCCAGCGACTGACGCAACGCCATGGGCAGACTCGCCCCGGCACGCCCCTTGCCGCTGGCGGTGCCGATCGGCAGTTCATCACCCATCACCAGCCTGCGCCCCTGACAACCACCCAGCGCCCCCAGTGCGTAGGTGGAACGACTGCCGAGCACCACCGGCACATCGATACCGCCGGCCACCGCCAGATAAGCCCGCGCGCCAGCCTTGGGGAAGTCAAAACGCAGCACTTGTCCGGCCTTCACTTCGAAGGCGGTGTCCAAGTGCATGTCCACGCCATCGACCTTCGGCGTCATCTGCGCGCCACATACCGCTACCAGGGCGTCCTGCTGAAATTCCAGCTCCGGCCCCAGCAAGGTGCATTCCAGCGCCGCCGAATTGGCCGGGTTGCCCACCAACTGGTTGGCCGCGCTCAGGGCGTACTGGTCCAGCGCCCCGGAAGGCGGGATACCCAGGTGGTAGTAGCCTTCGCGGCCGAGGTCCTGCACCGAGGTGGCCAGACCGGGTTTGAGCACCTTGATCATGCCAGCACCTCCTGCAGCGACTTGGGATAACCGATCGGGTCGGCGAGGAACGCATCGAGCGAGAACTCCACTGGACGGATGCGCAGATCAAAACGCCCGGCTTCGACCTCGGCCACGGCGTGGTCATAGGCATCGCGGTCCATTGGCTTGAACTGCACGATGTCGCCGGGACGGAAGAACACCATGTGTTCCTTCAGGTACGCCAGGTTCTGCTGCGGGTCGTAGATCGGTGCCGGAGTGACGCCAAACATCTGGTAGCCACCGGCTCCACGTACCGAGTAAATGCAACCGAAGCAGCCGCCATGGCCCAGGGTCAGTTTCGGCGTGTCGGTACGCGGTCGCAGGTACTTGGGCACCTGCAACTGGCGTTCGCGCTCGACCATCTGGAACATGAACGGCAGGCCCGCCACGAAGCCCACCATCGAAACGAACCACGGCGCGCCACTGTGGGCGGCGATGAACGCCTCGACGTCGGCCAAGCCGTTGATGCGCGCGGCGTACTCCAGGTCCGTGGCATTCGGGTCCTGGTGGCGGTCGCGAAAGCGCATCAGGGTTTCGTGGGTCCAGGGATCGTTGTAGAGCACCGGGATCTCGATGATCCGGGTGTGCAGGGTGCGCTCGGCCACGGCCTGGGACTCGGCCCCCTTCACTGCTTCAAGCAGATCTGCCGGCGCGATGCGATCCGGGTCAAAGCGGATCTGGAACGAGGCGTTGGCCAAGCACACGTCGAGCACGCCATCGAGGGCCAGACGTTCCACCGCGCGGGTGACCGCCATGCCCTTGAAGAAGGCCTCAAGGGACATGCTGTCGCTGACTTCGGCAAACAGATGTTCGTCGGCGCCAAAGCTGTAGCGAATCGGACTGCTCATGCTGCACCTCCGCTGCGGCGCTCGGCCAGCCAGGTTTCCAACGTGCCGGTGTGGAAATCGGCGGTGTGCAACCAGGGTTGCTCCAGCAGTTCGCCGTGCAACGACAAGGTGCTGGCCATGCCGGTAAGCGTGGTCTGCTCGACCGCCAGTCGCGCGCGGGCCAGGGCTTCGGCGCGGTCACGGCCATGAACAATCAGCTTGGCCAGCAGCGAGTCATAGTAGGGCGGCACCCGGTAGCCTTCATACAGATGACTGTCGACCCGCACGCCCTCGCCTTGTGGCCAGTTCAGCGCTTGCACAAGCCCTGGGCTTGGGAAGAAATCCCGTGCGGGGTCTTCGGCGTTCAGGCGCATCTGCAGGGCCGCGCCGTTGATTGCGATATCGCTCTGCTTGAGTCCCAGTGGCTCGCCACCGGCAATGCGCAGCATGGCCTGGACCAGATCGATACCGGTGATCAGCTCGCTGACCGGGTGTTCTACCTGGATCCGTGTGTTCATCTCGATGAAGAAAAACTCGCCGGTGGCGTCATCGTACAGATACTCAAGGGTGCCGGCGCCCTTGTATCCCAGCGCCTCGGTCAGGCGCACGGCGCTCGCGCACAGAGACTCGCGCTGCTGGGCATCGAGGATCGGTGACGGCGCTTCTTCGAAGATCTTCTGGCGGCGGCGTTGCAGCGAACATTCGCGCTCGAACAGGTGCACCGCCTGCTTGCCGTCGCCCAGCACCTGCACTTCGATATGCCGGGCCTTGCCGATGAAGCGCTCCAGATACACCGCGCCATTGCCAAAGGCGGCCTGGGCTTCGCGCTGGGAACGGGGGAATTCTTCGCGCAACTGTTGCGGGTTTTCCGCCAGACGAATGCCGCGTCCACCGCCTCCGGCCGAGGCCTTGATCAGCAGCGGGAAACCGACGGATCTGGCGGCCTCGAGCGCCGACTCCACATCGAACAGTTCATCGGCAGAACCGGGCACCACCGGCACGCCCGCCGCTTGCGCGGTGCGCCGGGCTTCGGCCTTGTCACCCATGCGGCGGATGGTCTCGGGGCTTGGGCCGACGAAAATCGCGCCAGCGGCGAGTACCGCTTCGGCGAATTCGGCGTTTTCCGAAAGAAAGCCATAACCGGGGTGCACCGCAGTGGCCCCGGTGGCCTTCAGGGCACCGAGCAAGGCCTCGACATTGAGGTAGCTCTTGTCAGCGCGGGCCGGGCCAAGGATGTGTACTTCGTCGGCCATGCGCGCGGCCTGGGAATCGACGTCTGCTTCGCTGCACGCTGCCACGGTTGGAATCCCGAGCGCTTTCGCGGCACGGATGATCCGCACGGCGATCTCGCCACGGTTGGCGATCAGCAGTTTACCAATGCCTTGAGTCATGGTTGTGCCCTCACGCATCTTCGTGTGTCGCGATGACCTGACCCGGCTCCACCGGATCACCGTCTTCGACCAGAAATGCGTCCAGACGCCCTGCCGTACCCGCGGTCAGTTCGGAAAACTGCTTCATGACCTCGATCAGGCCAATCACCGTGTCGGCACTGACGTTGGCACCGGCCTCGACGTAGTTCGGCGATTCCGGGGTGGCTTTGCGGTAGAAAGTTCCCGGCAATGGGGTGATGACGGTGTGCTGCGCCATGTCTGTTCCTCTTGGAATAGTTGTAGAAAGGCAGGCAAAAAATCTGTGTATCGAGCAAACCCTGGCGTCTGTGCGCCAGGTGTCTTCGGTGGCGTTATCGCGGTGCGCGCACCTCGATCCCCGCGCCATCGAGTGCTTTACGGGTGGCCTCGACCAGTGCCAAGGCACCGGGTGTATCGCTGTGCAAGCAGATGGAGTCGAACTCGATCGCCAGGTCTTCACCTTCCACCGTGCGCACCACGCCCTCCTGACAGGCACGCAGGACCCGCGCAGCGACCTGCGCGGGGTCGTAGGCACGCACATTGCGGGTGAAGACGATGGAGCCGCTGATGTCGTATTCGCGGTCGGCATAGAACTCGCGGATCACGGGCTGGCCGAGCTCAGTGGCGATACGCCAGATCGTCGAGTCGGGCATGCAATACAGCAGCAGTTCAGGCTCCAGGCGCTGCAGGTTTTCCACCAGCAAGCGCGCCGCTTCTTCGTCCCGGGCCAGGTGCATGTACAGCGCACCGTGCGGTTTGATGTGCTGCAGGGCCACGCCTTGCGCTCGGGCGAGCTCACGCAGGGCCCCCAGCTGGTACAGCATGTCGTCCACCAGCTCCTGGGCCGATGCATGGATGTGGCGGCGGCCGAACCCGACCAGGTCGCGAAAGCCCGGATGGGCACCGACGGCCACGCACAGGCGCTTGGCCTGCTCGACCGTGCGGCGCATGGTGCCGGGGTCGCCGGCATGGAAACCGGTGGCGATGTTGGCCGAGCTGATGAAGCCCATCAGTTCGTTGTCGACCCCGTCGCCGATCGTCCACGGACCGAAGCCTTCGCCCATGTCCGAATTGAAATCTACTGCCTGCATGACACGTGCTCCTGACGCTTGTGACTTCATGCAGAGCACGTTAAGTTCCAGCCACCCCCTTGGGAAGATCTATTATCTGAGGGGGCATCTTCTGAAAATCAGATACCTCATCAAGCGGAGTGTTCATGTCACTGACCCTGCGCCAGGTTCGCTACTTCGTCGCCACGGCCGAGATCGGGCAAATCTCCCAAGCTGCGATTCATCTGAATATTTCCCAGTCGGCGGTGACCACTGCAATCAAGGAACTGGAGGGCATGCTCGGCACGCTACTGTTCCAGCGCTCGGCCCAGGGCATGAGCCTGACCGATGCCGGACGGCACTTTCTCAATCGGGCCTACGTGATCTTGCGCAGCGTCGAGGACGCCCTCAACAGCCCACTGCCGGACGTTCGCGCCACCGGCCTGTTGCGGGTAGCGGCCAGTTACACGGTGATCGGTTACTTCCTGCCCCATCACCTGCAACGCCTGGAACACTGGCACCCGGACGTGGCCATCGAAGTGCACGAACGGGAGCGCCAGGCCATCGAGCAAGGCCTGCTCGAAGGCGAATTCGACATGGCGGTGGTGCTGACCTCGAACCTGACCCACCCGGACATCGTCTCGAAAACCCTGTTCAATTCCGAGCGCCGGCTGTGGCTGCCCAGCCATCACCCGCTGTGCGAGCGCTCGGCCGTGAGCCTTGCCGACGTCACACAGGAGCCGTTCATCCTGCTTACCGTCGACGAAGCCGAACAAAGCGCCATGCGCTACTGGGAACATGCCCAGCAGCAGCCCAACGTGCGAATCCGCACCAGCTCTGTGGAGGCAGTGCGCAGCATGGTGGCCAACGGCAGCGGCGTGGCGATCCTCTCCGACCTGGTACATCGCCCCTGGTCGCTGGAAGGTAAACGCATCGAAACGGTGACCATCACCGACAAGGTCACCCCCATGAGCGTCGGCCTGGCCTGGCATCGCGAGCGGGAATTCAGCCCGGCGATGCACGCGTTCCACCATTACTTCCACGATGCATTCCTGGCGCCGCAACAACTTTCCGCACGGCGTTGAAAGCAAGCAAATGCCCCTCATCCATCAGGCCAATCATGCCCCGCGCCCTCCTGCATTCTTGTCGCTACCCAATTAATCCCATATGATACTAAGTCTCATTTGCACCAATTTCGTGACAGCTCATGGCATCTATCGATACCGCTCAGCTCACTGCTCTTTACCAACAGCAACACCGCTGGTTGCGTAGTTGGCTGTATCGGCAATTGAGCTGCTCACACCGCGCCGCTGATTTGATGCAGGACACCTTCATGCGCCTGTTGGCCAGCAACGAGGCGCTTGAGATCCGCCAGCCTCGGCCTTTCCTGGCCAAGGTGGCACGCAGTGTCCTGTCCAACCACTACCGCCGCGCACGCCTGGAAAAAGCCTATCTGGATGCGCTCCAGACCGAAGACAAAAGCGTGCTGCCGGACCTGGCGACCCAACTGATTATTTTCGAGACGCTGGTTCGACTCGACGAAGCGCTGTGCGAACTGGATGTCGCCGTCAAAAAGGCTTTTCTCTGGTCACAACTCGATGGGCTCAGCCACGCAGATATTGCCGAGCGACTGGGTATTTCAATCGCTACCGTCAAGCGCCATATCATCAAGGCGGGTGCGCGATGCATGCTGGTGACGGAAGCACTGTAATGACTATCACCGCAAACGCCTTTGGCCGAGAATCCTCGCTATCGCCAAAAATGTGTGAGGAGGCGATGGAGTGGTGGCTCGATATGCAGGAGGCCAATTTCGATTCACCCGCACAGGCCGCATTCATGGCGTGGCGTAGTGAACACCCCTTGCATGAACTGGCCTGGGAAAAAGCCTTGGAGTTGGGGGCGCAGCTCGATTCATTGCGCACCCAAGGCGATCCAGACCTCGCCCGACAGGCCCTGTTGCTTCCCTCCCAGGAAGGGCTGAGCAGGCGTCGGGCAATAAAGGGCCTGGCCTTGCTGTTGGCTGCAGGTACCGGTGCCTGGCTGAGTCGAGACAGCGAGTTGATGTCGCGCATGAGTGCCGACTACACCACGGGCGTGGGCGAGCGCCGACGTGTTGCGCTGGCCTCGGATCTGTCGCTTGAACTCAATACCCGTAGCGCAATAAATGCTCGCACGGCTGACCAGCGCTGGCACCTTCGATTACTCAGCGGCGAGGTCCTGATCAACACCGCCTTGAACCCGGCGCTGTTTATCGAAACCGCACAGGTTCGGGCGCAGGCGTCCTCGGCGCGTTTCACAATGCGGCAGTTTGACAATGGCTCAACCCAGCTGGCGATCTATCATGGCTCGCTTGAAATAAGCCCGACCCAAGTCAACCTCTGGACCACTCTGCAAGCCGGGCAGCTGGCGCGTTTCGGGCCGTTCGGGATACTCGATCAGGGGGCAATGCAAGCATCCTCTCCCGCCTGGGCCGAAGGCATGATCGTCGCCAACGGCCAACCGCTCAAGGCGTTTCTCGACGAACTTGGCCGGTATCGCCATGGGCATCTTGGGTGCGACGCCGCCCTGGCCAACCTGCGCGTATGGGGCACCTACCCGCTGGCAGACAGCGATCGAATCATCGATGCCGTCGCCCACACACTGAAACTGGATGTACAGCGTTTCACTCGCCTGTGGGTCAACTTGCGTCCCCTGCCCGCTAACGTTTGAAATTTTTTCGTCCTCGATGAGCCGTTTTGATTTCTGGCGAGACTCATAGGCCATACATCAAAAATCATCGGGAAACTTCACATGCACCACCGCAGTTTTTCCTCGTACTCCGTTACCTCGCTCGCCACTACCCTGGGTTGCACCGCAGCGGTTCTGCTCGCCACCTCATCGCCAGCCTGGGCAGCCACCGATAGCCGCGTGCAGCACTACGAGATTGCCCCGGCGCCACTGGGCGCTGCGCTCAATCAGCTGGGCCAGCAAGCCCATTTGTTGTTGTCGTTCCCCAATGAGTTGATTGCCGGGCAAAACAGCCCTGGCTTGAGTGGCGATTACACGGTCGACGGTGCCTTACAGGCGCTACTTGAGGGCAGCCAACTCCTTGCGGTTCGCCAGCCGGATGGGCGATACACCCTCCAGCGTGCACCGGCCTCTGCCGTCCTGGAGCTTCAGAGCATTTCCATTTCGGGCAAGGCTCCCGGGTCGACTACAGAAGGCACTGGGCTCTATACCACCTATTCATCCAGCAGCTCGACCCGCTTGAACCTGACCCCCAAGGAAACCCCGCAGTCGCTGACCGTCATGACCCGCCAGCGCCTGGATGACCAGCGCCTGACCAATCTCAGCGATACCCTCGATGCCACACCGGGCATCATCGTGCTGCGCGACGGACAGGGTGCCGAATCCGACGGTTACTTCTCCCGGGGCTTCGAGATCCAGAACTTTGAAATCGATGGCGTGCCCACCGTCAAGCGCATGGACAATTACACCCAGAGCATGGCGATGTACGACCGTGTGGAGGTGGTACGCGGTGCTACCGGCCTGATCAGCGGCCTGGGCAGCCCTTCAGCGACGATCAACCTGATCCGCAAGCGTCCGACCGCCGAGGCTCAGGCCAGCGTCAGCGCTGAAGCCGGCAGCTGGGACCGCTACGGTACCGGCTTTGATGTGTCTGGCCCGCTGACCGAAACCGACAACGTACGCGGTCGCCTGGTCGCCGACTTCAAGACCGAGCAGTCCTGGATCGACCGCTACAAGCAGGACTCGCAACTGATCTACGGCATTACCGAGTTCGACCTGACCGAGGACACCCTGTTGACCATGGGCTTCAGTTATCAACGCACAGACGTCGACTCGCCCATGCGCTCCGGACTGCCGACCCGTTTCACCGACGGCTCTCGCAGCAACCTCAAACGCTCGCTCAATTCGGCACAGACCTGGTCCTACAACGACCATGAACAAACCAGCTTTTTCACCTCGATCGAACAGCAGTTTGCCAATGGCTGGAGCGGGAAGATCGAACTGACCCACTCCGAAAACAAGTTTGACGAAGTCTTCAACTACGTCAACGGCAGCCTCAACCCGGACGGAAGTGGCACCACGCAGTTGCCAGTGCGCTTCTCCGGTGTTCCCCGCCAGAACAACATCGATGCCTACCTGACCGGCCCATTCGATCTGTTGGGTCGCGAGCACGAGCTGATCGCCGGCGTGACCTTGTCCAACTATTACGAGAATGTGCCAAGCTACGGCGGCTGGAAATACGACTATTCCGGCTCCCCGGCCGGCGCAATCGACAACCTGCTGAACTGGAACGGCGCCTCGGTCAAACCGCAATTCGACGTCACGGGCAAGTCCACTGTCGACGAAACCCAATACGCCGCCTACCTCGCCACGCGCCTGCACGCCACCGACGATCTCAGTATCTTGCTGGGTAGCCGCGTGATCGACTGGCATCGCGAGATCGAGGATAAACCCTACAACGCTGAACACACCAAGACCAAGGAATCGGAAACCGGCGTCTACATTCCCTATGCTGGCGTGGTGTATGACGTCAACGATACGTGGTCGCTGTATGCCAGCTATACGAAAATCTTCAACCCTCAGTCGTCCTGGGTTCGCGACATCAACAACAAGCCACTGGATCCGATGGAAGGCACCGGCTATGAAGTCGGTGTCAAGGGCAGCCACTTCGACGGCAAGCTGAACTCCAGCATCGCGCTGTTCAAGATCGAGCAGGACAACCTGGCGATCTGGATCGATACCCCAGGCGGCAATACCTACAAGTCGGAACAGGGCACCACCACCAAGGGCGCTGAATTCACCCTGGACGGAGAGCTGGCCGAAGGCTGGCAGGCCTCCGCCGGTTATGCCTATGCGGTGAGCACCGACGCTGACGACCAGCGTATCGTTACCACCCTGCCCCGCCACAGTCTGAAGACCTTCACCAGCTATCGCCTGCCGGGCATTCTGGACAAGGTCACCCTCGGCGGTGGTGTGAACTGGCAGAGCAAGACCGGTGCCGACCTGCACACCTTCACCCAGGGCAGCTACGCCGTCACCAACCTCCTGGCTCGCTACGACTTCAACCAGCACCTGAGTGCGTCAGTCAACCTGAACAACGTGTTCGACCGCGAATACCTCAGCTATGCCGGCGACCACGGTATGTACGGTGCTCCAAGGAACATCATGACGGGTATCAAGTACACCTTCTGACGTTCGCACGCGCCGTGCTGAAGCAGGGCCATCGGTTTCAATCCAGCGCAGCCCTTGAACCACACCATGACGAAGCAGTAGCGTCAGCATCACCTGGAGAAAATACGCCTGGGTCGATAGCGGTCAGATGCAACCGACAGTTTTCGCCCCATGGCTGCCTTTGGTGAAGAGCAGCCATAGGCCGTAATCGGCAGCATGGCGAGCGTCATGGCATGGGCGTGGGCGTGGGCGTGGGCGTGGGCGTGGCCCAGCCTATTGCCTGAGGGGGGTGTTTCAATGGGTCAAGTAACCATTGACGTAGCGCACTGTCTTTTCCAAAGCTCGCGCCATGTCCGGATGTGTCAACTGATACTTCAGTTCCAGTTGCCGGCTATGACGCATGTCAAAGCGTTGCGTCTGAATAAAGTTCAATGACTCGGCGCTGATCGCGAATCGGGACGCCAGTCCGGGAATTGCCAAAAGCCATCTCAGCAACCCTATCGCTACATGGCGACGGGGTGCCTTTATATTCAGCGTTTTGGCTATCTGCCCCAGCATCTCCTGCAAGTTCGGTGTGTGTTCATAGAGCGCCAGGACCTGCTGGTTGGCCATCGAGGGGTCGAACGCCGCGCAAGTTATCATGGTCACCAGGTAATCGACGCTGACTAAGGGCAACCAGTGCCTGGTGGAGCCGGGGACAGCCTTGAACCGGCCTTGTGCCAGATTTCGAATGAGTTCGGCCAAAGGTTGTCCTTCGACAATGTGTCCACTCTCGCTGTGGCCACACACCGTAGCCGGGTGAACGATTGTGTAATCCGCGCCCACCTCCTGCATGTAACGGATGACCGCAAAATGGGCCTCGAGCTTGCTGCCTTCGTAGCCACCTGCACGGGCGTAGACGGAGGGCCAGTTCGTGTTTTCAGGGCGCTCATTGTCTACCCCGATACTGGCCAGGTGGCAAAGGTTTTGCAGCATGAAGCCACCCACCATCAGCAAGCGGATGCGCTGGCTCGCCGCAAGCCTGGCGACTCGCAGCGCCCCTTGCACATTGACTTCGCGGGCGCGCTCCATTGTCAGCCCCCAGGAAAATTGCGCCGCGAGGTGGAAGGCCACAGAGGCCGACGACACGCGCTGCTTGTCTGCCTCGCTGAGCCCAAGCCCCTCTCTGCTGATATCGCCCTCAACGGCATGGATACAGGCAGGGTTACCACCCAGTCGGCTTACCTGCTCCCTGAGGCGCTCGAGGTTTGCAGGGGTGCGCATAAGCACCCAGACCTTGTGCCCTGTCGCAGTAAGACGAGCCAGTAAATGCTGACCGATAAACCCACTGCCGCCTGTGACGAAACATTCCGCGCTCATGCCTGAATCCTTGTTTGGATGATGGGGGGCAGGCTAAGGTGTAGAGTCTGCTCTACAGTCAAGGAATTTTTACTGTGAACATTGGAGAGTTGGAGCGCCGTAGTGGAGTTGGCCGCCATGCATTGCGCTATTACGAACAACTCGGGCTTATCGTGGCCCATCGACAAGCCAACAACTATCGCAGCTACAGCGATCAGGCCGTTGTTGACCTGGCCTTCATTCAGAGTGCCCAGAGCGTGGGCTTTTCGCTCGCCGAGATTGGCGACATTCTTGCTGCCAAGCGGGGTAATACGATCAATTGCGCGCAAGGCGCGGCCTTGGTGGCCAGCAAGATGGCCGAAATTCAGACGAAGATCACCACCTTGCAAGCCACGTATGTTTTTCTGGAAGC
Organism: Pseudomonas sp. P110(2024); assembly: GCF_057480795.1. Classification (NCBI taxonomy): domain Bacteria; kingdom Pseudomonadati; phylum Pseudomonadota; class Gammaproteobacteria; order Pseudomonadales; family Pseudomonadaceae; genus Pseudomonas; species Pseudomonas sp. P110(2024). The sequence goes on from NZ_JBLIYT010000016.1 coordinate 84,022, forward strand.
AGAGCGTGTGAAGCTTGAAACCAGTGCCATTGCCCTCGGGCAAACTATTCCTCACCTTCCTGTACAGGGGCATGGCGCAACGCAATAGTCCCGGCTTGACTGTTCAGCGTGGCCCGGCTCCCTGGCGGGCCTGCTCTCCGATTGCTCCGCGTGTATCGCCTGGGCGCCTCGCCAGTAATCAACCGCCCTCATCACCGTCTGATGCCAACCTCAAGCAACGCCGCGATGATAAACGGCCCCTTCTTCTCCAGATACTCAGCCATCCCCCCGGTATTGGTGGCCTCCAGCTCGATCTTGAGGTCTTGATATCGCTGGCGCAGGGAGGCATCGTTCCGGAGCAGATCCCTGAAGGTCAGCATCTGGATGATTGAAGGGTGACCACATCTGCAGATGTGGACCTTGTGGGTGCGCACCTCGCCAATATTGCGGCGATAGAAGTGGTGCCCTTCGGACAGGTCACTGCCGCGTACATACCCCAAGCTAAGCAACACCTCGTCTCGGGCTGCTGCATTGCAATGCTCTGAAACCTCGATCAGCACATCGATCTCGGGCTTGGCGGCGAGTTGCGGGACAGCCGTGCTGCCCACATGGTGCATGGCGATAAGCTCATCACCGAATGCCGAGACGAGCAGCATTTTGTCCGCCTCGTACCGTTGTGGCCATTCAGGGTTGTAGGTCGTGATCTTGCTGGTCAGCGCCATGGGCCATCCTTGCGCAGGTTAAAACGTTCTGACACGCCTTCACGGCAGGCGCCTGCCGCCACGAGATCTAATAACCTTGCGCAGCCTGATCAGCCTGTGCCCAGACTCGCGAGAAATACCTCGGTATCCCGGTTGAACCGCAGGCAGACCACGCGAAATCCCGACGGGACTGTCGCCACGAATCGCTTGATTGCCTCCCGGGACGAGGTTTTCGTCCGCCACATGAAGCCGAGAAACTCCGGCAAGTTGGCCAGCAGTTCCGGGCAGTCGTCCGGCAGGTCGGGCCGGGATCGGCCGCGGTTCAGCATCGTTCTGAGGAACACGCGCCAGAATCGAAGCGGCGCCGAGCGATCGATCCATATCAGCATGTCAGCGCGGGCCAGCCGATTGTTCCATGTGGTCGAGTGCCCACCTTCGAAAATCCAGCGCTCACGGGCCTCGACCTCATGGCAAAGACGCGTCTTCTCGTCCCGGCTGCGTTCGACCCACCCTGGCTGCCAGTGAATCGTGTCGATATGCACGACCGGCAAGCCCGTGCGCTCACCGAGCTTGCGCGCCAAGGTACTTTTCCCAGAACCTGGCTGGCCAATGATCATCACCCGTTGCATTGAAGCGCCCTGCCGGCTGGATTATGGGCGCGCGATTTTACGGCAATGGCCGACATGGTCAACTGCAAGCACACTCTCGAAGCCGTTTGGACGCAGGTCCCGTATTCTGTTCCCTGCCGCTCTCACGGAGCTTATGGCAGACGTTTAAGCCCGCACTGATACCTGGCACCTGCAAGGCTTGCTTCAAACGCTTCGAGCCCTGCGTATATCTTCTGCAGCCCAGTGATTTGCCCCAGCACTTCGCGTTTCTTGTCGGCAATGGCCTTGCCCGCCAAGTCCCACGGCAAATCAGCACCCTGATGCCTCAGCAGAATGGCCTGCAGTTCTTTCAGTTTGAAACCCAACTGCTGCGCGCATTTGATGAACGTCAGCAACTCGACACTCTGCTGATTGTAAACGCGGTACTGCCCTTGGCGCTTGGGCGGTGGCAGCAGGCCAATCGCTTCGTAGTGGCGGATGGTCTTGACCGTGGTGCCCGACAGTTGGGCGGCTTTGCCGATATACATGAATGTCCTTTTCATCAGGGAGCGGGGCATCATTGCATGGCGCCAGCGGTTCGGGAACCACGTAGCCGCAGGTCAGCTGGCGATGCCTCGTGCCTGTTCGAGCCAGGCTCCACGCCGCAGCGCGCTGGAGCCGAGCAGTGGCCCGAACATCAGGGTACGCAGCGTTCTGATACCGCAGAACTGCAACGTGGTCTTGCGCACTTGGTGAAGGCCAGGCATGCGATACACCCAGCGGTAGTACCACGGCGGTGTATCCATCGTCACCAGCAGATGCGCTGTACGACCCTTGAGCAGTTGCTCGGGGAAAGCCTTGCCTGCCCTATACTGAAACGCGAAACCGGGCAGGAACACGCGGTCGAAAAAGCCTTTCATCAGTGCAGGGATACCGCCCCACCAAATGGGGTAGATAAAGACTAGGTGCTCGGCCCAGGTGATGTCGGCCTGGGCCCTGAGCAGATCGGGTTCCAGTGGCTGCGCTTGCCGGTAGCCGCTGCGGAGTACCGGGTCAAAGCTCAAGGCATCAAGCCGTAACACCCTGACATCATGGCCGGCACTTCTGGCCGCCTCGACATAGCTCTCGGTCAGCGCTGCGCAGAAACTCTCGCTTGACGGGTGCCCCAGCACCACCAGTACTCGTTTGCTCATCATCACTTCATCCTGAACATGAAGCGTGCAGGGTAAAGCCTGACCATAACGGGAGAGTCAACTGCTCAGGCTGCTCTGGGGCCGTTTCAGTGCGCGGCATCCAGCGGCCAAAGCTAGAAATCCTGCCGTTGGTGAATGGCAGCTATGGCTCGAAAACGACCGCTCGTGAGCTCCCGCTTCCGACTCAAGGCGCACATCGATCCAAGGCCATATAGTGAGTACCGGCCTCATCGCCTGCATCGTCAACTCAGATCCAGACGTCATTCACCGCAGTTCGCTCCCCTCCTTCATGACCGGTATTCAGAACGCCTCGCGGCTCGATCATCATCAGTTTCGTTTCCGCCTGGGCCGCTGTTCTGTGCGCTCCACCACGCGGCACGACATACAGCTCACCCGGCCGCACATACACGCTGCCCTCTGGCAGATCGATACGCAAGGTGCCTGCAAGCACCAGGAACGCTTCATCCGTCTCCGGGTGCGAGTGCCAGATGAATTCCCCTTCAATGCGCACGACCTTGAATTGGTAGTCGTTCATTTCCGCGACCACCCTTGGGCTCCACTGCTGCTCGATCAGTAAGGCCTCGCTGGCGCGATAGAGGCGCGGGTCGCTGGACAGCCCGCCGGCAATGAACGGCAACGGTTCGCCGCCGAGCACGCTCTGGATCAGCGAAGGATCGATGTAGGCCATCCGGTAGCGAAAGCCGATATCCGTGCCGGCCATGCCGTCATGGAGTTCGTCCGGGTGCAGCACCAGGGTGTTGCCCGGCACGCCGTGGCACAGCGCCCCTTTGTAGTGAAAGCTCTGCACGCCGGCAAGGGTACGGCCTATCGAGTAGGTATCGTGCCGATGGGGGTCGTAGCCATGGCCGCCAAACCACGCCTCAATACGCTCCACGCTGCCAGGCGTGGCACTGCGTATGACCCAATCAGCGCAGGACGGGCTTGCTTTTCGTTCCATGGATAAGCTTGCTGCTAGTGCGCAATGGTGGATGAGGATGGCCCATCCTATTTGAGATTTACGCGGACACCCAATCCATTTCCGCTGAATGTCCGCTGTGGGTCGATAGCATACCCAGGCGCAACCAACGGTCGGCCAGTCATTGGCCCACCCAACGCCTTTGTTGCCTGCATTTCCTGGAGCAGGTCGGCCGGAAGCAGTGTCCCAGCGAGCAGACGCTCCAGGAAAAGGGCAGCCTGCGAAACAGGGCCGATCAGCAATCCGTGGTAGACCCAGCCTGGGTCGTAGTTCAACGAATGGCCCAGATAATCCCCATTCAGATCTGCGCGTTGGGTTGCCAAGCGAACCGCGAGATACCGAGTGGAGTCAGGACTTGCTGCCTGATCGCCTCTTCAAGCGGCAGGCCTGTTGCACGTTCGATAAGCCTGCCGACCAGCAGGTAGCCCACATCCGAATAGCGCCACCCCGCTCCAGGGTCATAGCGAAGCCGAGCGCCATCCAGTCGCTGCATCACCTCGTCCACGGACCACGCGGGCTCATGATTGGCAACCGCCGCGTGGTACTCGGGACGCTCGCCATAATCCGCGAGGCCCGCTTCGTGACGCAGTAGCTGACGCAAGGTGTACGTGGTTTCAGGAAGCGCAGCATCCAGGGCGAGTCGTCGGCGTAATGAATCGACCGTTGGATAACGTGGAAATCAGCATCGAATACTCAAGCAGTCATGACAGGCCAGTAAGCAAGCGCAGAGGCAAGAACATACCCCATTCCGGCGATGCCAGCCGTCAGTCGGCCTCGGGACAATTACTGGATGGCGTATACCAGGGCACCGCAGAATCGATGTAAACGTGCTTTTGCTTGCGTGGCTGGAACGGTGTATCAAGTGTACCCAGCGCGATCGAGATCCAGCCGGCGAACTCACCTTCGGTTCGTGACCAGAACAACGTCGAGCCACACGCCCCGCAGAACTCGCGTAACACTGTCTGCGAAGAGGCGTAGGCCTTGATGCTGTCGGCCCCGCGAAGTAGGCGAAGTGCGCTGCGCGGCACGCTGCCATATGACGCGAATGCAGCCCCGTGCCCTTTGCGGCACTGGCTGCAGTGACAATGACTCACGGCCTTGGGTGGCGTGAGCAGCTCGTAGCTGACCGCTGCGCACAGGCAGCTTCCTTGGTATGCCTCTGTCATATGCCCTTCTGTGCAGGTGAAAAACTTTGAGAGGGATGGCCAAACGCTCTATCCCAGGCCACCCATCGATCCCACTGATGATTACTATCAAGCCGCCCGCCTGTCGAGCTGCAAAATCCACCCCCTATAATCGCCTCCCCGTTTTCCCCTCGCTGCAGCGCCTGTCCCAGGCGACAGTCCCCTATGGAATCCCGCACCATGCCAAGCCCCAATGCGTACCCCCACAGCCCACCCGAACACAGCCAGCAGAGCGTCCGTCAGCAGTGGCTGGCGATTCTCTCGGTCGCCGTGGGCGCCTTCGCCCTGGTGACCAGCGAGTTCCTGCCGGTGGGCGTGCTCAACGATGTCGCCTCTGATCTTGGCATCAGCGCCGGCCAGGCCGGCCTGATGGTGACCCTGCCCGGCATCATGGCGGCCCTGGCCGCGCCCTTGCTGTCGGTGGGCATCGGCGCCCTCGACAGACGCTACCTGCTGATCGCCCTGACCCTGATCATGATCGTCGCCAACGCGGTGGTGGCCTACGCCACCGACTTCGGCCTGCTGCTGTTCGGCCGGGTGCTGCTAGGCATCAGCATCGGTGGTTTCTGGGCGACCGCGATCGCCCTGAGCGGCCGCCTGGCGCCCAAGGGCGTGGGCGTGGCCCAGGCCACCTCGATCATCATGGTCGGCGTGACGTTGGCCACCGTGCTCGGTGTGCCCGTGGGCACCTGGTTGAGCGGGCTCATGGGCTGGCGCATGACCTTCCTGGTCACCGCACTGGTGGGCGTGCCGGTGCTGCTGGCGCAGGTCCTGCTGCTGCCGCGGCTCAACCCGGAGAAGGCCATCCGCATCAGCGACCTGCCGGCGCTGTTTATCAATCCGCAGGCGCGGGTCGGCCTGATCGCGGTGTTGCTGATCGGCCTGGCGCACTTTGCCGCCTACACCTACGTCGCGCCGTTCTTCAAGCACAACGCCGGCTTCGACGGGCCGATGATCGGCTCGCTGTTGCTGCTCTACGGCGTGGCCGGGGTGCTGGGCAATGTCTTCGCCGGTTTCGCCGCCAACCAGAGCGTGCGCTACACCCTGATGCTGGTTGCCTTGATGATCGGCGTCGGCACCGCGCTGTTCCCCTACTTCGCCACCAGCCTCACCGGCGCGGCGATGCTGATCGCGCTCTGGGGCTTCGCCTTCGGCGCCTTCCCCGCCTGCGCCAGCATCTGGATGTTCGTCGTGGCACCCAAGGATGTGGAACGCGGCATGCCGCTGTTCGTCGCCATGTTCCAGGTGATCATCGCCCTGGGCTCGTTCTTCGGTGGGCGGATCGTCGACCAGATGGGCAGCGCGGTGCTGTTCAGCCTGGCCACGGCGCTGGTGGGCTGCGGCTTTGTCACGGTGCTGGTGCTGGGACGCAGCGTCAGCAATCGCCTGGCGGCCCAACCTTCCTGAAATACCGATGTCGCGTGGGAGCGGGCCGGCGGTGTCCGCCCCACGTTTTATCAACTCTTTACACCGACGAGCCGCGAACCGGCAGCAACTTGATACGCAACTCAATTTCCTTGGCCGCATCTGCGGCGTATCGACCTGTTGCCGACGAAGAATTCCCTGCACGCTTGCGCAGGTGTTGCCCAGCGCTTTCTGCTGGGCTAGCCTTTACACCCAACTCCCCCTGCGAGGTGTTCGTCCAATGCGCCATTGATGCCGCCGTCTACCTGACGGCCAGTCTTCAGCCTCCGGCCCGTACCGGAGATGTCGCGGCATGAGTGGAGTTGTGCATGACGAGTTCGTCGATCCTGACGCTGGACAGCGTCACCCTGGTCCTGCCCGATGGCAGACCGCTTTTCACCGACCTCAACGAATCCTTCGACCTGCGCCACACCGGGCTGGTCGGGCGCAACGGCGTGGGCAAGAGCCTGCTTGGGCAACTGCTGGCCGGTCTGCGCAAGCCCAGTGAGGGATACTGCCTGCGCCTTGGCCGAGTCCATCATCTCGACCAGGAGGTGATCGCCAATAGCACCACCGTCGCTGACCTGGCCCAGGTGGGTAGTACGCTGCGCGCCCTCGAGCGGATCGAACGTGGCAGCCTCGACCCGGAGGACTTCGACGCGGTCGGCGAGCGCTGGGACATTCGGGCGCGATTACAGGCGCAACTGCAACACCATGGCCTGGGCCATCTCGACCCACACTACCCGGTAGAGCACCTGAGCGGCGGCCAGGCCATGCGCGTCGCGCTGCTCGGTGCCTGGCTGAGCGAGGCCGACTACCTGATTCTTGACGAGCCGAGCAACCACCTGGACAGCAGCGCCAGGACCCTGCTGCTGGACATGCTCCAGGGCTGGGACAAGGGCCTGCTGGTGATCAGCCACGACCGGGCGCTGCTCGGGCACATGGCACGTATCGTCGAACTGTCGCCCCTTGGCTTGCGCGCCTATGGCGGCGATTTCGGCTTCTACCGTCAGCAAAGCACCGCACAGGCCGAACGGGCCGCGCAGGCACTGCTGCGCCTCAAGCAGCAGCGCCAACGCCAGGTTCAGGCATTGCAACGTCAGCGTGAGAACTTCGAGCGGCACCAGGCCTGCGCCGGGCACCGGGCCAAGCAAGCGAACCAGGCGCAGATTCTGCTCGACCGACAGCAGCAGCGCAGCCAGGCCACCGCCGGGCGCCAGCGCCGCGAACTGCGGGATGCCAAGGCGGCCCTGGACGAACAAGTACGCCAGGCGGCGCGTCAGGTCGAACGCGAGGTGCCGATCGTGCTGCACGCCCCCACGCCGCAACGAAATGCCGGACGCGAGGTACTGGCGCTGGAAAGGTTGTACCTGCCACGGGGCACGACCACGGCGCTGGACCTGCGCCTGTGCCTGGGCCAGCGGCTGGGGGTGGTGGGCGACAACGGCAGCGGCAAGTCCACCCTGTTGCGGGTGCTGGCCGGTGAACTGGCGCCGCGCGCGGGCAGCCTGCGGTTGACCGGCGAAGTCGCCCTGCTCGACCAGCATGGCAGTTGCCTGGGGCCACGGCAGAGCGCCCTGGAACATCTGCGCGCCGCCAATCCACGCCTGCCGAGCGACGAACTGCGTCGTCGGCTGGCGCAGCTGGGCATCGACGCGGCACGCATCACCCTGCCCGGCGCCCTGCTCAGTGGTGGCGAACGGCTCAAGGTCGCGTTGGCTGCCGTGCTGTACCGGGAACGGCCATTGGACCTGCTGCTGCTCGACGAGCCGAACAACCACCTCGACCTGCCGTCACTCGAGGCGCTGGAGCACTTGTTGCACCAGTTCAAGGGGGCGTTGCTGGTGGTCTCGCATGACCAAGTGTTTCTTCAGTCCCTGGTACTGGAAGGCTGCCTGCATTTAAGTCCAGATAGTTTGTCGCCCACCACGCCCTGATGCTCGCCCGGCGGATTGTGTGACTGGCCGTTCCCGATCCGCGCCGGATGTATTATGGTGGCGGGGTGCGCATATAAAAGCAGCCCGCCGTGTTCGGGCCAGAGCAATGAGGGTGTCATGAGTAACGAAAGCATTAACTGGGACAAGCTGGGTTTCGACTACATCAAGACCGACAAGCGTTACCTGTCCGTATGGCGTAACGGCGAGTGGGACAAGGGCACCCTGACCGAAGACAACGTACTGCACATCAGTGAAGGCTCCACCGCCCTGCACTATGGCCAGCAGTGCTTCGAAGGCCTGAAGGCCTACCGCTGCAAGGACGGTTCGATCAACCTGTTCCGCCCCGACCAGAACGCCGCGCGCATGCAGCGCAGCTGCGACCGCCTGCTGATGCCACGGGTCTCGACCGAACAGTTCATCGAAGCCTGCAAGCAAGTGGTCAAGGCCAACGAAAAATTCGTTCCGCCGCACGGCAAGGGTGCGCTGTACCTGCGTCCGTTCGTGATCGGCACCGGTGACAACATCGGCGTGCGCACCGCCCCCGAGTTCATCTTCTCGGTCTTCGCCATCCCGGTTGGCTCCTACTTCAAAGGCGGCATGACCCCGCACAAGTTCCTGATCTCCGACTACGACCGTGCAGCCCCGCAAGGCACCGGCGCAGCCAAGGTCGGCGGCAACTACGCGGCCAGCCTGCAACCAGGCTACGAGGCCAAGAAAGCCGGCTTCGCCGACTGCATCTACCTCGATCCGTTGACCCACAAGAAGATCGAGGAAGTCGGCTCGGCCAACTTCTTCGGTATCACCGCCAACAACGAATTCGTCACGCCGAAATCGATCTCGGTATTGCCGGGCATCACCCGCCTGTCGCTGATGGAACTGGCCGAATCGCGCCTGGGCCTGAAAGTGATCGAAGGCGACGTGGAAATCGACAAGCTCGACCGCTTCGTCGAAGCCGGCGCCTGTGGCACTGCCGCGGTGATCACGCCGATCGGCGGCATCCAGTACAACGGCAAGCTGCACGTGTTCCACAGTGAAACCGAAGTCGGCCCGGTCACCCAGAAGCTCTACGCCGAGCTGACCGGCATCCAGAGCGGTGACGTCGAAGCCCCGGCGGGCTGGATCGTCAAGGTCGCCTGAGGCTTCAGCCTGCAGTGAAAACGGGGCATGCCAGCAATGGCATGCCCCGTTTTTCTTGGCTTTCACGGCCCTGGGCAGCCAGATGAATTTTTCTTAAATCGCCGGTTGTCTATTCTTTGGCACAATCAGGTCTCCACTCGCCGCCCAGGAACCAGCATGCCTCGCGTACTGACCATCGAAGACGACGCCGTCACCGCCCAGGAAATCGTCGCCGAACTGTCCAGCCACGGCCTGGAAGTCGACTGGGCCGACAATGGCCGCGAAGGTCTGGCCAAGGCCATCGCCGGCGGCTACGACCTGATCACCCTCGACCGCATGCTGCCCGAGGTCGATGGCCTGACCATCGTCACCACCCTGCGCAACCTGAAGATCGCAACGCCGATCCTGATGATCAGCGCCCTGTCGGACGTCGACGAACGCGTGCGCGGTCTGCGCGCCGGCGGCGACGACTACCTGACCAAGCCGTTCGCCTCCGACGAGATGGCCGCTCGGGTCGAGGTGCTGCTGCGCCGTAACAGCGTGCCGATGACCCAGACCCGCCTGCAGGTCGCCGACCTCGAGCTGGACCTGATCAGCCACGAGGCGCGCCGCGGCGAACAGGCGCTGAACCTGCTGCCCACCGAATACAAGCTGCTCGAGTACCTGATGCGCCACTCCGGCCAGGTGATCACCCGGATGATGATCTTCGAGGAGGTCTGGGGTTACCACTTCGACCCCGGCACCAACCTGATCGACGTGCACATCGGCCGCTTGCGCAAGAAGATCGACTCGCCCGGCCAGAGCCCGCTGATCCGTACCGTGCGGGGCTCCGGCTATGCCATTGCCGAACCCGTCTAAGGGCTGGAGCTCCTCCACCAGCCGCCTGCTGGCGCTGTACAGCTTCCTGTTCGTGGCCTGGAGCAGCATCCTCATGGGGGTGCTGTACTTCGAGGTCACCAGCTACCTGAACAAGCTCACCCGCCACTCCATGCTGCAGCGCCAGCACCTGTTCGCCCACATGAGCGGCAAGCAGCTGGACGACGCGCTGATCGCAAGCCAGGCCTTCGAGGAGCGCAGCTTCGACGCCTACGGCCTCTTCGACCCCCAGCTGAACCCGATTGGCGGACGCATCCGCACCATCCCGCCGGAGCTGGGCCTGGACGGCACGGTGCATGAGCTCAAGCGCTGCCTGGACGCCGACGATCCGCACCTGCCCCGCGATAGCTGCGATGCCGTGGCGATCAAGGTCCAGGACGGCCGCTGGCTGGTGCTGGTGCGCGACAACGGCTCGCTGTTCGTGGTCACCCGGATCATTCTCGACGCGCTGCTTTGGGGCATTTCCCTGACCCTGATTCCAGGCTTTGCCGGCTGGTACCTGCTGCGCCGCCGACCGCTCAAACGCATCCGGGCGATCCAGGCCCAAGCCGAACTTATCGTCGCCGGCGACCTGACCCACCGCCTGCCGGTGTCGGTGCGCCGCGATGAACTGGACATGCTGGCCGCCATCGTCAACGCGATGCTCGACCGCATCGAAAGGCTGATGCATGAGGTCAAGGGGGTCTGTGACAACATCGCCCACGACCTGCGCACGCCCCTGACCCGCCTGCGCGCGCAGCTCTATCGCATTCGCCAGCAGAGCGGCGCCGATTCTGCCGAAGGCGCGGCGCTGGACCAGGCGATCGGCGAGACCGACACGCTGATGGCTCGCTTCCGAGGCCTGCTGCGTATCAGCGAACTGGAAGACCGCCAACGCCGAGCCGGCTTCGTGCAACTCGACCCACAAGGCTTGCTGGTTGAACTGCACGACTTCTACCTGCCACTGGCCGAGGATGGCGGCATCCATCTGCAACTGAGCCAGCCCGCGCAACTGGCGGCCCTGCATGGCGATCGAGAATTGCTGTTCGAGGCCCTGGCCAACCTGGTGGGCAATGCGATCAAGTTCACCCCGCAAGGCGGCCAGGTGCGCATGGTCGCCAGCGAGGACGATCAAGGCGTGCACATTGCAGTCGAGGACAGCGGGCCGGGGATTCCGGCGGATGAGCGTGAGGCGGTGTTGAAGCGTTTCTACCGCAGCGAGGAAGGCCATCGCCACCCGGGGTTCGGGCTTGGGCTGTCGATCGTCGCGGCGATCGTCGACCTGCATGGGTTCGGCCTGGAGGTGGGGGCCAGTGAGCTGGGTGGGGCGAGATTGGTTCTGCACTGCACCAGCGCGGCCTGAAAAGCATCGCGGGGCAAGTCGTATCGGCGCTGCGCCGATGCGACTTGCCCCGCGACAGGGCTTGAGCCGATCAGTCAGCCAGGCGCCAGGTGGTGGTGCCCTTGCTGTCTTCCAGTACCACGCCCATGGCGGTCAGCTGGTCGCGGATGCGGTCGGACTCGGCCCAGTTCTTGTCGGTGCGCGCCTGCAGACGCGCCTGGATCAGCGCCTCCACTTCGGCAGCATCGACCTTGCCCTCGGCACCGGCACGCAGGAAGTCATCGGCCTCCAGCTGCAGCACGCCCAGCACATCCCCCAGCTCGCGCAGACGACCCGCCAGGCCAGCGGCGGCCTCAGGGTCGCTGTCGCGCAGTCGGTTGATCTCGCGCACCAGGTCGAACAGCACGGCGCAGGCTTCCGGCGTGCCGAAGTCGTCGTTCATCGCCACGGTGAAGCGCTCGACGAATGCCTCGCCGCCCTTGGCCTCGACCCGAGGGAGGCCGCGCAGCGCGTGGTAGAAGCGCTCGAGCGCGCCCTTGGCATCGCGCAGGCTGTCCTCGGAGTAGTTGATCGCGCTGCGGTAGTGGCTGGCCACCAGCAGGTAGCGCACCACTTCCGGGTGGTACTTGTCGAGCACGTCGCGGATGGTGAAGAAGTTGTTCAACGACTTGGACATCTTCTCGCCATTGATGCGGATCATGCCGCAGTGCATCCAGGCGTTGGCATACTGCTTGCCGGTAGCCGCCTCGCTCTGGGCAATCTCGTTCTCGTGGTGCGGGAACTCCAGGTCGCTGCCGCCGCCATGGATGTCGAAGCTCTCACCCAGGCAGCAGGTGGACATCACCGAGCACTCGATGTGCCAGCCCGGGCGGCCCGGGCCCCACGGCGAATCCCAGTAAGGCTCGCCGGGCTTGACGCCCTTCCACAAGACGAAGTCCAGCGGGTCCTGCTTGGCCTCGTCGACCTCGATGCGGGCACCGATGCGCAGGTCTTCGATCTTCTTGCGCGACAGCTTGCCGTAGCCGACGAACTTACCGACGCGGTAGTACACGTCGCCGTTGCCCGGCGCGTAGGCATAGCCCTTGTCGATCAGGGTCTGGATCATCGCGTGCATGCCGGGGATATGGTCGGTGGCACGGGGTTCCAGGTCCGGCGGCAGGATGCTCAGGCGGCGCTCGTCCTCGTGCATCGCGTCGATCATGCGGGCCGTCAGCGCGTCGAACGACTCGCCGTTTTCGTTGGCCCGGTTGATGATCTTGTCGTCGATGTCGGTGATGTTGCGCACATAGGTCAGCTCATAGCCGCTCTTGCGCAGCCAGCGGGTGACCAGGTCGAAGGCCACCATGCTGCGGCCGTGGCCCAGGTGGCAGTAGTCGTACACGGTCATGCCGCACACGTACATGCGCACCTTGTTGCCGTCCAGCGGCTTGAAAACTTCCTTGGTCTTGCTCAGCGTGTTGTAGATGGTAAGCACGAAGGTTCCTCAGCTGCCCCACGAATCGCGCAGGGTCACGGTCCGGTTGAATACCGGGCGACCCGGCTGGGAGTCTTTCAGGTCGGCGCAGAAGTAGCCTTCGCGCTCGAACTGGAAGCGGTCTTCTGGCTGGGCCTGGCCCAGGGAAGGTTCCGCGCGACAACCGCTGAGTACCTGCAGCGAATCGGGGTTGATGTTGTCGAGGAAGCTGCCGCCGTCTTCGGTCTTCTCCGGGTTGGCGGAGCGGAACAGGCGGTCGTACAGACGCACTTCGCACTCGACGCTGCCTTGCGCCGGCACCCAGTGGATCACACCCTTGACCTTGCGGCCCTCGGGGTTCTTGCCCAGGGTGTCCGGATCGTACGAGCAGCGCAGCTCGACGATGTTGCCGTCGGCATCCTTGATCGCCTCGTCGGCGCGGATCACGTAGCTGCCACGCAGGCGCACTTCACCGGCCGGCTCCAGGCGCTTGTAGCCCTTGGGCGGCGCTTCCATGAAGTCGTCGCGGTCGATGTACAGCTCGCGGGCGAACGGCAGCACGCGCACACCCATGTCTTCCTTCGGATGGCGCGGCAGTTCGAGTTGCTCGACCTGGTCCTCGGGATAGTTGGTGATCACCACCTTCAGCGGGCGCAGCACGCACATGGCGCGTGGCGCGGTACGGTCGAGGTCGTCGCGGATGCTGAATTCGAGCATCGCCATGTCGACCACGCCGTCGGAACGGTTGGTGCCGATCATCTCGCAGAAGTTGCGGATCGAGGCCGGGGTGTAGCCACGGCGGCGGTAGCCCGACAGGGTCGACATGCGCGGATCGTCCCAGGCCTCGACATGACCTTCGTCCACCAGCTGCTTGAGCTTGCGCTTGGACGTGATGGTGTAGTTCAGGTTCAGGCGGCTGAACTCGTACTGGCGCGGGTGCGCCGGCACCGGCAGCTTGTCCAGGAACCAGTCGTACAGCGGACGGTGGCTTTCGAACTCCAGGGTGCAGATCGAGTGGGTGATGCCTTCGATGGCGTCCGACTGACCGTGGGTGAAGTCGTAGTTGGGGTAGATGCACCACTTGTCACCGGTCTGGTGATGGTGGGCATGGCGAATGCGGTACAGGATCGGGTCGCGCAGGTTCATGTTCGGCGAAGCCATGTCGATCTTGGCGCGCAACACGCGCTCGCCGTCCTTGAACTCGCCGGCCTTCATGCGCGCGAACAGGTCCAGGTTCTCCTCGACGCTGCGCTCGCGGAACGGGCTGTTCTTGCCCGCCTCGGTCAGGCTGCCACGGTATTCCTTGGCCTGCTCGGGGGTCAGGTCGCAGACATAGGCGTTGCCGGACTTGATCAGCTCCACCGCCCAGGCATGCAGCTGCTCGAAGTAGTCCGAGGCATAGCGCACCGGGCCCGCCCACTCGAAGCCCAGCCACTTGACGTCACGCTGGATGGAGTCGATGTACTCCTGGTCTTCCTTGGCCGGGTTGGTGTCGTCGAAACGCAGGTGGCAGACGCCGCCGAACTCCTTGGCCAGGCCGAAGTTGACGCAGATCGACTTGGCGTGGCCGATGTGCAGGTAACCGTTGGGCTCCGGCGGGAAACGGGTGACGATGCTCTGGTGCTTGCCCGAGTCCAGGTCGGCCTGGACGATTGGCCGCAGGAAGTTCACAGGGACGGCGGGTGCGCCTTTGGCAGCGGCGTTTGGCGCGTTGTCGGCAGTGGGCTTGCTCATAGTGTCCTTGAATGCAGGTAGCCGGCCCGGGTAGGCCGATTGAATCAAAGGGCCTATCATAGCCGAAGCAGTCAAGCTGCTGACAGCCGGAGCACCGACAAAGTGGCGCGTTTTGTCGCCGCAGCGGTCTACAATCCGGCAGAATGTCGACCCAGTGGCGTGTGCCGCGGCTGCCTGATCCTGCGTCAGGTTATCCGAGCGCACCGCGCACCCTATTTCCCGAATGCCTTGAAAGAGCGAGTTTCAGCATGTCCAAAGTCAAACTGAGCACCAACCACGGCGATATCATCCTGCAATTGAATGCCGAAAAAGCCCCGCTGACCACTGAGAACTTCGTTCAATACGTCAAGGATGGCCACTACAATGGCACCGTGTTCCACCGCGTGATCAAGGGCTTCATGATCCAGGGTGGCGGCTTCGAGCCAGGCATGAGCCAGAAGAAGACCCGCGCCAGCATCCAGAACGAAGCCGACAATGGCCTGAAGAACGCCAAGTACAGCATCGCCATGGCCCGTACCATGGAGCCGCACTCGGCCTCCGCGCAGTTCTTCATCAACGCCTCCGACAACGACTTCCTCAACCACAGCGGCAAGAACGTTCAGGGCTGGGGCTACGCCGTGTTCGGTGAAGTGATCGAAGGCAAGGAAATCGTCGACGCCATCGAGAAAGTCGCCACCGGTTCCAAGGCCGGCCACCAGGACGTGCCGAAAGACGACGTGATCATCGAGAAAGCCGAGATCATTGAGTGATCCTGCTGATCTCCGATCTGCACCTGCAAGAAGAACGCCCGGACATCACCCGGGCGTTTCTTGATCTGCTCGACGGCCGCGCCCGTCACGCCAAGGCGCTGTACATCCTCGGCGACTTCTTCGAGGCCTGGATCGGCGACGATGCGATGACACCGTTCCAGCAGTCGATCTGCCAGGCCCTGCGCCGGCTGAGCGACAGCGGCACGGCGATCTACCTGATGCACGGCAACCGCGACTTCCTCATCGGCCAGGCGTTCTGCGACGCAGCCGGCTGCACCCTGCTGGCCGACCCCAGCGTGGTCGAGCTGGGTGGCGAGGCGGTGCTGCTGATGCACGGCGACACCCTGTGCACCCGCGACGTGGCCTACATGAAGCTGCGCCGTTACCTGCGCAACCCGCTGACCCTGTGGATCCTTCGGCACCTGCCGCTGGGCACGCGGCACAAGCTGGCGCGCAAGCTGCGCAGCGAAAGCAGTACCCAGGTGCGCATGAAGAGCACCGAGATCGTCGACGTCACTCCCGAGGAAGTGCCCAAGGTGATGGCCGCCCACGGCGTGCGCACCCTGGTCCACGGCCACACCCACCGGCCGGCGTTGCACAAGCTGGTGGTCGATGGCCAGCCGGCGCGGCGTATCGTGCTAGGGGACTGGGACCGCCGGGGCTGGGCGTTGCAGGTGGACGAACAGGGCTTCCAGCTGGCGCCGTTCGAGTTTTCCTGAGCGACCGCCCATGCGCGCTCCCTGTAGGAGCGGCCTTTCCGACCGGTCCGACGCCTCGGCAAGGCCGCTCCTACAAAGAGCCCGCAGTTACTGGGCGCTGACCACCCGCCCCTTATCCCGCTCACTGATCACATACCGTCGATACTGCGGATCAGCCTTGATCTGTGCCTCGGTGAACGGGATCGGCGCCAGTTGCTTGGCCGCGAAGGCCCGCGTCTGATCGGCGGCATGCGCCGATGCCTGCTCGCTCGACTGGGAGAACGCCAGCAATCCCTGAGCCTTTGGCCCCTGCTCGGTGAAGCTGACCACCTGCAGATAGCTCGAACCACTGACCACCAGGCGCTTGCCCGGCCCCACCGGCACACTGACCATCGCGTTGTAGACGCCCAGGCCCTGCGGACCACCAGGCACCGGCGTGCCATCGGCAGCCTGCTGGATCTGCCCCCAACGCTGATCAGCGGTGATGCCCGCCTCGCCCACCTTCGCCAGGGACGCCAACGCCGCCTCGCGCAGCAGCTTGCCTACCGCGGCCTGCTCCACCGCCAGGCCACGCGGCGTGTGCTGCGGGTCGGCCGGGTCGAACGGCACGCGCCAGCTTTGCGGGTGCTCGGCCAACGCGTCGGCAATGTTCATGAAATGGAGCAAACCGACTCCGCTGTCCAGATCGGCCTTGCCGTTCCAGTCGCGCAGGCTGGCGCACACTGATTCCAGATCCGCCTCCACGCCCTTGCACCACTGCAGCAGGTCCGGCAGCAGCAGGCTGGCCTGGTACACCTCGTCATCGAACACCATGCGCCGCAGCTCGGCGACACCCAGCTTGCCCCGGCCCTGCAGGCGCTGCAGGGCAAAACGGCTGCGCATGCCCAGGGGCTGGTCAGCACGACTCACCAGCGGCGAGAAGCCGGTCAACGGTTGGGCTGGGTTGGCCATCCATGCCGAATCGTTGGCGTGCTGCACATAGTCACGCCGCTCCAGGCTCGGCAGCAGGCTCGCCGGGAAGATCCCCGGTTGGGCGGCCTGCGCATCGACCTTCCACTGGCAGGCGCTGCGTGAGCCATCGAGCACCACCAGCGGGCCGGAAGCAGCCGGATTGCTGCACTGCGCCAGCAGCGCCTGGTCGACATAGGGCACCACCGACTGATTCAGGTACAGGGCCTGGCCAGCGGCATCCACCGCCAGGGTGTTGACCCAGGGGATACCCTGCAACCGCCCCACCGAGGCCTTGAGCGTTTCCAGGCTATCGGCGCGGTTGATCCGGTACCACTGCTGCAGGACCCGGGTATTGTCCAGGTTGGCGTCACGCAGGCTGTAGGCCGCCTGGTTGTCCCAGTCCAGCCGCCCTGGCCACTGCACCACCGGGCCGAACTTCGACAGGTGGATCGTGCGCTCCACCTCGCTCAGCGTGCCGTCCTTGCCCTTTACCATGACCTTGAGCTGTTTACGTTCGAGCGGCAGCGACTGGCCGTCAACCAGGTAACGGGTGGCGTCCTTGGGGTCCAGCTGCAGGCGGTAGAGGGTGAAATGCTTCGAGGTGTCGACAGTGTGGGTCCAGGCCAGGTGTCGGTTGAAGCCGATATTGACCACCGGCAGCCCCGGCAGGGCCGCGCCCATCACATCCAGCTGCCCGGGGATGGTCAGTTGCATCTGGTAGAAGCGCATCCCGCCGACCCAGGGGAAATGCGGGTTGGCCAGCAGCAGTCCGCGACCATTGGCCGAACGCTCGCTGCCCACCGCCACGGCGTTGCTGCCACGCTCGGCGGCGAACTGAGCCTGGCGCGCCAGGGCCACGCTGTAGTCGGCCACCGGGCGTTGCGCCGCCAGCTTCGGCGGGGTCGCGGCCACCACCGCCTCGACAAACTGACCGACACCGCCTTCGGCCAGCAGGCGCCGGGTCAGCTTGACCAAGTCACGGCTGCTGATAGGCCGCACCCAGTCTCCTGCCCCGCACTCGGCCGGCAGGCCTTCGGCGCGCCGCTCGCCCAGGGCACGGTTGTAGCCGCTGGCATAGCCGTCGAGCAGGTCGCGTACCGCCACCGGCTGCGCCTGCAGGAAGTCGTCCACTGCCTCTGGCTCGTTGAGCCAGGTGAAGAACAGATCGCTGGACAGGTTGTCGCGCTGCTCGACGGTTTTACCGTCGCCACCGAAATAACGCGAGCGCTCGCCATTGACCGTCAGCACCTCGCTGGCCAGCAGGCACAGGTTGTCCTGGGCGTACGCGTAGCCGATGCCGTAGCCCAAGCCGCGTTCGTCCTTGGCCAGGATATGCGGCACGCCAAAGCTGGTGCGGCGGATCTGCGCAGAGGCCTCATTGGCGACCTCCCGTGCCTGGACGGCCAGGCTGGAGGCAACCAGGGCGGCGGCAAGGCCCAGGCGAAACAGGGGAAGAGGGATCACAGGCACTCCTCGTGCTATCGGGGTCATCCCGAACAGACGAATGGCCAGATGAAAATTTTACGGTCGAAGCAAGGCTGCAACGTTCTCAACAGAACGTGTCAGATTTTTTCACCGAGGGTTGCAGTTTTGTCGATCTCATTCGTCTTTAGATGTGAGGCAACCATGATTTCGGGACAGTCCACGAAAAGGAGCATTCACATGTACAACCCGCAACAGTCGCTATCGGCGCCGCCCGCCCCTGGCCAGGCCGCCGCCCACCAGGAGGAACGCGTGGGCAACGAACAGATCCGCGAGCTGCTGCGCGCCTACGGCCTGCGCACCAGCCTGATCCGCCTGAAGGTCATCGACGCGCTGCACACCGCCGGGCGCAATGGCCGCAGCATCGGCGTGCGCGGGGTGCATGCGCAACTTGAGCAACTGGATATTCCACTTTCGTTCCTGAGTGTGCGCGAGGTGCTCAAGCGCCTGTGCAGCGAAGGCGTCATCAGCCTGGGCAGCGACAAGTGCTACAGCCTGAACCCCCAGGCCTGGGCCGTGCTCGAGCAACCCGCCTCGCGTTGAGCGCCTGGCCGGCAAGGATATGCCGGCCCGCCCGTTTCAGGGCTTGACCTTGCGCCGCAGGATACCGTTGATCACCACCACGACCACCGCGATGGCGATAGCGATGTACTGGAATGTCTGCTCGCTGATAGTGCCCTGCTTCTGCAGGTAGCTTAGGCCGAGCATGATCCCCAGGACCACCAGGATGATCAGGATCGAGTATTTGAGGCGCTGCACGTGGGTCATCGGTAATTCCTTGCGACATCGGGGACATGAGGCTCCAGCGGAGCCGACGCCATGATACCTCGCCCGCTTTACCCGCGCTGAAGTTCCTGCCCGCCGCCATTCCCGGCACGCCCCTCCTCCAGGCCCAACCGCATCGCCCCGGGATATGCCTTTGCGCCTACGCTTGGGTCATCCACCCAAACCGCCATCATGGAACCCCTTCACTAGACGGTTTGGGGCCTGCAGCCAAAGGGCGGAGGCGTTTCCTACTTCACGCTATCAGGTTACCTGCAAACAACAGGCAGCTGCGACTACAAGCTCCGGTCCGCTTCGCACCTAGCGACCCTTTCCGCTGCTGTTCGAAAATCGGACCACGCCACCCGTGGCCCACCACGCCGCAGCCATTCGGGCCTCGGCGCCTGCCAAACCTACATGACGGAAGGAACCATTTCGTGGAACAGCCAGACCTGAGCAATATCGACATCACCCAACTGCCTCAATCGCTGCAGGCGCTGATCGAGTGCGTAGGCCTGGACAGCGCCTACCGCCTGACCTGCGTATTCGGCGGCCGCCCCAAGTACATTCCCAAGCATCGTGACCGCAGCAAGCTGGCCGACGTGCTGCCAGCCAAAGCACTCGATGCGCTGATCGAGCGCTACGCCGGCCTGGCCCTGGAAATCCCCAAGCCCGATCACTTCCAGCGCCAGTTGCGCAACCAGCAGATCCAGAAGGAAAGCGCCAGCGGGCTGTCGCGCAGCCTGCTGGCCAACAAGTATGGTTTGAGCCTGCGGCAGATCGGCAACATTCGTCGCCAGGAGTGCCATGCCCGCTGAGCAGGCACTCCACCTGGTTTAGAAATCGCGCTTGTAGAAGATATCCAGCGAACTGGCCAGGCCGCTGGCGGCCTCGAGGTAGACCTTCTTGCTGAGTTTGTAGCGCAAGGCGATGGTGTTGGCGGGCTCGAACACGCCGACGCCATAGCGCAGGCTGAGCCGCTCGGTGAGGTTGCCGCTGGCCACCACGCTGGTCTTGTTGCCCGTGCCCTGGGTGTCGAGTTGGAAGTCGTCGATGCCCAGATTGGAAGCCAGGCCGCCGGTGAGGCCGGCACTGCCCATCAGGCCCAGGCCCAGCGCCGCCTCGGCGAGCATGTTGTTGTCCTCGCCGGAGCTGTTCAACGGACGGCCCAGCACCAGGTAGGACAATGCCTGCTCCTGGCTCATCGCCGGCTCCGAGAACACCTTGGTGGTCGGCTGCTCGGCACTGCCGCTCAGGCGGATGCCGGCAATCACGTCATCGACCTGGCGGATGGCCTCGATGTCCAGGTACGGCTGGTCGATGGGCCCGGCGAACAGTAAGCGAGCGCGGCGGATGGTCAGGTTCTGCCCGTATTGCCGGTAGCGCCCGTCAGCCAGGCTCAGTTCACCGCGCGTGTCGAGGTTATCGCCGATATGCACATGCCCCAGCAGGTTGGCGGTGAGGCCGAAGCCCTTGAACGACAGTTTTTCGCTGCCGACCTCGACATCGATGTCCATGGCCACCGCCATCGGCGGCGTGCCCTGTTCGGTCTGGTGACCGACGATCACCGTGTCATCCGAGACCTTGACCGTCGACGGCGGCAGTTCGCGCACGGTGATCTTGCCTTTGGGCACCAGCACCTTGCCGGTCACCGCCAGGCGCTCGTCCAGCAGACGGATGGTCAGGTCGGGCGCCACTTCCAGCGCTGCGTACGGCTCGACGCTGACCGGCAGCTGCTGGCCCTGCAGGCGCAGGTCCATGCCCAGCGCCTGTCCCCAGGTGAGGTGACCGGCCAATTGCCCACGGCCAGCGGCGCCGCTGCGCCAGTTGCCGTTCAACTGCACCTGCTCGCCGGCGATCAGTGCCTGCAGCGACAGGTCCTCGAGACTGATCGGCAGTTCCGCGCCGCTGACTTCGCCGCCGCTCAAGGCCAGGTTGCCATTGACCTGGGGTGCGAGCAGGCTGCCCGACAGGCGCCCGCTGCCGTTGAGCTGGCCGGCCAGACGCTCGACCATGGGCAGGAACGGGCGGATGACCGAGAGATCGAGCCCGGCCAGGCGGAAGTCGCCGGACAACGGCTTGTTGCGGCCCAGCGGGTCGATGCGGGCACTCAGGTTCACCTCGCCCAGGCGCTCGCCACGGAAATCCACGCGGGTGTCGACCCGGCGCGGCGCCAGGGTGCTGTCCAGGCGCAACACCTGGTAGGGGAAATCGATCCAGCGGTCCTTGTCGCGCACGCGCAGGGTACCGCCGCCGGCATCGATGCGGATGCTGCCCTTGGGTCCGCTGGCCGGGATATCGAGGTTGATGTCGGCGTTGAGCAGGCCCTGCCAGGCGAAGTCCTTGGGCAGCCACTGCGCCAGGCTATCCAGCGGGAACTGCTTGAGGTGGTAACGCAGGCGCGGCTCCGGCGCCAGGCGCTGGTCTTCGCCGCACAGGCTGGCCTGGCCGGAACGCCAGCAGTGGGCGCCAAAGTCGAGCTGGCCGCTGGCCAGGCGCTGCAGACGCGCCGGCGCCTGCAGCTGCCAATCCTGGCCGCCGGCCTGGATGCGACCGCTGGCCAGGCGACCCCGCCAGTCGCCCTTGCTCAAGGCGCCGTCCAGCGCCAGGTCGAGCTTGAGTTGCGGGCCGTCGAGCGCCAGCGTCGCAGCCTGCTGGCGGATATCGCCCTTGCCTTGCACGTCGAGGCTGCCCAGGGCGGTGTCCCCCAAACGGATCCCGCCGGCCTTGAGCGCCAGTTGGCCACGCTGGGCGTTGTCCAGCCGTGCGTCCAGGTCCACGCGCTGCACACGGTTGTCGGCCTGGCCCAGTTGCTGCCCCTGCAGGGCCAGGGTGCCCTGGGGCGCAGCCAGGGTTCCGGCCAAGTCCAGGCGGCCCTTGGCCTGCCCTTGCAGTTGAGGCCAGAGCTGACCCAGGCGCGGCAGGTCGAGGTCGATGCGCCCGGATAGGCGTTGCTGCAGACTGGCGCTGCCGGTGATGCGGTTGTCTCCCAGCTGTACCGCCAGTCTACCCAGGGTCCAGCGCTCGCCGGCGCCCTCGGCGTCTACCTTGACCAGCGCCGGCTGGCCACGCAAGCGGCCCTTGAGGTCCAGTTGCGCCTTGAGCGCCAACTGCTCGTGCTTGAGCTCGCCCTGGCTGCGCAGCGGACCGGCCAGGGTGCCCGGCAGCTCCGCCAGCCAATAGGCCGGATCCAGCGCCGACAATTGCAGGTCGACATCCCAGGCCAGGGTGTCGGCAAAGCGCAAGGCGACACTGCCCGCGGCCTTGCCCTGCCCCGCGCTGAGCAGCAGCTGCGGCAGGCGTACCTGGCCCAGGTCGCCCTCGAACGGGCTGGCCAGGGTGAAGGCCCCCGCCGGGCCGTCCAGATCGCCGTTGAACGCGCCCTTGTAGTTACCGCCGCGGTACTGCACCTGGGCGTTGAAACGCTTGAGGGTGACCTGGGGCGCCTGCTCCAGCGGATACAGGCGCAACCAGGGGAAGTCCAGCCAGTCGAGGCTGGCGTCGGCGCTCAGGTCCTGCTGCCAGTCGGCGCTGGCCTGCAGCTTGAGGCGCTGCGTGTCACTGGCATTGAGGTCAAGGGCATCGATTCGGGCGCCCTTGGCGTCCACCTTGCCGGCCAGCACCAGGCCCACCGGCCCTTGCTCGGCGGGCAAGGTGGCGGAGCCTGAGAGTTGATAACCCTTGAGCAGGTCGCCCTGGGCGTCAAGCTTGAGCTGGTCCAATTGCAGGGTGTCGGGCAACTCGCCGGCCGGCTTGAAAGCCTGCGAACGGATGCTCAGGCGGGCCGGCAAATGCTCGGCCAGGGCCTGCAATTCGCCGTTCAGCCGGGCGTCCAGGTAGCCGCTGCTGGTGGCCTCGATGACGAGGGTCTTCTGCAGCTCGCCCTTGGCGTTCAAGGCCAGTTGCCACGGCTTGCCATCCACCGTCGGCAGTTGCAGCGTGCCCTGCAGCTGCAGTGGCCAGTCACCCCGTGGCGTCAGGTCACCTTGAACGTCCAGGTGCAGATCGTCTCGGCGCAGTTGCAGGCTGTCCACCCGCAGCCCGCTGGCGGTCCAGTGGGCCGCCAGGCTCAGGTCGCCCAGCAGGTCGCTGCCATCCAGGCGCAACTGGCCAACCTTGACCTCGCCCAGCTCGATGGCCAGCGGCAGGTTCAATGCTGGCAATTGCAGCGGACCGCTGTCGGGCTGGTCTTCGCCCGGCGCAAAGGCCATGTCGATGCGCTCGGCCTGCAAGCGTTCGACGCACAGGGTCGCACGCAGCAGGCAGGCCGGCGACCAGGCCAACTGCGGCGCCAGCAGCTCGACCCGATCGTCGCCAGCAGACCAGCGCAACAGGCTGGCCTGCCAGTTGCCGCCAAGGCGGCCGGTAAAATCGCTGACCTCGAGCCCCGGCACCCGCGCCAGCGCCCAGCGGCTGCCCGCCTGGGTGCCGAGCACCAGCCCCAGCGCCAGGACGATCAGCACCAGCAGGCCCGCCAGTACCAGCAGGATCGGTTTGAACACACGCATCAAAGCTCGGGCCCCATGGAGAAGTGCAAGCGAAAACCACCGTCGTCATCCAGTGCGCGGGCCAGGTCCAGGCGCAGTGGCCCCACCGGCGACACCCAGCGCACGCCGATGCCGACGCCGGTCTTGAGGCTGGGAAACTCCAGCGAGTTGAACGAGTTGCCTTGGTCGACGAAGGTCGCCAGGCGCCACTTTTCCGCGATCGAGTACTGATACTCGGCACTGCCGGCCACCAGGTAGCGGCCGCCGATGCGGTCGCCCTGGTTGTTCTTCGGCGACAGCGACTGGTAGTCGTAGCCGCGCACGCTCTGGTCGCCACCGGCGAAGAAGCGCAGCGACGGCGGGATGTTCTGCTGGTAGCCGTTGGTGGCGCTGCCGCCGAACTGCACGCGACCCAGTAAACGATGGCGCTTGCCCAGCGTGGTCAGGCCCTTGAGCAGCACGTTGCCATGGATCAGGTTGGTATCCGAACCCAGGCCCTCCTTGGCCGCCTGCAGGTCGAACTGCAGGCGGTAGCCGTTGTGCGGATCGATGCGGTTGTCGCTGCGCAGGTACGAAAAGCTGACACCCGGCATCAACAGGTTGCTCAGCCCCGAGTCGTCGCCCAGGCGGTACTCCTCACGCTGGTACTTGAGCGAGATCACGCGCTGCCAGCCACTGGGCAGCTTGCTGTGCCACTCGGGGCCGACGGTGAGCAGCTTGCTCAAGGTGTCGGTACCGGAAATCTCCTCGTTCTGGTAGCCGCCAGCGAAGCGCAGCTTGTCGGTGAGCGGCGGATCCAGCGGGACGTCATACCACAGCCCGACGTTCTGCCGGGGCGCCGACAGTTCGGTTTCCCAGCCGTAGCTGTGGCCCTGCGGGTTCACCCAGTGACGGGTCCAGTTGGCCTTGCCACGCGGCCCGACGTCGGTGGAAAAGCCCAGGCCCAGGCCCAGGGTACGCGGCTTGCGGGTATCGAGGCGCACGTCCACCGGAATGTCCTCGCCCACCGCGGCGGTGGGCGCGGCATCCACCCGCACGCTGTCGAAGTAGCCGCTCGATTGCAGGTCGTTGTTGAGTTCGGCGATCAGCTCTGAGTCATAGGGGGTACCGGGCTTGAACGACACCATGCGCTGCAGCAGGTCGTTGTCCAGCGGCGCGTCGCCGCCGAAGGTCACCGCGCCGAGACGGTAGCGCGGGCCGCTCTGGTAGACCAGCTCGATGTCGGCCACGCCGGCCTGCGGGTCCACCGCCAGGCGCTGGCGCTCGAAGCGCCCGGCGAAGAAGCCGTAGCGCGACGCCTGGTTCTGGATCAGCCGCTTGGCATCCTCGTAGGTGCCGTGGTTGAGCTGCTCGCCCGGGCGCAGCGCCTTGCTGTCGGGGATGCGAAAGACCTTGAGCTCGCTGGCCGGCCCGTCGATGCGCACGGTCACGTTGCGCAGACGCACAGGCTCGCCGGGCTCGACCCGGATGATCAATTGCGCGGGTTTGTCCTTGTCGCCTGCGGGCTTGACCTCGGTGTCGACCCGCGCCTGGTAGTAGCCAAGGGCCTGGGCCGCCTTGCGCGTCTGCTCCTCGGCGCCCCGGCTGAAACGCAGCAGCGCTTCTTCGTCGCGGTCGCCCAGGCTGCCGATATACCCTTCGATATTGGACTTGAGCGCCTTGTTGGCGGGTTTGACCCGCACCAGCAATTCGCTCTGCGCCCATGCCATGGAGCTGGCGGCCAGCAACAGCAGGCCCCAGCCAAGTCTTCCTGAATACGTCATGCGCGGCATGCTACCAGAGCAAAGGGGTCAAGAGGGCTGTCGGCAAACGCCTGTCACAGGTTCGTCACCCTCGACGAGCGCGGATTGGGATGGAAGAACACCCGTTCGCGGATCGGCCCTACGGCGATCTCGCCGATCTCCTCATAGCCCTGGCGCTGGTAGAACGCCAGGTAGTGCGCATTGCCGGTGTCCAGCACCACACCCTCGGTGCTGGCGTCCTCCGCGCACCAGTCGTGCACGGCCTGCAGCAGTTGCTCCCCATAATGCTGGCCCTGGAACTGCGGGTGCACGCCCAGCAACGGCAGGACGTGGACATTGTCGCCCGGCAGGCAGCCGGCCAGCGCGGCCTGGTAGTCCAGGTAGCGCCGGGTACAGCGCAGGCCGGTACCGAGGATCATGCGCAGGCGCCAAGCCCAGCTGTCGGCCACGCCCAGGCGCCGCTGCGGCGGCACGATCAGCGCCAGGCCGATCAGGCGGTCCTCCAGCAGCAGGCCGATCGCCGGCAGTTGCAGATAGAAGTGCTGGCGCACCCACTCGCGCACCATCACCCGCAGGCGGCGCTCGTAGCCGGGACGCTGGCCCTCGAACAGCCAGGCAAAGGTCGGCTCGTGACGATAGGCATGGTAGAGCAGCGAACGCGCCTCACGGGCGTAGCCGGCGTCGAGCAGGCAGGTCCGGGCCGGGGCGGCGATGACGTCGGGCATTGCGGGCAGTCCTCCTGGAATGGGCGTACAGTGCCTTGGAGCCAGATTCCGGCGCTGGGTTCACCTCCTCCAGCACGTTAGCAGCGCCCGCCGCGCGGCGCCATGCTGGCCGTGGCCGGCGATGTCGGCTAGCATCCGTGGCTTTTTACCAGGATCATCTTTCCATGAAGATCGTCTCGTTCAACATCAATGGCCTGCGCGCCCGTCCGCACCAGCTGGCGGCGCTGATCGACAAACACCAGCCGGACGTGATCGGCCTGCAGGAAACCAAGGTCAGCGACGATCAGTTCCCGTTGGCCGACGTCGAGGCGCTCGGCTACCACGTGCATTACCACGGCCAGAAAGGCCACTATGGCGTCGCCCTGCTCTCGCGACAGGCGCCGCTGTCGTTGTCCAAGGGCTTCGCCGGCGATGAAGAGGACGCCCAGCGCCGCTTCATCTGGGGCACCTTCGCCGATGCCGACGGCACGCCGATCACCATCATGAACGGCTACTTCCCCCAAGGCGAAAGCCGCGACCACCCCACCAAGTTCCCGGCCAAGCAGCGCTTCTACAGCGACCTGCAGGCCCTGCTCGAAGGGCAGTTCAAGAATGACCAGCCCGTCGTGGTGATGGGCGATCTGAATATCTCGCCCCAGGACTGCGACATCGGCATCGGCGCGGACAATGCCAAGCGCTGGCTGAAGACCGGCAAGTGCAGCTTCCTGCCCGAGGAGCGCGAGTGGATGGAGCGGCTCAAGGGCTGGGGTCTGGTCGACAGCTTCCGCCACCTGCACCCGGAAGTGGCCGACCGCTTCAGTTGGTTCGACTACCGCAGCCGCGGCTTCGAGGACGAGCCCAAGCGCGGCCTGCGCATCGACCTGATCATGGCCTCCCAGGGCTTGCTGCCACGGGTCAAGGCCGCCGGGGTCGACTATGAACTGCGGGGGATGGAGAAGCCTTCGGACCATGCGCCGATCTGGCTTGAGTTGGCTTGAGTTCAGCCGTTAGCGCTTTACCGTAGCCTTGCAGCGCTCTCGAGATCGAGCGCCGCCCGCGCGGCACTCGATCTCATAGGCGCCACACCTATCCCGTCAGACACTTGTTACAAAACCACCCTTAAACATCGCCTCGTTCATTTCGTCCATCAGCACGAACTCCCGCTGTCTGCCCAGCAACCCTGAACAAGGCTTCCCCATGACCGCACCCCTGAACCGCCTCACCCTGGCCGCCCTGCTGGTCGCCTGCAGCCTGCCGGCCCTGGCCGCGGCGCCCGCGCACAAACCCGGCACGGTGTTCCGTGACTGCGCCAAGACCTGCCCGGAAATGGTGGTGCTGCCCGCCGGCAGTTTCATGATGGGCACCCCGGATGACGAAAAAGGTCGCCAGGACGACGAGGGCCCACTGCACGAAGTGACGTTCAAGAACGCCTTTGCCGTCAGCCGCTACCAGATCACCAACGGGGAATGGAAGGCCTACCTCAAGGCCAGCGGCTACAAGGTCCCCAACGGCGACACCCGCCCGGGCCGCGAGTGCATCGCCGGCGTGCCGCGCTACCAGCAGGGCGACCGCCAGCCCGCCGTGTGCCTGAACTTCCACGAGGCCGAGGCCTACGCCTCGTGGCTGTCGAAGAAGACCGGCAAGGTCTACAAGGTGCTCAGCGAATCCCAGCGCGAATACGCCGTGCGCGGCGGCAGCACCGGGCCGTTCCCCTTCCCGCTCGATGACAACGACGAGCAGAAGTACCAGATCTCCAAGCACGCCAACACCTACGGCCCCACGGACGGCTTCTCCTTCACCTCGCCCGTCGGCAGCTTCCCGCCCAACGCCTACGGCGTCTACGACGGCCACGGCAATGTCTACGAATGGACCCGCGACTGCTACGTCGACAGCTACGCCACCGCCCCCACCGACGGCAGCCCGCAGACCAACAGCAGCGAATGCGAGGACCGCCGGGTGATCCGCGGCAACGACTACACCGAGGCACCGATTTTCTCCCGTTCGGGCAACCGCAACGAGCGCAGCTCCACCTTGCGCGGCGACTGGATCGGTTTCCGTGTCGCCCGCGAGCTGTAACGCCCGCCCTGCCTCCGGCGCCCCGGCGCCGGATCCGCCTCGCCACTAAATCCGCGCAAAACCCTCTCGTCTACCAAGATCAGGGCCTGGTCCGCCGCCCTGCGCCAACGAATACTCACGAGATGACTCCATGACGTCCACGACCCCCAGCCTCGCCCAGGAAACCCTGCGGATACTCAAGCCGTTCTGGATGCTGGTCGCGCTTTCGGCGGCCCTCGGCGTGGTCAGCGGCCTGAGCGTCACCGCCCTGCTGGCCACCATCAACAGCGCGATGAACGCCGCAGGCGGGCCGGACACCCGCACCGCCCTGCTGTTCGGCGGCCTGTGCCTGCTGACCCTGGCCTGCTCCACCGGCTCGAACCTGCTGACCAACTACGTCGGTCAGAAGGTGGTGGCGCGCCTGCGCCGCGAGCTGGCCGCCAAGGTGCTGGTGGCGCCGATCGCGCAACTGGAGCGCTACCGCGCCCACCGCCTGATCCCGGTGCTGCTCAACGACGTCAGCACCATCAGTGCCTTCGCCCTGTCGGTGGCGCCGATGGTCATCGCCTTCACCGTCACACTCGGTTGCCTGTCCTACCTGGCGCTGTTGTCCTGGCAAATCCTGCTGGTCACCGTGCTGACCGTGGTGATCGGCACCGGCGCGCAGTTCCTCGCCCACCGTTGCGGCATGAAGAACATCCTTACCGCGCGCAACAACGAGGACGAGCTGCAGAAGCACTACCAGGCCCTCTCTGGCGGCGCCAAGGAACTGCGTATCCAGCGCAAACGCCGCCAGCACATGCACGACCAGCTGATCCACGGTGCCACCGAGCGCATCAGCAAGGCCAACATCCGCGCGGCGAACATCTTTGTCAGCGCCGAGACCTTCGGCTCGATGCTGTTCTTCGCGGTGATCGGCATCGCCATCGCCTTCCAGGCCCTGTGGCCGAGCACCGACCGCACCGTGCTGGGCGGCTTTGTGCTGGTGATGCTGTATATGAAGGGACCACTGGAACAACTGATCAACAACCTGCCGAGCATCAGCCGGGCGCAGATCGCCCTGCGCCGCATCGCCGAGTTGTCCCAGCGTTTCTCATCGCCCGAGCCGCACCTGCTGGTCAGCGACCGCGTACCGCAAGTGACCGAGGTCGCCTCCATCGAACTGCGCCAGCTGCGCTACGACTATCCCCAAGTCGAGGGCAGCCAGCCGTTCCATCTCGGCCCGGTGGACCTGACCATCCGCCAGGGCGACATCGTCTTCATCGTCGGCGAGAACGGTTGCGGCAAGACCACCCTGATCAAGCTACTGCTGGGCCTGTACACCCCACAGCAGGGCGAGGTCCGCCTCAACGGCGAGACGGTCACGCCGCAGCACCTGGACGACTACCGCCAGCTGTTCACCACCATCTTCGCCGACTACTACCTGTTCGACGAACCCTTGCCGGGCCTCGCCGAGCTGCCACCGGAGGCCGCCAAGTACCTCGAACGCCTGGACATCGCGCACAAGGTCGGGATCCGCGACGGCAGCTTCACCACCACCGACCTGTCCACCGGCCAGCGCAAGCGCCTGGCGCTGATCAACGCCTGGCTCGACCAGCGTCCGGTGCTGGTGTTCGATGAATGGGCCGCCGACCAGGACCCGGCCTTCCGCCGGGTGTTCTACACCGAGCTGCTGCCGGAGCTGAAGCAGCAGGGCAAGACCATCATCGTCATCTCCCACGACGACCGCTACTTCCCGGTGGCCGACCAGCTGGTGCGCATGCACAGCGGCAAGATCCTGGTGGAGCGCAACCAGGAACCCGCCCTGCCCGCCTGACGCCCTCTCACGGGCGGCGCCCTGGCGCCGCCCGCCGCTTAAATTCTCCGTCGCACCGCTCGTTCCCCTATTGCCGCACGCCGAATCAACCCTGCCCACAGGGAAGTCGCAGGTCACGCCTCTACCAACCGTAATAATTATTTTTCCGGTTTTGGCATTCGCATGCGTCCTACTCGCAACGGAATAATTTTCATTTACTTTGCGTACCTTGAGCCAGAGCATAAAAATGCCAATACCAGCCAACACCCTGACCCCTTTGAGCAAAGCGTTGATGCTTCGCCGGATGCTGCGCTCTTCCCCGGCCATGGCCACCCTCGGCCTCGCCCTGTCCCTGCCGCTGGCCGCCCAGGTGCAGGCCCAGGAGCAGGACTTCGACATCCCGGCCCAGTCGCTGGCCAGTGCCCTGCAAGAGCTGGGTCGCCAGGGCAACCTGCAGGTGCTGTTCAGCCCCGAGACCGTCCAGGGTCTGCGCAGCAGCCCGGTCAAGGGCCGCTTCTCGCCAACCCAGGCAGCTGGGGAGCTGCTCCGGAACAGCGGGATTCGCTACAGCGTGCAGGACAACACGCTGATCATCAGCGGTGCGGCGGAGTCCGGCTCGGCCATGACCCTGGACGCTACCACCATCAACGGCCAGGTGCTGGGTGCCACCACTGAAGGTACCAACTCCTATACCACCGGTGCAGTGACTATTGGTAAGACCGCGCAGTCGCTGCGTGAAACGCCGCAGTCGGTGACAGTGGTCACCCGCAAGCTGATGGACGACAAGAACCTTGTGTCTCTGGACCAGGTGATGGCCCAGACCCCTGGCATCACCCGCGCTAATCGTGGTTATGGTAACCATCACTTCAGCTCTCGCGGGTTCGACCTCACCGACGAAAGCTATATGGTCGATGGCGTGCCCGGACAGGCTTATGCCTACACCGGCTGGATGACTCCGGATATGGCGATGTTTGATCGGGTCGAGGTCTTGCGCGGCGCTTCGGGACTGCTGGTGGGCGCGGGTAACCCTGGAGGAGCGGTCAACCTGGTACGTAAGCGTCCTACCAACGACCCACGCTTTTCGGTCATTACCCGCGCCGGATCATGGGACAACTATCGTCTGGACCTGGATGCCAGCGGCCGGCTAAACCCGGAAGGTACTTTACGCGGCCGTATGGTCGCCTCCTATGAAGACCGTGGCTACTTTACCGATGTCACCACGTCCAAGCGTCCTCTGCTGTACGGCATTGTCGAGGCGGATCTGAACGATGCCACCACCCTTGGAGTGGGGCTGCGCCGCCAGACTTCACGCATCGACGGCTACAGCGTGCTGGGCTTACCAAACAACCCCGATGGCAGTAACCCGCACCTCAAGCGCTCGACGTTTTTGGGCCAGGATTGGGCAAAGCTGCAAACCCGGACCGACGAAGTTTTTGCCGACCTCACCCACCGCTTCAACGAAAACTGGAGCGGCAAACTGGCGCTGTCCCACACCGAGAGCAGCTACAACCGCAGTGCCATCGAGTGGAGCGCGCGCGACACGCTTGAGTACGGCAGCCCAACAGGGCCTATGGTCAACGACGTCAACTATCACAAGTTCGACGCCACCTCCAACGCCGTTGATGGCCACCTGGACGGTGAATTCGAGGCTTTTGGCCTAAACCACACGGTGACCCTGGGCGCCAACTGGTCCAAGCGCAAGATGAACGACAAGGAAGCAGCCATCTATCTGGATAGCTCTATCCCGCTTGATGTTTACAACCCCGACCACAGCAACATACCTCAGCTCCCGCGTCAGGGCTGGGACTATAAAGACGATACCATCGACACCCGCTACGGCACCTACCTGAGCACGCGTCTGCGCATGACAAAGGACCTGAGCTTTGTACTGGGTGGGCGCCTGAGCTGGTACAAGACCGACGCATGGAACGGTCCACAGGTAACGACCAACCGCCAGGATCACGAATTCACGCCCTTTGTCGGCGCCATCTATGACCTGAACGACCAATGGTCTTGGTATGCCAGCTATGCGGATATCTTCCTGCCACAAGCAGGTTACCGCACAGTCGGTGGAAGCATGCTGGACCCTTCGGTTGGCTCAAACTATGAAACAGGTATCAAGGGAGAATTGTTCGACAAGCGCCTGAACGTGTCCTTCGCTGTGTTCTACATCGAGCAGGAGGACGTTGCGGTACAAGATGAACCAAACCGCGGCAATTGCCCAACAGATCCGGGCCTGCGCTGCTGGCTCAACAGCGACGGCATCAACCGCAGCAAGGGCTTCGAAGCGGAGGCCAGCGGTGAACTGCTGCCAGGCCTGCAGGTGGCTGCAGGCTACACCTACAACACCACCAGCTCCTCCGACGGCGGCCCGATCTCCGCGCAGACGCCGAAACACATGCTGCGCCTGAACACCAACTACACCCTGCCGGGCGAGTGGAGCCGCCTGAGCATCGGTGGCGGCGTCTCGGCGCAGAACTCCTACGTCGACAAGGGCAACGAAGCCTACAACAGCGGCCGGGCGATCTTCGACGCGCGCGCCGCCTACAAGCTCGACGAGCACTGGACCGTGGGCGTGGACGTCGAGAACCTGTTCGACCGCAAGTACTTCGACTCGATGGGCTACTGGACCCGCGGCACCACCTACGGTACACCGCGCAGCTACATGTTCACCCTGCGCGGCGACTTCTAAGTCCCGCGTTGCATGACCGGCGCCCCCTCCGGAGGGGGCGCTGTGCTTTCGGCGCCAGCCAGCGCCCCTGTTGTCTTTCCCCGCGCCTCACCGCACACTCGTCCCCGCCAGCCAGGAAGCGGAGTCCGCAGTGCCCACGACACGCCAGTTCAGCAAGAAGACCAGCACCAGCAACATGCTGCGGCTCAAGTCCGGTGACGCCGGCAGCCAGCGTCCCTATCGCGTGGACTTCGTCCTGCTCGAGCACTTCTCCATGGCCAGCTTCACCGTGGCGATGGACGTGCTGGTCACCGCCAACCTGCTGCGCGCCGACAGTTTCACCTCCACCCCGCTGTCGCTGGCGGGCGATCGCGTGCTCAGCGACCTGGGCCTGGAGCTGGTGGCCAGCCCGCTCGAACCGCGCAGCCTGCAGGACCTCGACCTGCTGGTGATCTGCGGCGGCCTGCGCACACCGCTGAAATACCCCGACCTCGACCGCCTGCTGGCCGACTGCGCCAGCCACGGCATGACCCTCGCCGGGCTATGGAACGGCGCCTGGTTCCTCGGGCGTGCCGGGGTGCTCGACGACTACGGCTGCAGCGTGCACCCCGAGCAGCGCGCCAGCCTGGCCGAGATCAGCCCGCAGACGCGCATCACCCCGGCCAGCTTCACCCTCGACCGCGACCGCCTGAGCGCCGCCAGCCCCAACGGCGCCATGGAGCTGATGCTCGGCCTGGTGCGGCGGCTGTACGGCGATGCCCTGGCCGAAGGCGTCGAGGAGATCCTGTCGTTCTCCGGAGCGCGCTATCGCCAGGTCGGGCCCGGGGCGAAGAAGTCCATGAGCCTGCACCTGCGCACCATCGTCGAGCTGATGGAGAACAACCTCGAGGAAACCCTGAGCCTCGATCAGCTGGCCGTCTACTCCGGGCGCTCGCGGCGGCAGATCGACCGGCTGTTCCAGGCCCAGCTGGGCACCTCGCCCCGGCGTTACTACATGGAACTGCGCATCACCAAGAGCCGGCGGCTGCTGCAGTATTCGGACCTGTCGGTGATGGAGGTGGCGGTGGCCTGCGGGTTCGTCTCGGTGTCGCACTTTAGCAAGTGCTATGCGGCGTATTTTGGTTATCCGCCGTCGCGGGAGCAGCGGCTGGGCGAGTGATCCGGCCCCGCGACAGGGCCGGAGCAGGCAACGGATCACCCCTGCTCATCCAGCAACGCCTGAATCACCCGCTCCTGCCCCGCGTAATCCCCCTCGCCAAAGTGCACATGACGCACCTGCCCCTTGCGATCGACAAAGTAATGCGCCGGCCAGAACTGGTTGCCCCAGGCGTTCCAGATCCGATAGCCATTGTCCACCGCCACCGGGTACCCGATCCCCAACTGCTGCACCTGTGCCCGTACATTGCGCACATCGCGCTCATAGTCGTACTCCGGCGTGTGCACCCCGACCACCACCAGGCCCTGCTCGCCGTAGCGCCGCGCCCAGTCGTTGACATGGGGCAGGCTGCGCCGGCAGTTGATGCAGTCGTAGGTCCAGAAGTCCACCAGCACCACTTTGCCCTTGAGCGCCGGGCCATCCAGCGGCGGCGAGTTGAGCCATTGCTCGGCCCCCGCCAACGACGGCATGGGACCGTAGCTGTCGCGGGCCAGCAGGTGGCCAGCCAGTCCCAGTCCGAGCAGGGCCAGGGCCACGCCGCCGGCCTTGAGCAGGCGGCGCTTGTCGCGCGCCTTAGTTGTCATGGCAACCACTGGTGGCGTAGGAGCGATACTCGACACTCTGCGGCTTGCCTTGGGAATCGAGGTAGTCCATGCGGGTCTGCACCGGTCCGCAGGCATTGCTGCGCTCGTCCTTGACCGACAGCACCTTCTTGACGTCCAGCCGGTCGCCGTAGCGGTATTGCATCACGCTGGCGTCATTGAGCGAGCTGCTGCTGGCCTGGGCAGCCAGGGAGCCAAGGCCGAGCACGGCGAACAGGGCGGCGCTGGCGAGGGTCTTGATAGTCATGGCGTGTCTCCTGATACGAGGTCTTGTGTGGGGAGGCTTCACTCCCCGGTCGAGAGCCATTTCACGCCTGCCAGGTATCCCGCTTGTGTCCGCCCAGTGCCCTTCGTGCTTGTTCCTGTATCTGTGCCGCCAACAGATACACTGCAATACAAACCTGGGCAGGCAAGTCCGGATCCGCTCGGTACACTGCGCCCATTCCCCACGTACAAGGACATCCCGATGGAACACGCCGATCACATCCTGGTCGTCGACGACGACCGCGAGATCCGCGAACTGGTCGGCAACTACCTGAAGAAGAACGGCCTGCGCACCAGCATCGTTGCCGATGGCCGGCAGATGCGCGCCTTCCTGGAAAACAACGCCGTCGACCTGATCGTCCTCGACATCATGATGCCCGGCGACGACGGCCTGCTGCTGTGCCGCGAACTGCGCGCCGGCAAGCACCGCAACACGCCGGTGCTGATGCTCACCGCGCGCAACGACGAGACCGACCGCATCATCGGCCTGGAGATGGGCGCCGACGACTACCTGACCAAGCCGTTCTCCGCCCGCGAGCTGCTGGCGCGGATCAACGCCGTGCTGCGCCGCACACGCATGCTGCCGCCGAACCTCACCATCAGCGAAAGCAGCCGGCTGATCGCCTTCGGCCAATGGCGCCTGGACACCACCGCCCGCCACCTGCTCGACAACGAAGGCACCCTGGTGGCGCTGTCGGGCGCCGAGTACCGCCTGCTGCGGGTATTCCTCGACCATCCGCAGCGGGTGCTCAGCCGCGAACAGTTGCTCAACCTCACCCAGGGACGCGAGGCGGACATTTTCGACCGCTCCATCGACCTGCTGGTCAGCCGCCTGCGCCAGCGCCTGGGTGACGACGCCCGCGAACCCACCTGCATCAAGACCGTGCGCAGCGAGGGCTACGTGTTCTCGCTGCCGGTACAGCTGCTGGGGTCGCCGGCATGAAATGGCCGCGCACCCTGGCCTCGCGCCTGGCCCTGATCTTCTTCACCGGGCTGGTGCTGGCCTACGGCCTGTCGTTCAGCCTGCAAGCCTACGAACGTTTTATCAGCAGCCGCTCGATGATGCTCAGCAACCTGGAGCTGGACGTCTCGACCTCGGTGGCCATCCTCGACCGCCTGCCCGCCGCCGAACGGCCGGCCTGGCTGTCGCGCCTGGAGCGGCGCACCTACCGCTACCGCCTGGACGGCGGCCTGCCCGGCGAAGCCATGCCCAGCGCCGACCCACCCATGGCCGCCGAATCCATCGTCAAGGCCATCGGCGACCGCTACGCCCTGACCTTCCAGGAGATTCCCGGCCCCAACGCGCACTTCCAGGCCCACCTGCGCCTGGCCGACGGCGCGCCGCTGACCATCGACGTCACCCCCGCCCCGGTACCGGTGGCCACCTGGCTGCCGGTGGTGCTGCTGATCCAGCTGGCGGTGCTGCTGGCCTGTACCTGGCTGGCGGTGCGCCTGGCCATCGGCCCGCTGACCCGCCTGGTCCAGGCGGTGGACAACCTCGATCCGAACAGCCCCGGCCCGCAGTTGGACGAAAGCGGCCCGCGCGAGGTGCGCTACGCCGCCGTGGCCTTCAACGCGCTGCAGGCGCGCATCGGCGCCTACCTCAAGGAACGCATGCAGCTGCTCGCTGCCATCTCCCATGACCTGCAGACGCCGATCACGCGCATGAAGCTGCGCGTCGAGCAGATGGACGACGGCCACGAGAAGGACAAGCTGGCGCACGACCTGGACGCCATGGAGCACCTGGTGCGCGAAGGCGTGGCCTATGCCCGCAGCATGGACAGCGGCACCGAGGCGCCATGCCGGGTCAACCTCGACGCCTTCCTCGACAGCCTGGTGTTCGACTACCAGGACAGCGGCGCCCGGGTGGACCGCCACGGCAGCGCCCAGGCTACCCTGCAAACCCGCCCCCATGCCCTGCGCCGGGTACTGGTTAACCTGGTGGACAATGCCCTCAAGTTCGCCGGCGCCGCGCAGCTCGAGGTGGGCTGCGAGAACGGCGTGACACTGATCCGTGTGCTCGATGATGGCCCGGGGATTCCCGAGGCGGAGCTCGACGACGTGCTCAAACCGTTCTACCGGGTCGAAGGCTCGCGCAACCGCAGCACTGGCGGCACCGGACTGGGGCTGGCGATCGCCCAGCAACTGACCCAGGCCATGGGCGGCAGCCTGACCTTGCGCAACCGCGCCGAAGGCGGGCTGTGCGCGCAGGTCGAGCTGCGCTGAAGCCACAACCGCGGTCTCATACAGGGATTGCGCAAAGCTTGGGGAGCGGCGACAACAAAGCAAGATCGTTCAAGCCACCCTCGGAGCTGTCTGTCATGCTGGCCTGCCCTGTCGATTCGTTGTCGTTCCCATGTCCAGCCCTCCGCTCGCCCGCCACGCCTTTCTCCATGGCGCCATCGCCATCCTGCCGCTGTCCCTGGCCGTCGCGCCTTGGGGCCTGCTGGCCGGCTCCATGGCCATCGAAGCCAACCTCAGCGCCTGGCAAGGCCAGGGCCTGTCGGCCATTGTCTTCGCCGGTGCCGCGCAACTGGTGGCCATCGGCATGCTCAAGGGCGGCGCCAACCTGCTGTCGAT
Source organism: Pseudomonas sp. P110(2024) (assembly GCF_057480795.1). NCBI lineage: Bacteria > Pseudomonadati > Pseudomonadota > Gammaproteobacteria > Pseudomonadales > Pseudomonadaceae > Pseudomonas > Pseudomonas sp. P110(2024). Next base: position 121,181 of record NZ_JBLIYT010000016.1, read on the forward strand.
CCTGCTCACCACCCTGCTGCTGACCTCGCAACACCTGCTCTACGGGCTGTCCATGCGCCCGGTGATGTCCGGCTTGCCGACCCGCTGGCGCCTGGGCTTGGGCTTTCTGCTTACCGACGAGTTCTTCGCCCTGACCAGCCACCACGACCAGCAGCAGTTCAACCGCTGGTACGCCCTTGGGGTCGGCCTGACCTTCTACGTGGCCTGGAACCTGTTCACCCTCGCCGGCATCATCCTCGGCCAGAACATTCCACATCTGGACCAGCTGGGCCTGGACTTCTCCATCGTTGCCACCTTCGTTGCGCTGATCGCGCCGCTGGTGCGCAACCTGCCGACCGTGGTGTGCGTGGCGGTGTCGCTGTTCTGCTCGGTGCTGTTCAGCTACTGGCACTGGGAAACTGCCCTGGTGGCAGCCGGCCTGCTGGGCATGGCCGCCGGGTTCGTCTGCCAGAAATTCTCCGGAGGCCGCTCATGATCTGGCTGCTGATCGTCGCCATGGGCGCGGTGGTGTTTCTCAACCGCTACGCCTTCCTCGAACCACGCCTGCCGCTGCGCCTGAGCTCCAACGCGCGGCAGTTCCTCGGCTTCGCCGTGCCCGGCATGCTCACCGCGATCTGCGGGCCGATCATCTTCCTGCCCGGCCACCAGCTTGAGTTGAGCCCGCTCAACCCTTACCTGCTCGGCTCGGTGGTGGCGATCGCCCTGGTGCTGTTGACCCGCAGCGTATTGCTGAGCATGCTGGCGAGCATGCTGATCTTCTTCCTTCTGCGCAGCTGGCTGGCATGAGCACGCCCCTGCGCGAACAGGCCCACCTGTGGCAGGCGCCCGCCCTCGGCGACGTCGAGATGCTGCACGCCCGCTACATCCAGCAGCGCTTCGCCCCGCATGTGCACGAAGGCTACGTGTTCACCGTGATCGAGTCCGGCGCCCAGCGTTTCTGGCACCGCGGCAGCGAGCATTTGGCGCCGGTGGGCAGCATGGTGCTGATCAATCCCGACGAACTGCACACCGGCGCCACCGCCCACGAGGCCGGCTGGCGCTACCGTGGCTTCTACCCCGAGCACGAGCGGGTCAGCGGCGTGCTCGACGAACTGGAGCTTGGCCGCCACGGCCTGCCCCGGTTCAAGGACAGCGTGATCCAGGACCCGGCCCTGGCCGCCGCCTTCAGCCAGCTGCACAAGCTGTCCGAGTCCTGCGCCAGCGCCCTGGAGCAGCAGACCGCCTGGCGCCAGGCGGTACTGGCGCTGGTGCAACGCCACGGCCACTGCGCCGAACCCGCCGCCCCCGGCAACGAGCCACTGGCCGTGGCTCGTGCCCGCGAGCTGCTGGAGAGCCAACTGGCCGAGCCGCCCTCGCTGGAAGCCCTGGCGTCGGCGGTGAACCTGTCGCCGTTCCACTTCGCCCGGGTGTTCCGCCAGGCCACCGGCCTGCCGCCCCACGCCTGGCTCAAGCAGCGCCGCCTGGCCCGCGCCCGCGAGCTGCTGCGCAGCGGCCTGCCGGCACTGGAGGTCGCCGTGACCCTGGGCTTCGCCGACCAGAGCCACCTCAGCCGCCAGTTCAAGCAGGCCTATGGCGTTACGCCGGGGGCCTATCGCCAGGCCTGTCTGGGCCTGTAGCCGCGCCACGGTTCCAGGCCCCTGGCGTGGTGCCGGTCATGCCGCGGAAGAAGGCAATGAACGCACTGTCGCTGGCGAACCCCAGGTCGTCGGCGATAGCGCCCAGTGGCCGCTGCAATGCCAGCTGCTCCAGCGCACGCAACAGCCGCCACTGCTGGCGCCATTGCTGATAGGACATGCCAGTGTCCCGGCGCAGCAGGCGGCTGATGGTCTTCTCGCTGGCACCGACTTGTTGCGCCAGTTCACCCAACGCCGGCGGCAGGCGCTCGAGTCGCTCGACCAGCCCGGCCAGGCGCCTATCGCCAGGCAATGGCAGGAACATCGGTTGGTGAGGTGCAAGGCGCAACTCACCCAGACACAGCGCCAGCAAATGCGTTTGGTCGCCTTGGTCCCAGGCCGTGTCGAACGGCGCCTGGGCGATGCGTTCGAGCAGTTCGCGCAGCATCGGGTTGACGCTGATGATCGTCACCTCGTCGGGCAGCCCCACGCTGAGCGCGGTGCTGAAGTAGAGCGAGCGATAGTCCACCGTTTCGCGCATGCGCGCGCGGTGCTCCAGCCCTGCCGGAATCCACGCTGCCTGGGTCGGCGGCAACAGGCACAGGCGCCCGGGCGTCTGGATACGCACGCAGCCCTGACGGGTGAACAGCAGCTGTCCGCGGCCATGCCGGTGGCGCCCGGAGTCGTGGTCGCCCAGGGCCGAGCAGATGCCCACTACCGACGCATCGAATGCATCGGGATCGAAGTGGGCGTCGGGGGCTAACCAGGCCATGGCAGTAATTGTCCGATTTCAACGATAGATCAGCAGAGTCGCGATAATAGCCCACGGCACAACGTCCCTACCATGACCATTCGTTTGTGCTGCAAGGCGTTCACTCCCATGCTTTCCCGTTCCTGGTTGGCCCTGGCCACCGCCCTGCTGATGTTTCCTCAGGTTGCCGAAACCCTCTACAGCCCTGCCCTGGTCTCCTTGGCCGAAGCATTCGCCGTCAGCCCTGCCCAGGCTTCGCTGACCCTGTCGCTGTATTTTTTCGCCTTTGCCGCCGGGGTGCTGGCCTGGGGGCGTGCCTGCGACCTGTGGGGGCGGCGCCCGACCATGCTTGCCGGGCTGCAGCTCTACGCTGGTGCAGCACTGGCAGCGCTGCTGGCGACCGACTTCAGCCAACTGCTGCTGGCGCGGATCGTGGCGGCGTTCGCCGCAGCGGTGGGCTCCGTGGTGACCCAGACCGTCCTGCGCGATCGCCATGCCGGCCCTGATCTGGCCCGGGTGTTCTCGTTGATCGGCGTATGCCTGGCGCTCAGCCCGGCGCTGGGGCTGATGAGCGGCGCCTGGCTGGACCGGCTGTTCGGCTATCACGGCGTACTCGCCAGCCAGTTGCTGATGGCCGCGCTGCTGCTCGCCTGGAGCTGGCGTGGCCTGCCCGAGACACGCCCCGCCACGCAGGCAACGCCCGCGTTCGGTCAGGTGCTGCGGCGCCTGCTGCGTGACCGTCGTGTGCTGTTGGCCAGCGCCCTGGTGGCGGTGTTCAACATCAGTGTGTTCAGTTGGTACAGCTTGGCGCCGTTTGTTTTCGAGCGCCTCGGTGCCAGCCCGTGGATGGGCTACTCCGGCGCGGCGCTGGCGCTCGGCTCGCTGCTGGGCGCGCGCCTCAATGCATGGTTGCTGCAACGCGGGGTGGCCATGGCGTGCCTGATGCGCCTGGCGTGCCTGCTCGACCTGCTGGCGGCGCTGGCACTGTTGGGGCTGGGCGACAGCCTGTGGACGGTGCTGGCCATGGCCTTGGTGATGTTCGCCTTCGCCATGGCGATTCCGCTGGTGCTGGGCTCGGCGCTGGTCGACTACGCCGACTGCCGTGGCACGGCGGGTGCGTTGTTCGGCTTGTTCTACTACCTGCAGATCGGAGCGGGACTGCTGCTGGCGGGTGCTTGCCAGGCTATGGGGGGGACGCTGTTTGTCTGTGCGATGGCGGCCTGGGCACTGGCCATCGGCTACGAGCAGCCTGGCCGGGCGCTGCTACACTCAAGGGGCTGAATGGAGGATCGCGTCATGTCCGAACGAGAAATCACCACGCTCCTGTCGCTGATGAGCCAGCGCCAGGCCTGCCTGAGCAGTGCCTGCAAGGAGATCGCCGACTGGATCGACCGCCAGGGCGATGTGCCTGCCGCCGGGAAGATCCGCGCCAGCCTGAAGGCGCTGGAGGCCGAGGATGCGCAAGTGCGCAAGACCCTGACTTCGCTGAACATCGAGCGGCCGCTGCCACGTTTTCGTAGCTGACCGCCGAAAACCATCGCGGGTCAAGCCCGCTCCCACCGATCGCGTGGAAGCGGGCTTGACCCGAGATGGTGGCTGTATCAGTGGTTCATGTGCATATGGTCATGCCCGCCGCCAGCCTCGGCGTTGAGCGCACGCACCGGCGCCTGCACCTGCAGGGTTTCCTTGGCGCCCTTGGCATCCTCGATGGTCAGGGTCAGCGGCACCTGCTCGCCTTCCTTCACCTGCTGGTTCAGGCCCATCAGCATCACGTGGTAGCCGTTCGGGTCCAACTTCACCGCCTTGCCCGCCGGCAGATCGACCGCCTTCACTTCACGCATGCCCATCACATCGCCGTTCATGGTCATCTCGTGCACCTGCACGGTCTTGGCCACGGGCGAGGCGACGCTCACCAGCTTGCTGTCGCTGCTGGCGGTCAGGGTCATGAAGGCGCCGGTCGACTGCTGGTGCGGCACGCTGGCGCGGACCCAGGCGTCGCTCACGGTGGTCTGGGCGAAAGCCGGCAGGGCCATGCCCAGCAGGGCCAGGGCGGCCAGGCCGCGTTTGATCGGTTGCATCGACATTCAGCAGATCTCCATCAGGGTGACCAGATCTTCGGCGCATTCCTTGGCATTCAGGGAATGGCCCAGGCTCAGGCGCAGGGTGCCACGCGTATCGTAGACGTAGCTGGTGGATGAGTGAGAGATGGTATAGGTGTCGCCGGCCGGGACCTTTTCGTAGAACACCTTGAACTCGCGGGCCACCTCGGCGATTTCCTCGGGGGTGCCGGTCAGGGCGACGATCGACGGGTCGAAGGCCTTGGCGTAGGCGTCGAGCACCTCGGGGGTGTCGCGCTCCGGGTCCAGGGTGATGAATACCGGCTGGAACAGCTCGCGGTCACGGCCCCTGAGGATCTTCCTGATCTGGACGATCCGCGCCAGCGCGGTCGGGCAGACCGCCGGGCACTGGGTGAAGCCGAAGAAGATCATCGGCATCGAGCCGTAGAAGCTCGACAGGGTGCGCTCGTTGCCTTGAGTGTCCTTGAGCTTGAATTTGCGCCCTAGGATCTCGTTGCTCATGTTCTTGCCGTACTTGAAATCCAGACCCCGGGCCGGGTTGCAACCCGCCAGCAGGCCAAGCCCCAGTACGCCCATCCCGGCGACAACCGCGCGCCGGGTCAACAGATCATTCATGGAACCATCCTTTACAGGGAAGGTGCCGACCCCTGGGATGGGCCGGCCAGAAAACCGGGGCATTCTGTCACGCTCCCCCCGCACCATCCACCCGACATCCGACCAATCGGGCTGCAGCCCTTTGTTTACGGGGCGCGACCGGTTGTCGCAGGGGTTGAATCCGTAACACTTTGTTGCTAGGGGTCAATGCACACACCTGAAAAGCATCGCGGGGCAAGCCCGCTCCCACGCTGTGCCCCAGGTATGCCCTAGGCGTGGGAGCGGGCTTGCCCCGCGATTGGAAAGACGCCTTAGTAGTAGGCGTTTTCCTTCTGGCTGTGGTCGGTCACGTCACGTACGCCCTTGAGCTCCGGAATGCGCTCGAGCAGGGTACGCTCGATGCCTTCCTTCAACGTCACGTCGGCCTGGCCGCAGCCCTGGCAGCCGCCGCCGAACTGCAGCACGGCGATGCCGTCGTCGACCACGTCCACCAGGCTCACGGCGCCGCCGTGGCTGGCCAGGCCGGGGTTGATCTCGGTCTGCAGGTAGTAGTTGATACGCTCGTTGATCGGGCTGTCTTCGTTGACCATCGGCACCTTGGCGTTCGGCGCCTTGATGGTCAGCTGGCCGCCCATGCGGTCGGTGGCGTAATCGACCAGCGCGTCCTCGAGGAACGGCACGCTGACCGCGTCGAGGTAGGCGGTGAAGCTCTTCAGGCCCACCGGCTGGTCGTCGGGCTTCTCCTCGCCCGGCTTGCAGTAGGCGATGCAGGTCTCGGCGTAGGTGGTGCCCGGCTGGGTGATGAAGATACGGATGCCGATGCCAGGCGTGTTCTGCTTGGAGAGCAGATCGGCCAGGTAATCATGGGCGGCGTCGGTAATGGTTATAGCGCTCATGGAAGTTCCTCACAGACTTGCCGGCAGTGTACGCCAACCCGGCCCTCGAACAAAGTCCTAGTATTTGACTCGGGATAGCACCAGCGCAGGCTCCACGGCGCCACGCCCCGCGAATCCGGCCTTGAGCCGCCCGTACAGGCCACGCTCCAGCCAGTGGTAACTAAGCCACGACATTAGTCCGATTGACGGTACGCACAAGGCGAATACCAGGTACGGGTTCAAGTGCAGGTGTTCGCTGGCGAATAGCCCGCCGTACAGCACCAGCACATGCACCAGGTACACCGAATAGGAGCAATCGCCCAGCGCCTTGAGCACCCGGTTGCCGTTGAAGTAGCGCTCCAGGGCGATGAACGCCAGTACCACCAGGGCGCTGGGCAGGCCCCAGTGCAACAGGCGTTGCGAGGCGTCCAGGTGATACAGCGCATACCCCGCCACACCCAGCAGCCCCAATGGCAGCCACAGGCCCTGGCGAATCAGCCCGCGGCGGTACAGCACGCCCAGGCCGATGCCCAGCAGGAACTCGTAGACGATGTCGTTGCTGTAGAAGCGGCTGAGCACGCCGAGGCGGGCCAGCACCTCGCTGACCAGCAGCAGCGCCCCCGTCACCAGCAGCAGGTGATGACGCTGGCGCACCAGGAACGCCAGGCCGAACAGCAGGTAGAAGAACATCTCGAAGTTCAGCGTCCAGCCGACGTTGAGGGTCGGGTACAGGCCGTAGCCGCCCGGATTCTCCGCCGGGATGAACAGCAGCGACAGCAGCAGGTGCTGCCATTCGAACACCTGGTGCGGCATCCAGCGGCTGGCGACCAGCATCAGCGCGGCCATCAGCAGGGTGTAGAACCAGTAGGCAGGCACGATGCGCAGGACGCGATTGAGCAGGAACTGCGCGGGCGCGATGTCCTTGTCGCGGGTTGAAAGGTAGATCACCAGGCCGCTGATGACGAAGAAAATGTCCACCCCTACCGCGCCGCGATCGGCGAGCAGTTGGCCGACAGGGCCGGTAGCGTTGAAGTCGAAGAAGATCTGCATGAAGTGGTGGCAGACCACCACCCAGGCGGCGAATGCCCGGAGAGCCTGAAGCGAGTACAGCATGAAAAACCCTGCGATCGTCGATGTATTGAGGCCCGGCGAGCGCTTCGCGCTCGTTTCGCCGGCAAGTCGGCTCCCACTGGGATAGCGCATGTCTGTGGGAGCCGGCTTGCCGGCGATGGGCTGCAAAGCAGCGCCAGGGCCTACCCATCGATTCCGACCGCATGGGTGCCGAAAAGATCAGGCCAACCGATCAGAGGTTCTCGTAGCGGTTCATGTCCAGCACGCCGGCCTCTACCGGCTCGGTTTCCTTGATGTAGCTGTTCAGGTCATGGAAGTAGCGCCAGAACTCGGGGTGGCTGCGGCGAACGCCCCAGCGCATGATGATGCGCTCGAACTTGGCCGTGTCGTCCCGCGCCGCCTCCATGTCCTCGACGAACTCCGGCACATCGGCCACCGGGATGTTGAAGATGAAGTTGGGATAGCTGCTGAGCACGCCCGGGTACAGGGTCAACGTGTCCAGCCCCGGCTGGTAACGGTAGGCCTCGCCAAGCAGGAACGCCACGTTGCTGTGCGCGCGATTGCGCAGCAGGCTGTAGACCTGGCGCTGGCCGCCCTGCCCTTCGATGCGCAGCATGGTCGCCTCGGGCAGTTGCCCGATCACCTTGAGCCCTGCCGCCGGGCGCGACACCAGGCGGCTCAGCGACTGCTCGGCGTCACGGAACTCCGTGGGCAGGCCGGACCGCGAGCAATAGGCGCCCTGGCAGCGGTTGATCGGATCCGGCGCGGCGTTCAGGCTGCCGGTGCGTTGCAGCAGCTTGAGGCCGAAGTCGCGCTTGGGATCGTGCTTGTCCAATTTCAGCGCGCTCGGAGTGCTGGTGTCGATGTCCTCGTAGTCCATCCACATCTTCACCTTGCCGCTGTTCTGGTACCAGTCGCCGAGGATCTCGCCACGCTTGCCCGCAGGCATCAGGCGCAGGAAGTTGATCTCGGCGCCGTTGCGGATCAGGTCGAAGTACAGCCGTGTCTGCAACTGGTGCGAGACATTGCCGAACACATCGAAGTTCACCGCCAGCTGGTAGTAGGTGCGCTCGAACAGCGGGTAGTCGAACAGCCACATGGTCAGCGGCACGTCACCGATCAGGCCCTTGGTCACCGAGGCGCTGTCGAAGTGGCGGAAAATGCTCAGCAGTGCGTTGTCGTTGCCGGCCCACAGGGTCGACCAGCTTGGCGCCGGCTGCTCGGCATAGGCTTCGCGACGCAGCGCCTCGTACTCGTTGCGCTTGTCGCGGTAGGCGTGCCACAGGCTCAGCACGCTGCCAACGTCATCGATCTGCCCGGGCATCGCAAGCAACGGCGTGGCCTCGCCCCGGTACTTGGCGTCGGTGATGTACAGGTCGTGGGCCGGCTCCTGGAACAGCGCCCAGAAGTTGTCGCGGATCACGTCGGTGGCGATCTGCCCGCGGCACACCGGGCCGCGAATGAAGGTGCGGACGAAGTACTCGGCGTTGTCCAGCATGAACTGGTAGCGGGCCACCGCCGGGATCGCCTCGAAGGTCTCGAACGGGTTGGCGCGGTGGCGCGGGCCATAGCCGGGCAGCGACGAGGCATGCCAGTCGCCGCTGTAGAACAGCTGCTTGACCCGCTTGAGCTTCTGCGGCCCCATCGGGTAAGTGATGTGGGTCTTGTGGACGATCACGCCCTGCACCGGAATCAGCCGGTAGTAGAAATCGGTGCCCGGCGGGTCGTTGGGCCGGCGGGTGGCGATCAGGTCCACCGGCTGGCCGCTCGGCGTGCGCGAGCGCACCCATTGGAAGAAGTGTCCGGGCTCACCGCCGACGAAGTGGATGTGCGCGAGGAACAGGTGCTCGTACAGCCAGCGGCCGACCAGCGCCTCGGTAGAGCCCGGGCGGTTGAGCAGCTCTTCCCAGTCGGCGATCTGCTTCGCCTCGACCGCGCTGGGCTGGATTGGCGTCTTTTCGACCGGAGCCCCGGCTGCCAACCAACGCTGCAGGGTCTGATACTCCTGGTCGGTCAGGCCGGTGACCGCCAGCGGCATGCCCTCTTTCGGGTGGGCGCCGGCGTAGGCGTCGAACTCGTGGGGCAGCGGGCACATGTTGTTGCGGTTGAGCCCCAGGACGATCTCTTCGGGCAGCTTGGCATTGGGCGTGAGCGGGGTCTTGTGGCCCAGTTCGAGCATGCGCGCCATCAACGCCGCCTGGCTGCCCTGCTTGTCCAGCACCGAGTAGAAACCCTGCTTGCGCCAGCCGGCTTCGTCGCGGGCATCGTAGAACAGCCGCGTGGTGGGCACCGCCTGGCTGCGTTCGCCTTGGTAGACCGGCACCTTGGAAGCGCCGCGCTCGGCGCCCTCGGCGCTGCCCAGGTTGAGTTGGCAGGCTGCATCGTTGCAGGCGTGGCAGGCCACGCACTTCTCGGTGAAGATCGGTTGAATATCCCGGGTATATGAAATCGTCGGGCTCGATTGGGGGGCCTGCCCGAACGCCGCGCCACTGAGGAGCAGGGCGAAGGCGCTGGCAAGTATGCGATGCAACATGTGCCGAATGTCCTGGTTCTTGAAAGCCATCACGATGTGCCTGGCGGGTCCTGAGGTGTTGGGGGCGCCGCGCCAACATGAGGGAAATTCATGCAAATGGGCGATACGCCTAAAATCCGTGCAGCTTTGTTATTATTCGGCACCTTCTGATATTCGCCCGACCAGGTAGTTCCTATGTCCGACCGCAGCGCTCGTTACCAAGCACTCCAGAAAGCACTCAAAGAGCGCATCCTGATCCTCGACGGCGGCATGGGTACTATGATCCAGAGTTACCGCCTCGAGGAACACGACTATCGTGGCACGCGCTTCGCCGATTGGCCAAGCGATGTTAAGGGCAACAACGACTTGCTGCTGCTCAGCCGCCCGGATGTCATCGCCGCAATCGAGAAGGCCTACCTGGACGCCGGCGCCGATATCCTCGAGACCAACACCTTCAACGCCACGCAGATATCCCAGGCCGACTACGGCATGGAGGCGCTGGTCTATGAGCTCAACGTCGAGGGCGCGCGCGTCGCCCGCCAGGTGGCCGACGCCAAGACCCTCGAGACCCCGGACAAGCCACGCTTCGTCGCCGGCGTGCTCGGCCCGACCAGCCGCACCTGCTCGATCTCCCCCGACGTCAACGACCCGGGCTATCGCAACGTCACCTTCGACGAACTGGTAGCGAACTACATCGAGGCCACCCGTGGCCTGATCGAGGGCGGCGCCGACCTGATCCTGATCGAGACCATCTTCGACACCCTCAACGCCAAGGCGGCGATCTTCGCCGTGCAGCAGGTGTTCGAAGAGGACGACGTCGAACTGCCGATCATGATTTCCGGCACCATCACCGACGCCTCCGGCCGCACCCTGTCGGGCCAGACCACCGAAGCCTTCTGGAACTCGGTACGCCACGCCAAGCCGATCTCCGTCGGCCTGAACTGCGCCCTCGGCGCCAAGGACCTGCGCCCTTACCTGGAAGAGCTGGCGACCAAGGCCGACACCCATGTGTCCGCCCACCCCAACGCCGGCCTGCCCAACGCCTTCGGCGAATACGACGAGACCCCGGCGGAAATGGCCGCGGTGGTCGAGGAGTTCGCCGCCAGCGGCTTCCTCAATATCATCGGCGGCTGCTGCGGCACCACCCCGCCGCACATCCAGGCCATCGCCGAGGCGGTCGCCAAGTACAAGCCGCGCGCGATTCCGGACATCCCCAAGGCCTGCCGCCTGTCGGGCCTGGAGCCGTTCACCATCGATCGCCAGTCGCTGTTCGTCAACGTCGGCGAGCGCACCAACATCACCGGCTCCGCCAAGTTCGCCCGGCTGATTCGCGAGGAGAACTACACCGAGGCCCTGGAAGTCGCCCTGCAGCAGGTCGAGGCCGGGGCCCAGGTGATCGACATCAACATGGACGAAGGGATGCTCGACTCCCAGGCCGCCATGGTCCGCTTCCTCAACCTGATCGCCGGCGAGCCGGACATCTCCCGGGTGCCGATCATGATCGACTCCTCCAAGTGGGAGGTGATCGAGGCGGGCCTGAAGTGCATTCAGGGCAAGGGCATCGTCAACTCGATCTCGATGAAGGAAGGCGTCGAGCAGTTCAAGCACCACGCCCGCCTGTGCAAGCGCTACGGCGCCGCCGTGGTGGTGATGGCCTTCGATGAGGTCGGCCAGGCCGACACCGCCGCGCGCAAGAAAGAGATCTGCCAGCGCAGCTACGACATCCTGGTCAACGAGGTGGGCTTCCCGCCGGAAGACATCATCTTCGACCCGAACATCTTCGCCGTCGCCACCGGCATCGACGAGCACAACAACTACGCCGTCGACTTCATCGAGGCCTGCGCCTACATCCGCGACCACCTGCCGTATGCCCTGAGTTCGGGCGGCGTGTCCAACGTGTCGTTCTCGTTCCGCGGCAACAACCCGGTGCGCGAGGCGATCCACTCGGTGTTCCTCTACCACGCGATCCAGAACGGCCTGACCATGGGTATCGTCAACGCCGGCCAGCTGGAGATCTACGACGAAATCCCCGCCGCCCTGCGCGAGAAGGTCGAGGACGTGGTGCTCAACCGCACCCCGCACGGCACCGACGCCCTGCTGGCGATTGCCGACGACTACAAGGGCGGCGGCGCCACCAAGGAAGTCGAGAACGAAGAATGGCGCTCGATGCCGGTGGACAAGCGCCTCGAGCATGCGCTGGTCAAGGGCATCACCGCCTACATCGTCGAAGACACCGAAGAGTGCCGCCAACAGTCGGCGCGCCCGATCGAAGTCATCGAAGGCCCGCTGATGAGCGGCATGAACGTGGTCGGCGACCTGTTCGGCGCCGGCAAGATGTTCCTGCCCCAGGTGGTGAAATCCGCCCGGGTGATGAAGCAGGCCGTGGCCCACCTGATCCCATTCATCGAGGCCGAGAAAGGCGACAAGCCCGAGGCCAAGGGCAAGATCCTCATGGCCACGGTCAAGGGCGACGTGCATGACATCGGCAAGAACATCGTCGGCGTGGTGCTCGGTTGCAACGGCTATGACATCGTCGACATGGGCGTGATGGTCCCGGCCGAGAAGATCCTGCAAACCGCCCGCGAGCAGAGATGCGACATCATCGGCCTGTCCGGCCTGATCACCCCGTCGCTGGACGAGATGGTCCACGTCGCCCGCGAGATGCAGCGCCAGGACTTCCACCTGCCGCTGATGATCGGTGGTGCCACCACCTCCAAGGCGCACACCGCGGTGAAGATCGAGCCCAAGTACGCCAACGACGCCGTGGTCTATGTCACCGACGCCTCGCGCGCGGTGGGCGTGGCCACCCAGTTGCTGTCCAAGGAACTCAAGAGCGGCTTCGTCGAGAAGACCCGCCAGGAATACGTCGAGGTGCGCGAGCGCACCGCCAACCGCAGCGCCCGCACAGAGCGCCTGAGCTACGCCCAGGCCATCGCCGCCAAGCCACAGTACGACTGGGCCGCCTACCAGGCCGCGGTGCCCTCCTTCACCGGCGTCAAGGTGCTGGAAGACATCGACCTGCGCACCCTGGCCGAATACATCGACTGGACGCCGTTCTTCATCTCCTGGGACCTGGCCGGCAAGTTCCCACGCATCCTCACCGACGAAGTGGTCGGCGAGGCCGCCACGGCGCTGTACAAGGACGCCCGCGAGATGCTTGACAAGCTGATCGACGAAAAGCTGATCAGCGCCCGCGCGGTGTTCGGCTTCTGGCCGGCCAACCAGGTCGAACACGACGACATCGAAGTGTACGGCGACAACGGTGACACCCTGGCCACCCTGCACCACCTGCGCCAGCAGACCATCAAGCCCGACGGCAAGCCGAACTGGTCCCTGGCCGACTTCGTCGCGCCGAAGGACAGCGGCGTGACCGACTATGTCGGCGGTTTCATCACCACCGCCGGCATCGGCGCCGAGGAAGTGGCCAAGGCCTACCAGGACAAGGGCGACGACTACAGCTCGATCATGGTCAAGGCCCTGGCCGACCGCCTGGCCGAGGCCTGCGCCGAGTGGCTGCACGAGCAGGTGCGCAAGGAGCACTGGGGTTATGCCAAGGACGAGCACCTGGACAACGAGGCGCTGATCAAGGAGCAGTACAGCGGCATCCGCCCGGCACCTGGCTACCCGGCCTGCCCGGACCATACCGAGAAGGAAACCCTGTTCCGCCTGCTCGACGGCACCGCCATCGGCGAAACTGGTCCGAGCGGCGTGTTCCTCACCGAGCACTTCGCCATGTTCCCGGCGGCGGCGGTCAGCGGCTGGTACTTCGCCCACCCGCAGGCGCAGTACTTCGCCGTGGGCAAGGTGGACAAGGACCAGATCGAGCAGTACAGCGCCCGCAAGGGCCAGGACATCAGCGTCAGCGAGCGCTGGCTGGCGCCGAACCTGGGCTACGAGGGCTGACGCCAGCTCTGCACTACCCCTGTAGGAGCGGCCTCGTGTCGCGAAAGGGCTGCATGGCAGCCCCAGGATCTCAGTGTTGATGCAAATATCGCTGGGGCCGCTGCGCGGCCCTTTCGCGACACGAGGCCGCTCCTACACAGGGAACGCGTGAACCTCCCGACACATGCACAAGGACCCCCGCATGTCCCGCAGAATCCTGGTGATCGGCGCCTACGGCAACTTCGGCCGGATCATCTGCCGCCACCTGCAGCAGATGCCCGCCGTGCAACTGGTGATCGCCGGCCGTAACGCCAACAGCCTTGCCCAACTGGCCACACAGCTTAGTGGCAGCGAACGCTGGTGCGGCGACGCCATGGCTCCCGGCTTTGCCGACGCCCTGCGCGCGCTGCGCATCGACTGGGTGATCCACACCGGCGGCCCCTTCCAGGGCCAGTCCTACAGCGTGGCCGAAGCCTGCATCGAGGCGGGCGCCAACTATTGCGACCTCTCCGACTGCCGGGTGTTCGTCAACGGCATCGAGCGCCTGGACGCCCGCGCCCGAGCGGCCAATGTCGCGCTGCTCAGCGGCTGCAGCTCGGTGCCCAGCCTGTCGTCGGCGATCCTCGACGAGCAGCGCCATCACTTCAGCCGCATCGAGCGCATCGAGCACGGTATTTCCTCCTCGGCGAAGATGCCCGGCCTGTCCACCATCGAAGGCGTGCTGGCCTACGCTGGCCGGCCGATCCGCCAGTGGCGCGACGGGCGCCCGCACGCCGTGGACGGCTGGCTCGGCCTGCAGCTGCGTCACCTGCCCGGCCTGGGCTGGCGCCTGTTGAACAACGTCGATGTGCCGGACATGGACATCTTCGCCGAGCGCTACGGCGCCCGTGACCTTGCATTCAAGGCCGGCGCCGGGCTCATGGCCGGCGGCCTGGCCAATGCCGCGCTGGCGTTGCTGGTCAAGCACGGCCTGGTGCGCGACCCGCTGCCCTGGGCGCGGCGCCTGCATCGCCTGGGCGGCCATTTCGAGCGCTTTGGCGATGGCATGAGTGCGATGTACCTGGATGTCCGCGGCCTGGACATGCAGGGCCAGCCACTGCGCCTGCAGGCCCAAGTCAGCGCCAGTGACGACAAGGGCCCGGAAATCCCCAGCTGCGCGGCGGTGGCGCTGATGGCCAGGGTGATCGAGGGCTACGCCCCGGCCCCAGGCGCCCGCCCCTGTGTCGGCGAGATCAGTGTCGAGCAGTACCTGGCGGCCATCGGCGAACCGGACAAGGTGCGCTACTGCGTCAGCTTCCAGCACGGGCGAGGCTGAGATGAGCTACCTGCTGCTCAAGTACCTGCATGTGATCGCCGCGGTGTTTCTGTTCGGTTTTGGCATGGGCTCGTACCTGTACCTGATCGCCGCGAACCGCAGCCGCGATCCACGGGTGATCGCCGCCGTGGCGAGGATGGTGGTGCGCTTCGATGCTTGGATCACCACGCCCGCCGGGGTCCTGCAGTTGCTGACCGGCTACGCCATGGTCAGCATGACCGGCATGCCGTGGTCCGCCGACTGGCTGCAGGGCGCGCTGCTGATCTTCTTCACGGTGGGCGCCCTGTGGCTGCCGGTGCTGCTGTTGCAGACGCGCATGCAGCGCCTTGCTGCCCAGGCCGTCAAGCATGACACCGCGCTGGGTGAAGACTATCAGCGGCTGTACCGCCCCTGGCTGTGGATGGGGGTGGCGGGGTTTGTCGGCATGTTCCTGATCGTGCTGGTGATGATCACCAAGCAGGCACCGTGGCAATGGCTCTGACCCTCGCGAGAAAAATATTCTAATTACATAGCGAAAAAGCATAGAATTTTTTTCGAGTATCGCCTTGATACGGGAAAAAGGAAAAACATTCATATCGGCAATTGCCTAGGATGATGTCCATGGATGCCGACAGGCGGCGTCCACGCACGGACCCGCCCGCGATCATGCCCAGCACCCCGCTCTACTTCGATTACGCCGCCACCACTCCGGTCGATGACCAGGTCATCGCTGCCATGCTCACCTGCCTGGGCCGCGAAGCCAACTTCGGCAACCCCGCCTCCAGCGGCCACTTCCATGGCCAGGCCGCCCGCGAGGCCGTCGAGCAGGCCCGCCGCCAGGTGGCCGAGCGCGTAGGCGCCCAGCCCGACGATCTGGTCTGGACCTCCGGCGCCACCGAATCCAACAACCTGGCACTCAAGGGTATCGCCCAGGGCTTCGCGCAGCCGGGCCACCTGCTGACCAGCCAGCTCGAACACAAGGCCATCCTCGACACCGCCGCCGAACTGGAGCGCCAGGGCTGGACGGTGACCCGCCTGGCGCCGGACGCCCATGGCCTGATCCAGGCTGAAGCCGTGCAGGCCGCGCTGCACCCGGATACGCGCTTGGTGTCGCTGATGGCGGTGAACAACGAACTGGGCACCGTGACCGACTTCGCCCGCATCGGCGAGCTGGTCCGCGACCATGGCGCCCTGTTGCATGTGGACGCGGCGCAGGCGGTGGGCAAGGTCCGCATCGACCTGGCGCACCAGGCCGTCGACCTGATGTCGTTCTCGGCGCACAAGGTCTACGGCCCCAAGGGCATCGGCGCCCTCTACGTCGGCGCCCGCGCCCGCCCGGCCATGCGTGCGCAGATGCACGGTGGCGGCCATGAGCGCGGCCTGCGCTCCGGCACCCTGGCCACCCACCAGATCGTCGGCATGGGCAGCGCGTTCGAGTTGGCCGGCCAACCCGGCGAGGCCGAATACCAGCGCCTGGAGCAGCTCGCCCGACGCCTGCGCGACGGTCTGCTGGCCCTGCCTGGGGTCACGCTCAACGGCTGCGCGGTGCAGCGCATTCCCCACACCCTCAACCTGTGCATCGACGCCAAGGGCTTCAACAGCCTGACACTGGCCGGCGAGTTGGCGCTGTCCACCACCTCGGCCTGCAACTCGGCAAGCAACGCGGCGTCCCACGTGCTGCTGGCCCTCGGCCTCGACGAGCGCCAGGCGCGCAACAGCGTGCGCCTGAGCCTCGGGCGCTACACCAGCGAGGCGGACGTGGACACGGCGCTGGCGGTGTTCGGCCGGGTTGTTGGAGCTTCTGCGGTGGCACTCTGGTAGGCACGCCGCCCCCCCTGCTGGTCAACAGGGTGCCGGTGATACGGCCGGTTCTCCCTGTTGACCGCAGGGTCACAACCTTCTTCCGTACCTTCAAGCGATAGCGCGCCAACAACGATCGCACTTTTTTGCCGACCGGCGGTCTACTCCCTCTTTTGCCAACCGCATTCGATTGCCAAGGCCCGCTTTTTCACGCTGCACATGGCCAGGCCAAAAGCCTTGCCGTTGTGTAGGATGGGCAGCGCAGATCCAGACGCTGCCAGTTACAGGGAGATCCACATGCGCGTCCCATCCGTTGCCTGCCTCATCGGCCTGACGCTGGGCCTGCTCGCCGCGACCAGCGCCCAGGCCTTCACCGGTGAAGAGGCGCAACTGATCGATACGATCAACGTCTACCGCAGCCAAGCCCAGCGCTGTGGTGGCGAAGCCTCGCTGGAGCTGCCGCCGCTCAACAGCGACACCCGCCTGGCGCTGTCGCCCGAAGGCACCCGCGACCTGCAGCAGGCCATGACCCGCGCCGCCTACCCGATGGTCAATGTCCAGGCCATCAGCCTGTCCGGCCCGCGGGACGCCCAGGCGGCGATGAAGGCCATCGAGGAGAGCTTCTGCCAAGTGGTGCTCGACCCGCAGTTCGTCGACATCGGCGTCAGCCAGGAGGGCCGAGACTGGCGCATCGTCCTGGCCCGGCCGCTGCTCAGCGCCCGCCTGGGCGACTGGCAGGCCGAAGGCCAGAAGCTGCTGCAGGAGATCAACGCCGCACGCCAGCTGCCCCGCCAGTGCGGCGGCCAGCCGTTCGCCGCCGCCCCCGCGCTGGCCTGGAACGCCACCCTGGCGGGTGTGGCCGCCAACCACACCCGGGCCATGGCCAACCAGAATTTCTTCGATCATCTCGACCGCGATGGTCGTACTCCGGGCGACCGGGCGGAGCTGGCCGGCTACCTGTACCGGCAGATCGGCGAAAACATCGCCGCCGGGCGCGACACCGCGCGCAAGGTGGTCGATGGCTGGCTGGCCAGCCCAGGGCACTGCGCCACGCTGATGAACCCGGACTTCCGTGAACTGGGAGCGGCGTATGCGGTGGATCCGAAGAGCGATGCCGGGATCTACTGGACGGGGTTGTTCGGCACGCCGCATTAAACCTGCATCGCGGGGCTAGCCCGCTCCCACGCTGCGGGTCAAGGCGTGGGAGCGGGCTTGCCCCGCGATGAGTCCAGCTCGGACCTGCGTAACGCCAGCGCCGTGCAACCAAACCGCCGTCGCACCCACTTGCCCAGGTAGCTGGCATCCCCCATCCCCACTTCATCGGCGATCTGCGCCAGGCTGTGGCTGGAGTTGAGCAAGCGCCAGCGCGCCTGCTGCAGGCGTAGCTCCTGCCACCAGGCCTTGGCGCTCATGCCATGACAAGCCTGGAACTGGCGGTCGAGCTGGCGCCGGCTGATGCCCAGTTCTGCCGCCAATACCTCCACCGGCAGCTGCGTCGCCAGGTGATGGCGCATCAGCGCCGTGGCCCGCTGCACCTGGCGTGCCTGCCCGGCGCCGGCCTCCAGCGAACGCAAGGCGTGCTGGCTGTCCCGGCTTTCGTCCACCAGCATGTCGGCCAGGCCCTTCAGCGCCCGGGCACGGCCACTGGCGCGGGCGATCAGCTCCACCGCCAGGTCGATGGCCGCCGTGCCGCCGGCACAGGTGATGCGCTCACCGTCGAAGCAGAACAGCTGCCCGGTCAACAGGCGCACGCGGGGAAAGGCCAGGCGAAA
Organism: Pseudomonas sp. P110(2024); assembly: GCF_057480795.1. Lineage (NCBI taxonomy): Bacteria > Pseudomonadati > Pseudomonadota > Gammaproteobacteria > Pseudomonadales > Pseudomonadaceae > Pseudomonas > Pseudomonas sp. P110(2024). The sequence goes on from NZ_JBLIYT010000016.1 coordinate 139,423, forward strand.
CTCCGCTTCATGGCGCCAGTGCACCACCACCTGATGACCGTCCAGCAGGCCGCAGGCCGCCAACAGGAAGGCCGCGTTGTCGACACACACCAGCTTCACCCCGGCCTTGCTCGCCTGCTTCAAAAGGGCCTTGTAGCGCGGTGCCAAGGCCGCCGTGGCACTGGCGTTGCGCCCGCCGAACAGCACCAGGTGGTCGTAGTCGCCCCAGCGGATCTGCGCAGGGGTTGCCTCGACCTGGACAATCGCTGCGCTGCTGGAAACCACCGGCTCCCGGTCCAGCCCGAGCACGGTCCAACGGCAATAGCGCTGACGGCTGTAGTCCTCGTCGTCGGCGGAGAAGCGCAGCTTGTCGAGGAACGCGCCGAACGGCAGCAAGGCGAACTCCGGTAAAGGCAGGATCAGCAGACGCAGGTCGGGTGTCATTCAGGAATGTCCAGATATAACCATTCAATGACCAGATACTACCCTGCATTTCCACTGCCCTGCCCTACACTGGCGCCCTGCACTTCCACAAGGCTCCCCCATGGCACTCGACACCTGGCTCATCTACCTGCTCGCCAGCATCGGACTGTCGCTGACCCCAGGTCCGAACAGCCTGCTGGCCCTGACCCATGGCGCGCTGTACGGCGCCCGCCGCACGCTGTTCACCATCCTTGGCGGCGTGCTGGGCTTCAGTCTCCTGATCGCCCTGACCATGTTCGGCCTGAGCGCCCTGCTGCAGGCCTCGGCCTCGTTGCTGACGGTGCTCAAATGGATCGGCGGGGCCTATCTGGTCTGGCTTGGGATCCAGCTGTGGCGCACACCGGCGCTGCACCTCGAACAACCGCGCGGCGGTGTGGCGCTGAGCAATGCCGGGTTATTCCGCCAGGGCTGCCTTTCGGCTGTGGCCAACCCCAAGGTGCTGCTGTTCTATGGCGCGTTCCTGCCCCAGTTCATCGACCCGCAGCGTGGCCTGCTGGTGCAGTTCGTGGTGATGGCGGCGACCTTCGCCAGTGTCGAATGCCTGGTGGAGTACCTGCTGGCACGTCTGGCGTTTCGCATCCGCCCGTGGCTGGCCAAGGGTGGCCGGGGGTTCAATCGCTGTTGCGGGAGCCTGTTCGCACTGATCGGCGTGGCCCTGCCGCTGGGACGATAGAAGCCCCGGGGATCATCGCCGGGAAACAACCAGGAACACCCCCAGCGCAACCGCCGGCAATCCCGCCCCCAGCAACGCCACGCCGCTCCAGCCGTACTGCGCGTACACCCCGCTGGCCAGCGCCGAGCCCAGCGCCCCGCCGAGGAAGATGCTGGTCATGTACAGGGCATTGAGCCGGCCACGGCTGGCCGGATCCAGCGCGTACACCTCACGCTGGCCGATGACCATGTTCATCTGCACGGCGAAATCCATCAGCACCCCGGTCAAACCCAGGCCGATCACGCTGGCGCCCGGTGCGCTCAGGCCCAGCAGCAACGCCAGCGGCGCCAGGGCCATCGCCAGCAGCGAAGTGCGTCGCGCATGCCCGGCATCGGCCAGGCGCCCGGCCAGCGGCGCCGCCACCGCGCCCACCGCGCCCACCAGGGCGAACAGCGCGATCTGACTCTGCGACAGGCCGTGCTCGCCGGCCAGCGCCAGCGGCACTGCGGTCCAATACAGACTGAACGCCGCAAACATCAGCGCCTGGTACAGCGCCCGCTGGCGCAACGTCGGATGGCGGCGCAACAGCACCAGCAACGAAGCCATCAGCCCAGCATAACTGGCCTTGTGCTCCGGCAGCCGGCGCGGCAAGGTCAACGCCAGCAGCAGGATGATCGCCACCATCACCCCGGCGGCGCCGACAAACACCGCGCGCCAGCCGAAGTGATCGGCCACCAGGCTCGCCAGCGGCCGCGCCAGCAGGATGCCCAGCAGCAACCCACCCATGATGTTGCCGACCACCCGGCCACGCTCGCGCTCCGGCGCCAGGTGCGCCGCCAGTGGTATCAGCATCTGCACCGCCACCGAGCTGAAGCCGATCAGCAGCGCGTACAGCAGGAACACCTCGCCCTGCCCGTGACCACTGGTGCCGGCCAGCAACAGGCTGCCGGTGGCCAGCACCGCCGTGGCGATCATCAGCCGGCGGTTCTCCAGCAGGTCGGCCAGCGGCACCAGGAACAACAAGCCCAGGGCATAGCCGATCTGGGTCAGGGACACGATCAGGCTGGCCCGCTCGGTGGACAGCCCCAGGTCCGGCGCGATCAGGCCGACGATGGGCTGGGCGTAGTAGATGTTGGCGACGATGGCGCCGCAGCAGAACGCCAGCAGCGTCACCAGGGCCCGGCTCAGGCCCGGGGCCGTTGCCTGGGCGACGGCGAGGGAGGGATTCATTCGAGGGTACCTCGGCTTGCGAAAGGATGTGCGCGAAGGGTGACGGACATCCGCCCCGGCGAGAATCCATCGCCCGCGCAACGGGCCTTTGCGCGGCGCGCAACGCCTCAGCCGGCCAGAAGCCCCTCGCAGAAGGCGACGAACGCCATCACCCGGCGCGAGCCACGGTGGTTGGGCAGGTACAGGGCGTTGATGCTGGCGCTGGCCGCCCCCGGGCTCACCGTCCAGTCGGCGAACAGCCGCTGCAGGCGCCCGGCCTCGACATCCTCGCGCACCAGCCAGTCGGCCAGTAGCGCCACGCCGCTGCCGGCAATGGCCGCCTCACGCAAGAGGTCGGCGTTGGCGCTGCGCAACGGGCCGCTGACGTCCAGTTCCAGGCGCTGCTCGCCCAGGCTTAGCCGCCACGGCCGCGCCGATTGGCCGTAGCGAAAACGCAGGCAGGCGCACGCGGCCAGTTGCTGCGGCTCGCTGAGCACCGGCTGCTGGCGCAGGTATGCCGGGCTGGCCACCAACCAGCGCTCGAAGCGCCCCAGCGGGCGACACACCAGTTCATCACTGGGCGCCGGCTCGCCAAGGCGGATGCTCAGGTCGTAGCGGCCATCGAGCAGGTCGTCAAAGCGGTCGCTCAGGTCGATGTCCAGCTCCAGTGCCGGGTAACGGGCGAGGAACGCGCCCAGGTGCGGAGCGATGACCCGGCGACCGAACTCCACCGGCAGGCGCAGGCGCAACACGCCGACCGGCTCTTCGCCGCGGTCGGCGACACTGGCGTCGGCCTCGGCCAGGGCCTCGAGAATCTCGCGGGCCCGCTGGTAGTAGCTGGCGCCGGCTTCGGTCAGGCTGACCTGGCGGGTCGAGCGGTTGAGCAGGCTGGCCCCCAGCTCGAGTTCCAGGGCGTCGACCTGGCGGGTCACCGAGGAGGTCGCCACCCCGAGCCTGCGCGCGGCGGCGGAAAAGCCGCCGGCCTCGGCGGTGGCCATGAACACCTTCAGAGCCAGCAGCTTGTCCATCGTCAATCTTCCAGGGGGCAAAGGCCAAAACCTTCCTACAATCACCGACTGGAATCAACCACGCGAGACGCCCATGCCCGACAACCTGTTCAGCGCCCTGCCGCCGCTCGCGCCCGACGCCGACGAGCAGTTCACCGACCTGCTCCGGCGCCCGGGCCTGCGCATCGAGCGTATCGTCTCCAGCGGCCAGTCCAGCCCGCCGGGGTTCTGGTACGACCAGGCCGAGGGCGAATGGGTGGTCGTGCTCAGCGGCAGCGCCGGGCTGCGCCTGGAGCACGAGCCACATTCCCGCGTGCTGCGCCCCGGCGACCATCTGGACATCCCGCCCGGTTGCCGCCACCGGGTGGAATGGACCGAGCCCGGCGTGGCGACGGTATGGCTGGCGGTGTTCTATCAGGGCTGAGCCAGTACCGCCGTGGCGGGCGTTGCCTGCAGACGATAGAACCGCCACGGCAGCAGCACCGCCGCCACGGTCAGGCCGCAGGCGAAGCCGACCCAGACGCCCACCGCGCCCAGCGAGGAGTGCAAGGCCAGCCAGTAGCTCAGTGGCAGCGCCAGCAGCCAGTAGCTGACCAGGGTCACGCCCACCGGCCAGCGATAGTCCTGCAGGCCGCGCAAGGCGCCCAGCGCGGTGGACTGCAGACCATCGGCCACCTGCATGGCCGCGACCACCACGAACATCGGCACGGCGATGGCGATTACCTGCGGGTCGTCGCTCATGGCCTCGGCGATGGAGCGCCCGAACAGCGCCAGCAACACGGTGGCCACCAGCATCCAGGCAGTGACGCTGGCAAAGGTGGCGCTGCCGATGGCGCGGATGCGTGCCGTCTCGCCGCGGCCCTGGGCCTGGCTGATGCGGATGCTGACCGCCGCCGCCATGCCCAGCGGCAGCATGTACAGCAGCGCGCCGATCGACTGCACTACCTGGTTGGCCGCCAGGGCTGCATTGCCCAGCCAGCCGAGCATCCAGGCAGCGATCACCACCGCGCCGGCCTCGGCAAGATACCCCAGGCCCAGCGGCCAACCCTCGCCCAACAGCGTGCGCCAGGTCAATCGTGCCCCTTGAGCAGCCTGACGGTAACTCGCCAGCGAGGGCGCCAGGCGCCAGTAAGCCAGGGCCAGCAGCACCGCCAGCGATTCGGCGATCACACTGGCGATACCCGCCCCCAGCAGGCCCAGCGCCGGCAAGCCGAAATGGCCGTGGATCAGCCCATAGCTCAGCGGAATGTTGAACAACACCGCGCTCATCACCAGCAGCACGCCCACCCAGGGTCGGCCGATGGCTTCCAGCACGTCCTTGAACACCACCGCCAGGCAGTACGGGATCAGGAATACCGCCATGGCCTGCCAGTACGGCGTCAGCAGCGCCACGTCGGGCAGCGGTACGCCCAACCATTGCACCAAGGGCAGGCAGGCCAGCATCGCCAGGCAGCCGAGGATACCCACCAGCAGGCCATAACCCAGCCCGGCACGCAGCGTGCGTGCCACGGCGCCGGGGTCGTCGGCGCCATGGGCATGGCCGACGCGCACGCTGAGGGTGGCGAGCATGCCGTACAGCCCGGCATGGAAGATCAGCCCGGCGCTGCTGGTCAGCGCGACACAGGCCAGTACCACGGTGCCCAGCGAGGCCAGCAGCACCGTATCGGTCAGGCTGATCAGTTCGGCCGCCGACAGGCCCAGCACCAGCGGCAGCGCCAGGCGCAACAGGCCAGGCAGCTCGCCCAGCCAGGCAACATTCTTGGGTGAAGCGAGGGCAGTCACGGTAGCCACCTCCAATTGACATACGCCGCGTATGCTAATGCCATTTATTGACATACGCAACGTATGCTAATTTGCAGCCATCGTTTTTTACCCGGAGCCCTCCATGCCCACCCCTCGCCGCAGCCGCGCCGCCATGAGCGCGGACACCACCGAACGGCTGATCGCCGTCGCCCGCCACCAGTTCGCCGAAAAGGGCTTTGCCGCCGTGGTGATGGACGAACTGTGCGCCGAGGCCGACCTCACCCGCGGGGCCCTGCACCACCATTTTGGCGGCAAGGCTGGGCTGTTCACCGCTGTGGTGCAGCACCTGCTCGAGGAGATCAACCAGGCGATCGATGCCCGCTACGCCACTCATGACGACCCGTGGGAGGGCTATATCGACACCTGCCTGTACTACTACGACCTGCTGCACGAGCCGGCCTTGCGCCGCATCCTGCTGCAAGACGCCCCCGGGGTGCTCGGCCCTCGGCTGCGCGAACTGGAGGAAGCCAGCTACATCGGGCCCATGGCCCAAGGCCTGGTGGAGTTGCAGCAGGCCGGCAGGCTGCGCGCCTTCGACGCCGTGGCCATGGCCCACCTGATCAATGGCGCGATGGGCGACAGCGGCATGTGGGTGATTGCCCAGGACGATCCGCAGGCGGCGGCGGAGCGGGTCAAGGGGGCGTTGCGCTGTTTGCTGGAGGGGTTGCAGGTTTGAGCGCTTACTCATCACTACAGGGGTAAGCGCCGCTCCCACACGGGGAAACGCACAGCCTATAGGATCTTGCACGAAACAAAATGTACTAACTTGTTAATTAGCTTGCTAAGGGCTTAAACTTCTCGCATTCCACCTGCGAGATCCCTGGCATGAAAGACTCACCCCGCGCCTCCGGCGCCTCAACCTTCATCCTGGTCGGACTGGGCGTCGTCATCGCCCTGCTCGGCCTGCTCCTGGCCGCCGGCGGCGTCAAGCTGGCCGGCCTGGGCGGTTCCTGGTACTTCCTGGTCGGCGGCCTGGCCATGGCCATTGCCGGGATCCTCATCGCCCGTCGCAAGCCCGCTGGCGCCTGGCTGTACGCGCTGTTCCTCGCCGGCACCGCGATCTGGGCCGTGGCCGACACCGGGCTGGCGTTCTGGCCGTTGTTCTCGCGGCTGTTCATGTTTGCCGCCATCGGCCTGGTGGTGGCGCTGGTGTATCCGCAACTGGTCCGACGCCCGGCGCGTGGCGCCTATGGCGTCGCCGGCCTGCTGGGCGTGGCGCTGGTGATCGCCGCCGGCAACATGTTCGTCGCCCATCCCAGCGTCGCCCCCACCGGCAAGGGCCCAGGCCAGACGCCGGTGGAACCCGGCCAGCAGCAGAAGGACTGGGCCCACTACGGCAACACCGAGGGCGGCAGCCGCTTCGCCGCGCTGGACCAGATCAACCGAGGCAACGTCGACCAGCTCAAGGTGGCCTGGACCTACCACACCGGTGACGTCGCCCTCAGCGACGGCAACGGCGCCGAAGACCAGCTCACCCCACTGCAGGTAGGCGACAAGGTGTTCATCTGCACCCCGCACAACAACCTGATCGCCCTCGACGCCGACACCGGCAAGGAACTGTGGAAGAACGCCATCAACGCCCAGTCCAAGGTCTGGCAGCGCTGCCGCGGCCTGGCCTACTTCGACGCCAGCGCGCCGATCGCCCAGCCGACCCAGCCTGACAGCACGCCGGTCAGCGTGAGCAGCGTGCCGGCCGGCGCCAACTGCCAGCGCCGCCTGCTGACCAACACCATCGATGCCCGCCTGATCGCGGTCGATGCCGACACCGGCGCATTCTGCGAAGGCTTCGGCGACAACGGCCAGGTCGACCTCAAGGCCGGCCTGGGCAACGTACCGGACTCGTACTACCAGCTGTCCTCGGCACCGCTGATGGCCGGCACCACCGTGGTGGTCGGCGGCCGCGTCGCCGACAACGTACAGACCGACATGCCCGGCGGCGTGATCCGTGGCTTCGATGTGATCACCGGTGCCCAGCGCTGGGCCTTCGACCCGGGCAACCCGCAGGACCGCGAAGCCCCGCAAGGCGCCCGGACCTACGTGCGCAGCACCCCCAACAGCTGGGCGCCGATGTCGTACGACCCGGCGATGAACACCCTGTTCCTGCCGATGGGTTCCTCGTCCACCGATATCTACGGTGTCGAGCGCAACAAGCTTGACCACACCTACGGCGCCTCGGTGCTGGCACTGGACGCCACCACGGGCAACCAAAAGTGGGTGTACCAGACCGTGCATAACGATCTCTGGGACTTCGACCTGCCAATGCAGCCGAGCCTGATCGACTTCACCAAAGACGACGGCAGCACCGTGCCCGCCGTGGTGATCGGCACCAAGGCCGGGCAGATCTACGTGCTCGACCGCGCCACAGGCAAGCCGCTGACCCAGGTCGACGAAGTCCCGGTCAAGCCGGGCAATATCCCTAACGAGCCGTACTCGCCGACCCAGCCAAAGTCGGTGGGCATGCCGCAGATCGGCGCGCAGACCCTGACCGAATCGGACATGTGGGGCGCCACCCCGTACGACCAACTGCTGTGCCGCATCGACTTCAAGAAGATGCGCTACGACGGCCTGTACACCGCGCCGGGCACCGACCTGTCGCTGAGCTTCCCCGGCTCGCTGGGCGGCATGAACTGGGGCAGCATTTCCACCGACCCGGTGCATGGCTTCATCTTCGTCAACGACATGCGCCTGGGCCTGTGGATCCAGATGATCCCGTCGCAGAACCAGGGCGCGGCGGCAGGCGGCGGCGAGGCGCTGAACACCGGCATGGGCGCGGTGCCGCTCAAGGGCACGCCGTACGCGGTGAACAAGAACCGCTTCCTGTCGGTGGCCGGTATTCCGTGCCAGGCGCCGCCGTTCGGCACCCTCACCGCCATCGACATGAAGACCCGGCAGATCGCCTGGCAGGTGCCGGTCGGCACCGTCGAGGACACCGGCCCTCTGGGCATCCGCATGCACCTGCCGATCAAGATCGGCCTGCCGACCCTGGGCGGCACCCTGTCCACCCAGGGCGGCCTGGTGTTCATCGCCGGCACCCAGGACTTCTACCTGCGCGCCTACGACAGCGGCAACGGCAACGAGATCTGGAAGGCCCGCCTGCCGGTCGGCAGCCAGGGCGGCCCGATGACCTATGTGTCGCCGAAAACCGGCAAGCAGTACGTGGTGGTCACCGCCGGCGGCGCGCGCCAGTCGACCGACCGTGGCGACTACGTGATGGCGTACGCCCTGCCGTAATCGCGTCGCCTGCATCGCCGGCAAGCCGGCTCCCACAGGGTCCATGCACTCAGTGTGGGAGCCGGCTTGCCGGCGATGAGGCCCTTTCAGACAACCCGAGACTCCGCAATGTCATCCGTTTCACGCCTCACGCCCACCCTGCTTCTTGCCCTCGCCAGCACTGCTGCATTCGCCGCCGACAATACCCTGACCGGCGACTGGGGCGGCCTGCGCCACCAGCTCGCGGCAGACGGCATCACCTTCACCGGCGACTACAGCGGCGAGACCGCCTACAACGCCCATGGTGGCCTGCACCGTTCGGCCCGCTACTCGCAGAACCTCAAGCTGGGCGTGCAGTTCGACCTGTCGAAGCTGTACGGCCTGGACAACGGCGGCAAGGTCCAGCTGACTATCAACGACCGCCGTGGCAACAGCGCTTCAGACGACCTGGTAGGCAACCGCCTGCCGATCCAGGAAAACTACGGCGGTCTCTACACCCGCCTGACCGAACTGAGCTACGAGCGCAACCTGTCGCCCGCGCTCAACCTCAAGCTTGGCTACATGGCCATGGGCAACGACCTCGGCGGCCTGGACAGCGGCATCCTGTGCAACTTCATGAACGCCGGATTCTGTGGCCACCCGCTGAACATGTCCGGCGGCAGCGGCTGGACCAACTACCCCAACGCCCACCTCGGCATACGGGTGAAATATGACCTCGCGCCCGACTGGCAACTGCGGCTGGCGGCGTTCAATGTCGACCCCGAGAGCAACGGCAATGCCAGCCGCGCCTGGCACCTGGGACCCAAGCACACCACCGGCACCGTGGTCCCGGTGGAACTGGTGTACAAGCTGCGCGGTGAACTGCCGGGCGAATACAAGCTCGGTTACTACTACGACAGCTCGAACGTGAAGCGCATCGGCAGCAGCGAGGAAGTCGCCGGTCGTGGCGGACATTATCTGCTGGTCGACCAGGCCGTGTGGAACGACCCGGCATCGCCCGGGCGCAGCCTGCATGCCTTCGGCCAGTACTCGGCCTCGAGCAAGGCCGCCTCGCCATTCACCCGGTGGTACGGCGCTGGCGTGGTGCTGTACCAGCCGTTCGCAAGCCGGCCACGGGATACCGTTGCCCTGGGGTATGGCCGCGCGGTACCGAACCCACGTAGCCGCGATGTGCTGGAAGAGGCGGCCGTCGATGCCGGGCAACCCTTCCCGAACCTCGACAGCGCCGAGCAACTGGTCGAGCTGAGCTATGGCTACCAGGCCACCGCTTGGCTGAACCTGCGCCCGGATGTGCAGTACATCGTCGAGCCGGGAGCGTTTTCCGGGAAGGACATCGACAATGCGCTGATATTCGGCTTGCAGGTCAAGGCGACGTTCTGAAAACAGGCCTGGCGGGCTCTGGAGGAGCGCCTAGCTTTTTCCTGCCTAGCAACCACATATTTACTAATTTCCCCGCCCCGCACCCTGTCCCAGTATCTGGCGCAACTACAACAACAAAGAGCGGGGAACTGTCATGAGTGCAAGTGCGTCCGTGCCTGCCAGCGTGCAGCACGATCAAGCCGGTTTTCGCCGGGTCCTGGGGCTGGGGTCGCTGCTGGCGGTGGCCGTGGGCCTGGTGGTGTCGCAAGGGGTGATGGTGATGATGCTGCAGGGGGTTGGTGCCGCCGGCCTGGGCTTCATCGTGCCGTTGGGGCTGGCCTACCTGCTGGCCCTGAGCTACGCCTTTTCCTTCTCCGAACTGGCCCTGCTGGTGCCCCGTGCCGGCAGCCTGTCGAGTTACACCGAGGTGGCGCTGGGGCACTTCCCGGCGATCCTGGCGACCTTCTCCGGCTACGTGGTGGTGGCCATGTTCGCCCTGTCGGCCGAACTGCTGTTGCTCGACCTGATCGTCGCCAAGGTCTACCCCGGGGTGTTCCCGCAATACTCGGTGGCCTTCGGCGTGCTCGCGCTGTTCACCGGCCTGAACCTGATGGGCATCGACATCTTCGCCAAGCTGCAGAGCGCCATGGCCGTGGTCATGGTGATCGTGCTGCTGATCCTCGGCGTCGCCGCGATCAGCGAAGGTCATGCCGAAGGGGTCACCACCACGCTGCTGCGGGGCGAGTGGAACCCAATGGGCGCCGGGGTGCTGGCCCTGACCGCCATGGCCGTGTGGGGCTTCGTCGGCGCCGAGTTCGTCTGCTCGCTGGTGGAGGAAACCCGCAAGCCCGAACGCAACATTCCGCGTTCGATGATCATCGGCCTGACCGTGATCTTCGCCACCATTGGCCTGTACGGCCTGGGTGCATTGTTCCTGGTGCCCCGCGAAGCCCTGAGCAGCGATGCCCTGCCCCATTACCTGTTCGCCACCACGGTGTTCGGCAAGACCGGCGAGGTGTTCCTGGTGATCGCCGCGGTGACCGCCACCTGCAGCACCCTCAACACCTCGCTCGCGGCCATTCCGCGCATGCTCTATGGCATGGCCTGCAATGGCCAGGCGTTTCCCCAGTTCAAGCAGCTCAGTCCGCGGGCGCGCACGCCCTGGGTGGCCGTGCTGTTCGTGGCGGCGATCACCGGCCTGCCGATCCTGCTGATGGGCCAGGACGCCGCCGCGATCAACCTGCTGCTGCTGGCCGCCGCCCTGGCCTGGCTGCTGGCGTACATCATCGTGCACCTTGACGTGATCGCCCTGCGGTTGCGCTACCCGCATCTGCCGAGGCCATTTCGCACCCCGCTCTATCCGCTGCCGCAGCTGTTCGGCATCGGCGGGATGCTGTATGCGATCTGGCATGCCTCGCCCAGCCCGGAGATGAACCTGAAGGTCTTCGGTACGGCAGGGATCGTGCTGGCGGTGGTATCGCTGATCGCGCTGGTCTGGATCAAGGGCGTGATGAAGAAGCCGTTGTTCAGGCCCGAACCGCTTTAGCGATAGCGGACCAAGCACGCCCCGTCATGCCGAAGAGGCGCGCTTGGCCCGATAGCTGCCCGGACTCTGCCCGGTCCACTTCTTGAACGCCCGGTGAAACGCGCTGGGTTCCTGGAACCCGGTGTGCTCGGCGATCTCGGCGATGCTCAGGTGGCCTTCGCGCAAGAGTTCGAAGGCCATCGCCCGGCGTACTTCGTCCTTGATCTGCTGGTACGAGCGCCCCTCTCGCTCCAGCTGGCGGCGAAAGCTGCTGGCGCTGAGCCGCTGCCGTTCAGCCATGGCGTTGAGCGTCGGCCACTGCCCGTAGTGGCGGGCGCGCAAGTGGCGATAGACCTCGGCCACCAGGCCGTTCTGGTTGCGAAAGCGGATCACCAGCCCTTGCGGCGCGCTGCGCAGAAAACCCTTCAGCGCCGTCAGGTCCTGCACCACCGGCAAGCGCAGCCAGGCGCTGTCGAACTCCACCTCGGTGCGTCCGCTGCCCAGGCGCAGGTCCGGCCCCCAGAGCAGCGCGTCATCCTCCTGCGCCGGGCGCCCCAGGGCCAGCTCGGTGCGGTCGATGGCGATGCGCCGACCGGCCAGCCAGCACAGCAGGCCGATCACCAGGACCAGGTAGGTTTCCTCGGCATAGACCCGGGTCAGCGGGTCGGCGATGTTCGATTGCACGCTGATCACGGTGCGCGCACCGCGCACCGTGACACTGCCGTTCAGGTCGCGCAAAAACAGGGCGAAACTGCCCAGGCACTGACGCAGCGCCTTGCCCAGGGTCGGCTCCTGGATCAGCCCGCGGCAGATCAGGGTGAAGCTGCCCAGGGGCATGCCATGGCTGTCGAGGCGGAAGAACTCATCGTGCAGTTCGTCGATCAGCGCCAGCCACAGTTGGGCGAACGCCTTGGCCGGTACCCGCGCCAGCGGCTGGGACAGCACCTGCGGGTCGATGCCCACCGCCCGCAGGTGGGCATCGCGCGCCTGTGGCCGCTCACGCAAGGCGTGAAGCATGGCATTGAGGAAGTACACCGCGACCGTATCGCTATCGCGCATGGCAGAAGTCCGCTGTCTATGCTGAGTGGCAAAAAATGCCAGGTTGACTGAACAGATCCGGCATAGGCCGCCTGAGTGCCTTTGCCTAGACTCGATCCACCCCGGGAGGGTGCGGCCGCCATTCTCGCAGAGCCACTCCCACCCCGCCACGCCTTCGCAAACGGAGCCCCCCATGAGCAGCACAGAAATCTTCGTCGTCAGCGCGGTACGTTCGGCCATCGGCAGCTTCGGCGGTTCGCTCAAGGACCTGCCCCTGGCCGACCTCGCCACCCAGGTGACCCGTGCCGCCATCGAGCGCTCGGGCGTCGCCGCCGAGCAGATCGGCCATGTGGTGATGGGCAACGTGATCCCCACCGAACCACGCGACGCCTACCTGGGCCGGGTCGCGGCGATGAACGCCGGCATTCCCAAGGAAACCCCGGCCTTCAGCGTCAACCGCCTGTGCGGCTCGGGCCTGCAGGCCATCGTCTCGGCCGCCCAGGGCCTGCTGCTGGGCGACAGCGACATCGCCCTGGCCGCCGGCGCCGAGTCCATGAGCCGCGGCCCCTACCTGCTGCCGCAGGCCCGCTGGGGCGCGCGCATGGGTGACCTGCAGGGTATCGACTACATGGTCGGCATCCTCCAGGACCCGTTCGAGCACTTCCACATGGGCATCACCGCCGAGAACGTCGCGGCGGCCCACGGCATCAGCCGCCAGATGCAGGACGAGGTCGCCCTGACCAGCCAGCGCCGCGCCGCCCGGGCCATCGCCGAAGGCCGCTTCGACGGCCAGATCGTGCCGATCGAGATCAAGACCCGCAAAGGCCCCGTGCAATTCGCCGTGGACGAGAACGTGCGCGGCGACGCCAGCGCCGAACAGCTGGCGGCCATGAAGGCGGTGTTCAAGAAGGACGGCACCGTCACCGCCGGCAACGCCAGCAGTATCAACGATGGCGCCGCCGGCCTGGTCCTGGCCACCGGTGACGCCGTGCGCCGCCAGGGCCTCAAGCCGCTGGCGCGCATCGTCGCCTACGCCCACGCCGGTGTGGAACCGGCACTGATGGGCCTGGGCCCGATCCCGGCCACGCAGAAGGTGCTGGAAAAAGCCGGCCTGAAGGTCGCCGACCTGGACGTGATCGAGTCCAACGAAGCCTTCGCCTCCCAGGCCTGCGCCGTGGCCCGCGCCCTGGGCTTCGACCCGGAGAAGGTCAACCCCAACGGCTCGGGCATCTCCCTCGGCCACCCGGTCGGCGCCACCGGCGCGATCATCGCCACCAAGGCCATCCATGAACTGCATCGCGTCCAGGGCCGCTACGCCCTGGCCACCATGTGCATCGGCGGCGGCCAAGGCATCGCCGTCGTCTTCGAACGCGTCTGAAAGGAGTCAGCAACATGAACATCGAACACATCGCCGTGATCGGCGCCGGCACCATGGGCAACGGCATCGCCCAGGTGTGCGCGCTGGCCGGCTACCAGGTCCTGCTGGTGGACGTCTCCGACGCCGCGCTGGAGCGTGGCGTGGCGACCCTGGGCAAGAACCTCGAGCGCCAGGTCGGCAAGGGCACCATCGACGCCGACAAGGCCAGCGCCGCCAAGGCCCGGATCCGCACCAGCACCGATTATGCCCAGCTGGCAGACGCACAGCTGGTGATCGAGGCGGCCACCGAGAACCTCGCCCTCAAGCAGCGCATCCTGCAGCAGGTGGCCGCCAACGTCGGCGCCGAGTGCCTGATCGCCACCAACACCTCGTCGCTGTCGGTCACCCAGCTGGCGGCCAGTATCGAACAGCCGCAGCGTTTCATCGGCGTGCACTTCTTCAACCCGGTGCCGATGATGGCGCTGGTCGAGATCATCCGCGGCCTGCAGACCAGCGATGCGACCTACGCCCAGGCGCTGCTGGTCACCGAGAAGCTCGGCAAGACGCCGATCACCGCCGGCAACCGCCCAGGCTTCGTGGTCAACCGGATCCTGGTGCCGATGATCAACGAGGCGATCTTCGTATTCCAGGAAGGCCTGGCCAGCGCCGAGGACATCGACACCGGCATGCGCCTGGGCTGCAACCAGCCGATCGGTCCGCTGGCCCTGGCCGACCTGGTGGGCCTGGACACCTTGCTGGCGATCATGGAGGCCTTCCACGAGGGCTTCAACGACAGCAAGTACCGCCCCGCCCCGCTGCTCAAGGAGATGGTTGCCGCCGGCTACCTGGGGCGCAAGAGCGGTCGTGGCTTCTTCACCTACTGACGGAGTCGCGCCATGCCCCCGGTCAACGCGGCGCTGCGCTGCGCCAATTTCGAGGAGCGGCGTGACCGGGCCATGGCCCTGTTCGCCGAGAAAGGCTTCGGCCAGGTCAGCATGCGTGAGCTGGCGGCGCACGTGGGCTTGACCGCGGGCTCGCTTTATCACCATTTTCCCAGCAAGCAGGACCTCTTGTACGACCTGATCGAAGAACTGTACGAGGAGTTGCAGGCCACCCTGGACCTGGGCCGTCGGGCGCGGGCCCAAGGGCGGCCGGTGCTGGCCTGCCTGATTGCCGCGCACTGGCAGTTGCATGGGGAGCGGCCGTTGCAGTTTCGCCTGGCCGAGCGGGATTTCTGCTGCCTCACCGGGGAGCAGCAGGTGCGCCTGGCGGGCTTGCGGGAGCGCTATGAAACCGGGCTTTTACGGTTGATTGCGCCGCAGGCGCGGTTGGGCGCGCAGGCACTGGCGGCTAGCGGGCATGTGCTGGCTACGCTGTTGAATCAGTTGCCTGGGATGTTGCGGGGGAAGGGGCTGGGTGAGGTTGAGGGGGTTGGGTTGATGGAGAGTTTGGTGGTGGGGGCTGTGGAGGGGGCTTTGGGGTAGGGTTCTGGTTCTGGTTCTGGCTCTGGCTCTGGCTCTGGCTCTGGCTCTGGCTCTGGCTCTGGCTCTGGCTCTGGCTCTGGCTCCTTGGTGATTGTTTTGGTTTTTGCATGCGCATTTGTAGGAGATAGCGACATTTAGTCACCTTTCCGCCTTTACGGCGGCCTACTTTTCTCGTGGGAAAAGTAGGCAAAACCGTTCCGCTCCGTTCATCCGGCCCCTGCGCTTCGCTCCGGGGTTCCCTCGCTCCGTTCTTGCTCCCGGGAGGACCGCGCTGAACGCCCCATCCTGGGGCGCAG
>NZ_JBLIYT010000017.1:0-150004 GCF_057480795.1 Pseudomonas sp. P110(2024)
CTGCGCCCCAGGATGGGGCGTTCAGCGCGGTCCTCCCGGGAGCAAGAACGGAGCGAGGGAACCCCGAAGCGAAGCGTAGGGGCCGGATGAACGGAGCGGGGCGGCTTTGGTTACTTTGGCCGCGGACGGCGAGTTAAGACCAAAGTAACCCGCCGTAAGGGCGGAAAGGTGACTAAATGTCGATATCGTCTACGAATGCGCATAAAAAATTCAAAACCCACACCCTGAAACCCGAACCCTTGCCCAATCCCCCCCCAACCGCTATCGTCCAACCCCAAGCAAATTCATCCGATGACTGGACGTACCCACCTCGTGACCCCGCTCATCAAACGCTCCCTGGTAGAACAAGCCGTAGACCAGCTCCGCGACCGCATCGCCAAGGGCACCTGGTCGATAGGCCAGCGCCTGCCCACCGAACCGGAGCTGGCCAGCGACCTGGGCATCAGCCGCAACACCGTCCGCGAGGCCATGCGCGTCCTGGCCTTCAGCGGCCTGGTAGAAATCCGCCAGGGCGACGGCAGCTACCTGCGTACCGCCGTGGACCCCTTGCAGGCCGTGCAGGTCATGTCCCGCTGCGCAGTCGAACACGCCCGCGAAACCCGCCATATTCTTGAAGCAGAAGCCATCGGCCTGGCCGCCGTGCGCCGCACCGACACTGACCTGCAGGCCCTGCGCGAGGCCCTGGAACACAGCGCGCGGCATTTCCATGGCGATGTCGACGCCTACGTCGAATGCGACCTGGTGTTCCACCAGCGCCTGGTGGACGCCGCCCACAACCCCGCCCTGAGCGAGCTGTACCGCTACTTCTCCAGCGTGGTCCGCGCCGCCCTGCAGCACAACATGACCAGCGTCCCCCGTTGCCAGGCCGTGTTCGACCTGCACGGGCAGATCCTCGACGCCCTCGAACAACGCGATCCGGAACGGGCCAAGCACCTGAGCCGGACACTCATCGAATCCTGACAACGAGAAGGCCATGGCCGAACAACTGACCCGCAACACCGCTCCCCGCGAGGCGGAGCTCGATGAACTGCTGATCGACGCCGAAGCCGACGACGAGCAGGTCCAGCAACAGCCCGTGGTGCTGCGCAGGCCCTGGCTGTTGCTGCTGGGCCTGGTGCTGGTGGCGCTGAACCTGCGCCCGGCGCTGTCGAGCATGTCGCCGGTGCTCGGTCAGGTATCCGAAGGGCTGGGGCTCAGCGCATCGCAAGCCGGGCTGCTGACCACCTTGCCGGTACTGTGCCTGGGGCTGTTCGCGCCGCTGGCGCCGATCCTGGCGCGACGATTCGGCAGCGAGCGGGTGATCTTCGGCATCCTGCTGACCCTGGCGCTGGGCATCCTGGTGCGCAGCACCCTGGGCGCCACTGGCGTGTTCCTCGGCAGCCTGATGGCGGGGGCGAGCATCGGCATCATCGGCGTGCTGCTGCCAGGTATCGTCAAGCGCGACTTCCCCCAGCACGCCGGTACCCTGACCGGCGTCTACACCATGGCGCTGTGCCTGGGCGCCGCGATGGCCGCCGGGGCCACGGTGCCCTTGACCCGCCACTTCGATGACAGCTGGGCGCTGGGGCTGGGCTTCTGGCTGCTGCCTGCCTTGCTGGCGATGCTGGTCTGGCTGCCCCAGTCCCGTCAGGGCCATGGCGTGCACAAGGTGGCCTACCGCGTGCGCGGGCTGTGGCGCGATCCGCTGGCCTGGCAGGTGACGCTTTACATGGGCCTGCAGTCATCGCTGGCCTATATCGTGTTCGGCTGGCTGCCTTCGATCCTGATCGGCCGCGGGCTGAGCCCGACCGAGGCGGGGCTGGTGTTGTCCGGCTCGGTGATCGTGCAACTGATCAGCTCCCTGAGCGCGCCCTGGCTGGCCACGCGGGGCAAGGACCAGCGCCTGGCCATCGTGGTGGTGATGCTGGTGACCCTGGGCGGGCTGTTCGGTTGCCTGTATGCGCCGATCGAGGGGCTGTGGGGCTGGGCGATCCTGCTCGGGCTGGGGCAGGGCGGCACCTTCGCCCTGGCACTGACCCTGATCGTGCTGCGCTCCAAGGACGCCCATGTGGCGGCGAACCTGTCGAGCATGGCCCAGGGCGTGGGCTACACGCTGGCATCCATGGGGCCATTCGCAGTAGGGCTGGTGCATGATCTGACCGGTGGCTGGAGCGCGGTGGGCTGGATCTTCGCGGTGCTGGGCGTCGGGGCGATCCTGTTCGGTCTCGGCGCCGGGCGGGCGCTGCATGTGCAGGTCAGCAGCGAGCACGTTTGAGGCTCTGGCTTGATCCGTGATCGTCATTCACGACGCGAATGGGCATGGTGTTGCTGGCATCCAGGCAGTATCTTGCGGGTTTCGCACCTAGCGCAGGAACAGTCCATGAGCGATGCCAGCAGCGCCCTGATCACCCGTTTCTACCAGGCCTTCCAGCGCCTGGACGCCGAGGCCATGGTGGCCTGCTACAGCGAAGACATCGTCTTCAGCGATCCGGTCTTCGGCACCCTGCGCGGGCGTGACGCGGGTGACATGTGGCGGATGCTCACCGCCCGCGCCAAGGACTTCACCCTGACCTTCGACGACGTGCGCAGCGATGGCGCGCACTGGGTGGCGACCTACCTGTTCAGCCAGACCGGGCGGGTGGTGGTCAACGATATCCAGGCGCGCTTCGTGATCCGCGACGGGCTGATCTGCCAGCACGACGATACCTTCGACCTGTGGCGTTGGGCGCGTCAGGCGCTGGGCATGCCGGGTGTGCTGCTGGGCTGGACGCCGATGTTGCAGAACAAGGTGCGCCAGCAGGCATTCAAGGGGCTTCGCGCATTCCAGCAGGCGCGTTGAGGCGTTAAGCTGACGACCTTCTTCCGTTGCACCGAACCGAGCCGTGAGCGAAACAGCGCCTTCCCCCGACTGCAAACCCTGGTACGTCTACCTGGTGCGTGCCGCCAATGGCTCGTTGTACTGCGGTATCAGCGATGATCCGCAGCGGCGCTTCATCAAGCATCAGAAAGGGCAGGGCGCACGTTATTTCAAGACCAGCCCGGCGCAGGCGCTGGTGTATGTGGAGCAGTGGCCGGACAAGGGCGAGGCGTTGCGCCAGGAGCGGTTGGTGAAGAAGCTGCGCAAGGCGGCGAAGGAGGCGTTGGTGGCGTCCTATGCCGGATTCGGGGGGTAGTGGTCTCGCCGACGGTGGGGCGGGTTTCGTCCGTGGTCATGATAGATCGCTGGGACTGATTTGCTGCCCTTTCGCGACGCAAGGCCGCTCCCACAGGGAAACGTGATCGCCTGTGGGGCGCGAAAGGGGCGCAACGCGCCCCGGCGATTTCAGTCCTTGCGCCGCTTCAGCTGGTCGATCAATTGCGTCGGCAAGCCCTTGATCACCAGCGTCCCAGCCTCTTCGTCATACTCCACCTTCGAGCCCAGCAAATGCGCCTCGAAGCTGATCGACAACCCCTCGGCACGCCCGGTAAAGCGGCGGAACTGGTTGAGGGTACGTTTGTCGGCCGGAATCTCCGGCGACAGCCCGTAGTCGCTGTTGCGGATATGGTCGTAGAACGCCTCGGGGCGGTCCTCGTCGATCAGACTGGAGAGTTCCTCCAGCGTCACCGGCTCGCCCAGCTTGGTCTGGGTGGTGGCGTAGTCGACCAGGGTCTGGGTTTTTTCCCGGGCAGACTCTTCCGGCAGGTCTTCTTTCTCGACGAAGTCGCTGAAGGCCTTGAGCAGGGTGCGGGTTTCACCCGGGCCGTCGACGCCTTCCTGGCAGCCGATGAAGTCGCGGAAATAATCCGAGACCTTCTTGCCGTTCTTGCCCTTGATGAACGAGATGTACTGCTTGGAGTTTTGGTTGTTCTTCCACTCGGACAGGTTGACCCGCGCCGCCAGGTGCAACTGGCCCAGGTCCAGGTGGCGCGACGGTGTGACGTCGAGTTCGGCGTTCACCGCCACGCCTTCGCTGTGGTGCAGCAGGGCGATGGCCAGGTACTCGGTCATGCCCTGCTGGTAATGGGCGAACAGCACGTGGCCACCGGTGGAAAGGTTGGACTCTTCCATCAGCTTCTGCAGGTGCTCGACGGCGACGCGGCTGAAGGCGGCGAAGTCCTTTTCCTCATCCAGGTACTGCTTGAGCCAGCCGCTGAACGGGTAGGCGCCGGACTCGCCATGGAAAAAGCCCCAGGCTTTGCCTTGCTTGGCGTTGTAGCTGTCGTTGAGGTCGGCCAGCAGGTTCTCGATGGCGTCGGAGGCTGCCAGTTCGCTGTCGCGCGCATGGAGCACGGCGGGGCTGCCATCGGGCTTCTTGTCGATCAGGTGAACGATGCAATGACGGATTGGCATGGAATTCTCGGTGGTCTGAGCGGTGAAAAGCCGCGCTGCAAAAGTCGCTCAGTTTACCTCAGGGCGGGGGCGATGCAGTGGCCAGATATTGGCACAAATGGCGGTTGTTCGTTTTTTGTTCATTTTTTTGCGATTTTTCCGAAAACCCCCGAAAAACCTGCACAAAATCAATGTCGACAGCGGATATTTCTCGATTCCTGTGGTAGCTTTGCGCGGTCTTGCGCCCCTTGGGTGGCGCATTGCTGGCAGATCGCTTGCGCGGTGTCGAACCAAACGCCGATTTGCGTATCTACATACGCGATCGACGCGGCCTCTGGATTGTCCCGGGCTGGCCCGACCACCGACCTAGCATGCTGCACAACCTCTGATTTGATAGGGAAGGAACACCACCATGGCACTGACCAAAGACCAACTGATTGCCGACATCGCTGAATCCATCGACGCGCCGAAAACCACCGCGCGCGCTGCTCTGGAGCAACTGGGCCAGATCGTTGCCGACCAACTGGAAAACGGCGCCGAAATCACCCTGCCAGGCATCGGCAAGCTGAAAGTCTCCGAGCGTCCTGCCCGTACCGGCCGCAACCCTTCGACTGGCGCTGCCATCGAAATCGCTGCCAAGAAAGTCGTCAAGTTCGTTCCAGCCAAAGTGCTGACCGACTCGATCAACAAGTAATTGTTGATGCGTTGACGAAACCGCGCCCGGCTTGCCCGGGCGCGGTTTTTTCATGCCTATGATTTGCGCGCGGCATGCCATTGCTGGCGTGCGCTGTCGTCCTGGAAGCTCCAGGCGACCATGCGGCTTTGCTTCTGCCCCTGGCCCATCTCGACGATGCGCACGGCCTTCACCCCGGCCTTCTTCAAGGCCGCCTCGATGCCCGGCAGGTTGCTGGCCTTGGACACCAGGCTGGTGAACCACAGCACCTGGGCCGCGTACTGCACGCTTTCAGCGACCAGTTGGCTGACAAAGCGGATCTCGCCACCTTCGCACCACAGTTCGTTGTTCTGTCCGCCAAAGTTCAGCACTGGCAGCTTGCGCTTGGGGTCCTGCTTGCCGAGATTCTTCCACTTGCGCTGGCTGCCGCGGGTGGCTTCCTCGCGGGAGGCGTGGAACGGCGGGTTGCACAGGGTGACGTCGAAGCGTTCGTCGGCCTGCAGCAAGCCACTGAGGATGTGCCTGGACTGCGCTTGCTGGCGCAGGCTGATGGCCTTGTCGAGCTTGTTGGCCTGGACGATGGCCTTGGCCGAGGCCAGGGCCACGCCGTCGATGTCGGAGCCGGTGAAGCGCCAGCGGTAGTCGCTGTGGCCGAGCAGGGGGTAGATGCAGTTGGCGCCGACGCCGATATCCAGGGCGCGCACCTGGGCGCCGCGGGGGATTTCGCCGCCGTTGTCTTCGCCCAGTAGGTCGGCCAGCACATGGATGTAGTCGGCGCGGCCGGGGATCGGCGGGCACAGGTAGTCGGTCGGGATGTCCCAGTGCTGGATGCCGTACTGGGCCTTGAGCAGGGCGCGGTTGAACACCCGCACGGCCTCGGGGTTGGCAAAGTCGATGCTGGGCTTGCCGTAGGGGTTGGTGATGGTGAAGCGGGCCAGGTCCGGGTGCGCCTTGATCAGGGCGGGGAAGTCGTAGCGGCCCTGGTGGCGATTGCGCGGATGCAGGGTGGGTTTGTTGGTCATGGTCGGATCCGGTGTTGCAGGCCCTGGGGCTGCTTTGCAGCCCTTTCGCGACACAAGGCCGCTCCCACAGGATAGTGGCGCCTTTCAAGCTGGCGCCGTCCTGTGGGAGCGGCCTTGTGTCGCGAAAGGGCCGCAACGCGGCCCCAGCGGTCTATCAGGTTGTTACAGCGCCGCAATCCGCGCATGCTGCTCGGTGAAGTTGGCCAGGGCCTGCTCCGACTCGGCCAGCTTGGCGCGTTCCTTCTCGATCACCGCAGGCGGTGCCTTGTCGACGAAGGCGGCGTTGGACAGCTTGCCACCCACGCGCTGGACCTCGCCCTGCAGGCGCTGGATCTCCTTGCTCAGGCGCGCAAGTTCCGCGTCCTTGTCGATCAGGCCGGCCATCGGCACCAGCACCTGCAGGTCACCCACCAGCGCGGTGGCCGACAGCGGCGCTTCGTCCTGCTCACCGAGCACGGTGAACGACTCGACCTTGGCCAGTTTCTTCAGCAGGGCTTCGTTTTCCTGCAGGCGACGCTGGTCGTCGGCGTTGGCGTTCTTCAGGAACAGCGGCAGCGGCTTGCCCGGGCCGATGTTCATCTCGGCGCGGATGTTGCGCAGGCCCACCATCAGCTCCTTGAGCCACTCGATGTCGCCTTCGGCGGCGGCGTCGATGCGGCTTTCATTCGCTTCAGGCCATGGCTGCAGCATGATGGTCTTGCCTTCGATGCCGGCCAGCGGCGCGATGCGCTGCCAGATCTCTTCGGTGATGAACGGCATGAACGGGTGCGCCAGGCGCAGGGCGACTTCCAGCACGCGCACCAGGGTGCGGCGGGTGCCACGGGCGCGCTCGACCGGGGCGTTCTCGTCCCACAGCACCGGCTTGGACAGCTCCAGGTACCAGTCGCAGTACTGGTTCCAGATGAACTCGTACAGGGCCTGGCTGGCCAGGTCGAAGCGGAATTGCTCGAGCTGACGGGTAACCTCGGCTTCGGTGCGCTGCAGCTGCGAGATGATCCAGCGGTCGGCCAGCGACAGCTCGTAGGCCTCGCCGTTCTGGCCGCAGTCCTCGCCCTTGTCCAGCACGTAGCGGGCGGCGTTCCAGATCTTGTTGCAGAAGTTGCGGTAGCCTTCGACGCGGCCCATGTCGAACTTGATGTCACGACCGGTGGAGGCCAGCGAGCAGAAGGTGAAGCGCAGGGCGTCGGTGCCGTAGCTGGCGATGCCTTCGGGGAACTCGGCCTTGGTCTGCTTGGCGATCTTCTCGGCAAGCTTGGGCTGCATCATGCCGCTGGTGCGTTTTTCCAGCAGGGCGTCGAGGGTGATACCGTCGACGATGTCCAGCGGGTCGAGGACGTTGCCCTTGGACTTGGACATCTTCTGGCCCTGGCCGTCGCGGACCAGGCCGTGCACATAGACGGTCTTGAACGGTACCTGCGGGGTGCCGTCCTCGTTCTTGATCAGGTGCATCGTCAGCATGATCATCCGGGCGACCCAGAAGAAGATGATGTCAAAGCCCGTGACCAGCACGTCGGTGGAGTGGAATTTCTTCAGGAACTCGGTCTGTTCCGGCCAGCCCAGGGTGGAGAAGGTCCACAGGCCCGAGCTGAACCAGGTGTCGAGCACGTCGTCGTCCTGACGCAGTTTTACCTCGCTGCCCAGGTTGTGCTTGGCGCGCACTTCGGCCTCGTCGCGGCCGACGTAGACCTGGCCGGCTTCGTCGTACCAGGCCGGGATGCGGTGGCCCCACCACAGCTGGCGGCTGATGCACCAGTCCTGGATGTCGCGCATCCAGGAGAAATACATGTTCTCGTACTGCTTGGGCACGAACTGGATGCGGCCGTCTTCCACGGCGGCAATGGCAGGCTCGGCCAGCGGCTTGGTGGAGACATACCACTGGTCGGTCAGCCACGGCTCGATGACGGTGCCGGAACGGTCGCCCTTCGGGACCTTCAGGGCGTGGTCGTCGATGCTGACCAGCAGGCCCTGGGCGTCCAGGTCGGCGACCATCTGCTTGCGCGCGACGAAGCGGTCGAGGCCGGCGTACTGGGCTGGCAGCGAGGTGTCGATACCTTCGTTGACGCTGCCGTCGAGGTTGAACGCCTGCACGGCGGCCAGCACGGTGGCGTTCTTGTCGAAGATATTGAGCAGCGGTAGGTTGTGGCGCTTGCCGACCTCATAGTCGTTGAAGTCGTGGGCCGGGGTGATCTTCACGCAGCCGGTGCCGAACTCGGGGTCGCAGTAGTCGTCGGCGACGATCGGGATGCGGCGGCCGACCAGCGGCAGTTCGACGAACTTGCCGATCAGCGCCTGGTAGCGCTCGTCGGTCGGGTTGACGGCGACGGCGACGTCACCGAGCAGGGTTTCCGGACGGGTGGTGGCGACCACCAGGTGGTCCTTGCCCTCGGCGGTCTTGGCGCCGTCGGCCAGCGGGTAGCGCAGGTTCCACAGGTGGCCCTTCTCGTCGTGGTTCTCCACTTCGAGGTCGGAAATCGCCGTGTGCAGCTTGGTGTCCCAGTTGACCAGGCGCTTGCCGCGGTAGATCAGGCCGTCCTCGTGCAGGCGCACGAAAGCCTCTTTGACCGCTTCCGACAGGCCGTCGTCCATGGTGAAGCGTTCGCGGCTCCAGTCCACCGACGAGCCCAGGCGGCGGATCTGGCGGCTGATGTTGCCGCCCGATTGATCCTTCCACTCCCAGACCTTCTCCAGGAACTTCTCACGACCGAGGTCGTGACGGTTCTGGCCCTTGGCTTCGAGCTGGCGCTCCACCAGCATCTGGGTGGCGATACCGGCGTGGTCGGTGCCCGGTTGCCACAGGGTGTCGCGACCCTGCATGCGGCGGAAACGAATCAGCGCGTCCATGATCGCGTTGTTGAAACCGTGGCCCATGTGCAGGCTGCCGGTCACGTTCGGTGGCGGGATCATGATGGTGTAGGACTCGCCTGCACCTTGTGGAGCGAAATAGTTCTCGGACTCCCAGGTGTTGTACCAGGAAGTTTCGATGGCGTGCGGCTGGTAGGTCTTATCCATGCGCGGCGGGACCCTTAGGCATTAATTCGGGAAAGCCGGGAAGTATAACCAAGCTGCGCGCTTCAAGACAGGTGTAGCGCCCATCGCGGGGCAAGCCCGCTCCCACGTGTTGTCGTGGGAGCGGGCTTGCCCCGCGATCCGGACGAATGGTTACTCGGAGCGCTTGAGCAACCGCTCCAGCCGTGCATCGAGGCGACGCTTGATTTCGGTCTCGATGTGCGGGGTAAAGTCGTTGATCACGTCCTGCATGATCAGTTGCGCGGCGGCGCGCAGTTCGGCGTCCAGGTGCAGCAGGGTGTCCTGGCGGCGAGTCTGGGCATCCTCTTCAGGCGCTTTGGCGGGCTCGGCTTCGACAACCGGTGGCGTCGCGCCGGCAGGTTCGTCCAGCAACAGGGGAATCTGCTCCACCGTCTCGGTCAGCAGCGGCGGTTGCAGGTCGGCGTCGCCCAGCAGCTCGCGGATCGACTCGAGGTCGTCGAGCAGGTGGGCGGAATGGGTCAGGGAGTTCAGCTGCTTGTCCATCGTCGTCAGAGTCGCTGTAAGCGGTGATCTTGCAGAGCATAGCCCTGTTCGCGGTAGAAACGGAATCGCTCGCGGGCGGCCAGGCGGATGGCCGGTTCCTCGACGACGATCTCGGCGACCCGCTCGAACTGGCCGACGAAGGCGGGAACATCGCCGCCCAGGTTGATCAGCAGGTCACGGTGTTCGCCGGCATCAGTGCCGACACCCAGCGCGACAATGGCGTCCGGGTGCTGTTCGGCGTGGTCGTGGGGCACGAAGACCTCGCCCTTGAACTGCCACAGGCGAAGGTCGAGCTCGCTGCGTTGCGCCTCGTCCTGGCAGTGCAGGTAGATCCGGTGGCCGAGGCGCCAGGCCTTTTCACACAGCTTGCAGGCGAAATCCAGCCGCACCGACAGCGAGTCGCTGGGCAGGATGTAGAAATCGACTTTGCTCATGATCGTTCAGTGCCGACCGGTGGCGCGCGGGGCGCCACCGATCTTGCGCCATCAGGCGCCGGCGCGGTCCAGCAGGTACTGGGTGAGCAGTGGCACCGGACGACCCGAGGCGCCCTTGTCCTTGCCGCCGCTGATCCAGGCGGTGCCGGCGATGTCCAGGTGCGCCCAGTGGTAGGCCTTGGCGAAGCGCGACAGGAAGCAGCCGGCGGTGATGGTGCCGGCCTTCGGCCCACCGATGTTGGCAATGTCGGCGAACGGGCTGTCCAGTTGCTCCTGGTACTCGTCGAACAACGGCAGTTGCCAGGCGCGGTCGTCGGCACGCTTGCCGGCGTCCAGCAGTTGGCCGACCAGCGCGTCGTCGTTGCCCATCAGGCCCGAGGTGTGGCTGCCCAGGGCGACGATGCAGGCGCCGGTAAGGGTGGCGATGTCGATCACCGCCTGTGGCTTGAAGCGCTCGGCGTAGGTGAGGGTATCGCACAGCACCAGGCGGCCTTCGGCGTCGGTGTTGAGGATCTCGACGGTCTGCCCGCTCATGGTGGTGACGATGTCACCCGGACGGGTGGCGCCGCCGCTCGGCATGTTCTCGGCGCAGGCCAGCAGGCACACCAGGTTGATCGGCAGTTGCAGCTCGAGCACGGCGCGCAGGGTGCCGAACACGCTGGCGGCGCCGCACATGTCGTATTTCATCTCGTCCATGCCGGCGCCGGGCTTGAGGCTGATGCCGCCGGTGTCGAAGGTAATGCCCTTGCCGACCAGCACGAACGGTTTCTCGCTCTTCTTGCCGCCCTGGTAGTTGAGCACGATCAGCCGCGGCGGCTGGTCGCTGCCCTGGCCCACGGCGTAGAACGCGCCCATGCCCAGGTCCTTGATCTTCTTCTCGTCCAGCACCTCGACCTTGAGGCCTTTGTGTGCCTTGCCCAGGTCCTTGGCCTGCTCGGCGAGGAAGCTCGGGTGGCAGACATTCGGCGGCAGGTTGCCCAGGTCGCGGGTGAAGGCCATGCCGGTGGCGATGGCGCTGGCGTGCTTGACGGCGCGCTCGGCCTCGGCCTGGCCAGCCTTGGCGGTGAGCAGGGTGACTTTCTTGATGGCGCGGGGTTCGGCCTTCTGGCTCTTGTAGCGGTCGAACACGTAGTTGCCGTCGAGCAGGGTCTCGGCCAGCAGGCGGTATTTGCCGTAGTGGCCGTCGCGGCCGGTGACGGCGATGTCGTCCAGGGCCAGCACGGCGTCGCTGCCGCCCAGTCCCTTGAGTACGCCGGCAACACTGGCGACCAGCTTGCGCCAGGCGCGATCGCCGAGGGCTTCGTCCTTGCCGCTGCCGACCAGCAGCACGCGCTCGGCTTTCAGGCCCGGCAGGCTGTGCAGCAGCAGGGTCTGGCCCGGCTTGCCGGCCAGGTCGCCACGCTTGAGCAGCGCGCTGATCGCGCCTTCGCTGGCCTGGTCGACGGCCTTGGCGGTGGCGCCGAGCTTGCGCCCTTCACCGACGGGTACGACCAAGGTCGCGGTCTTGACGGATACAGCGGCTACGCTCTTTACAACCAATTCCATGTCTGGGGTCCCCGAATGATCTGTCTGTCAGTGGGCGCTGTCTTGTGCAGGCGCTCGGAACACGCGGCTGGCGGGCGATGCCTGCCAGCGGAAAAGCTGCCAGTTTGAGCCTGCCGCGAGCACAATGACAACCCCGATATGCGCCATGCTGCGTGGCCAAGTGACAGGCGCGGTCAATCACAGGATAATGCGCGCACTTTTACATGGAGGTTCGCCTTGGCGAACCGGCATTGGTCTTGGCTGTCCGAATCGTTCGTTTGGCTGTCCGCCCCTGACAACCCAGGAGTGTCTGGTTTGATCGTCTTTCGTTATCTGTCCCGCGAGGTCCTGGTGACCTTGAGCGCCGTCAGCGCCGTGCTGCTGGTGATCATCATGAGCGGGCGCTTCATCAAATACCTGGCCCAGGCGGCCCAGGGCGCGCTCGATCCAAGCGTGCTGTTCATGATCATGGGGTTCCGCCTGCCGGGCTTCCTGCAACTGATCCTGCCGCTGGGGCTGTTCCTCGGCATCCTGCTCGCCTATGGCCGGCTCTATCTCGAAAGCGAGATGACCGTGCTGTCGGCCACCGGCATGAGCCAGCAACGCCTGCTGACCGTGACCATGGTGCCGGCGGCGCTGGTGGCCCTCTTGGTCGCCTGGCTGAGCCTGAGCCTGGCGCCCCTGGGCGTTGCCCAGGTGCAGAAGATCATCGCCCAGCAGGATGCCCTGACCGAGTTCGACACCCTGGTGCCGGGCCGTTTCCAGACCTTGCGCGACGGCTCCCGGGTGACCTACACCGAGCAGTTGTCCGATGACCGCATCAAGCTCGGCGGGGTGTTCATCTCCGAGAAACGCTTCAACCAGGACAAGACCAAGGACCGCGCGCCTTCGGTGCTGGTCGCCGAAAAGGGCCACCAGGAAGTGCAGGCCGACGGCAACCGTTACCTGGTACTGGAGAACGGCTACCGCTACGACGGCAACCCAGGCCAGGCCGACTACCGGGCGATCAAGTACGACACCTACGGCGTGCTGCTGCCCAAGCCGGAAGTCGCCGAGGAAGTCACCGAGCGCGAAGCGATCCCGACTTCCGAACTGTTCGGGCAGGAAGGCATTCGCGAGCGTGCCGAGCTGCAATGGCGCCTGTCGCTGCCACTGCTGGTGTTCGTCGTGACGTTGCTGGCGGTGCCGCTGTCGCGCGTCAACCCACGCCAGGGCCGCTTCCTCAAGCTGCTGCCGGCGATCCTTTTGTACATGGCCTATCTGACGATGCTGATTTCCGTGCGTAGCGCCCTGGAGAAGGGCAAGCTGCCCATCTCGCTGGGCATGTGGTGGGTCCATGGCCTGTTCCTGCTGATCGGCCTGGCGCTGATGTACTGGGAGCCGCTGCGTCTCAAGCGCGCTGCCCGTCGTGCGGAGGTGGCCCGTGGTTAAACTGGACCGCTACATCGGCAAGAGCGTGCTGCTGGCGATCGTCGCCGTGCTCGGCATCATCCTCGGCCTGGCGTCGCTGTTCGCCCTGATCGACGAACTGAATGACCTGAGCGCGACCTACACCTTCCTGGACGCTGGCAGCTTCGTCCTGCTGACCGCCCCTCGGCGGCTCTACGACATGCTGCCGATGGCGGCCCTGATCGGCTGCCTGATCGGCTTGGGCAGCCTGGCCAGCAGCAGCGAACTGACCATCATGCGCGCCGCCGGTGTGTCCATCGGTCGCATCGTCTGGGCGGTGATGAAGCCGATGCTGGTGCTGATGCTGGTCGGCCTGCTGATCGGCGAGTACGTGGCCCCGGTAACCGAGAACAAGGCCCAGGCCGACCGTTCGTTGGCCCAGGGCGGTGGCGAGGCGCAAAGCTCCAAGCGCGGTATGTGGCACCGCCAGGGCGAGGAGTTCGTGCACATCAACTCGGTGCAGCCCAATGGCCTGCTGCTGGGCGTGACCCGCTACCGCTTCGACGCCGAGCGCAAGATCCAGACCTCCAGCTTCGCCCGCCGGGCGCAGTACGTCGAAGGCAAGTGGATGCTCAACGATGTCTCCACCACTTACTTCCGCGGCGACCACACCGAAGTGGTCAAGAGCCCCGAGGAAGTGTGGGACGTCTCGGTGACGCCGGAGCTGCTCAACACCGTGGTGCTGGCGCCGGAGTCGCTGTCGATCACCGGGCTGTGGGACTATATCCATTATCTGGCCGACCAGGGGCTGAACAACTCGCGCTACTGGCTGGCGTTCTGGACCAAGGTCCTGCAGCCGCTGGTCACCGCGGCGCTGGTATTGATGGCGATCTCGTTCATCTTCGGCCCGCTGCGTTCCGTGACCCTGGGTCAGCGCGTGTTCACTGGCGTGCTGGTGGGCTTCGTGTTCCGCATCGCCGGGGACCTGCTGGGGCCATCGAGCCAGGTGTTCGGCTTCCCACCGTTGCTGGCAGTGGTGATCCCCGCTGGGATCTGCGCGCTGGCCGGATTGTGGTTGATGCGCCGGGCGGGTTGATGGCCTGAGCCACACAAAAGAAGCCGACCCTGGGGTCGGCTTTTTTGTGCGCAACATGAAGATGATGTCCGCCGAGGCTACTTCTTGCGCTTGGGCAGGCGCACCAGCTGGGTCTCGGAGTAGATGTCGTGCCAACTGCGCTGGCGCTTGTCGATCAGCGACCAGAAGAACCCCAGCCCCAGGCACAGCCACGAGGCGATCGACACCAGAAAGCGCAGCAGCGCCTGCCACAGGCTGATGGCGCTGCCGTCGGCGTTCTGCACCCGCACCCCCCACACCTGCATGCCCAGGGTCTGGCCGCCGTGGGTCCAGAACTTGGCGAAGAAGCCGAACAGGGCGAACAGCAGGATCGTCGACAGCAGCGGGTCGCCATCCAGCGCGCCGGCTTCTGTCAGCTCACGCATGCGCGCCTCGCCGATGATCGCCATCTGGATCATCTTGTAGGCGCCGGCGGTGACGATCAGCAGGGCGGTGCACAGCAGGAAGTCATAGAACATCGCCGCCAGCCGGCGACCCAGGCCGACGGGAGGGAAATCACCCTGGGGTGAGAGTAGGGGCTTGGACATGCAGGACGGCTCCGAATGGCGAGGCCGCCATTCTACGGGCAAAAAAAAACCCCTGCACTTGGCAGGGGCTTTTTGTGTCCCGGTAATTACTTATCGAGAACTTGAACTTTATCAGCCTGCAGGCCTTTCTGGCCTTGCACGGCTTCGAAGGAGACTTTCTGGCCTTCTTTCAGGCTCTTGAAGCCGTTGCCTTCGATGGCACGGAAGTGAACAAACAGATCAGCACCGCTTTCTGGGGTGATGAAGCCGTAACCTTTTTCGTCGTTAAACCACTTGACGGTACCGTTCTGACGAGTCGACATTGTCTTTCTTCCTATGAAACTCAATTTTAATGACAGTTACTTTCGCATCATTTTTTATGCGAAAGATTACCGGGCTGGGTTGCAGGAAAGTAAGAGACGTCGAACGGGTTGTAGCAGATTGCGGCTACTGGCCCAGGTCACGAACTGTTGCGACCCATGCAAACACAGTGCGATGACTCTACGCCAACTGCCGAGCGAAAAACAAGCCCTTCCAGCGGGTGAAAATCGGGGTTTTCCCGATAACCGAACGATTTGTCGGAAACGGCGTGGCGCCTGGGCTGGCGCTATGTTCAGAAGTTATTGGACAGGTTCGAAAACGAATATGTCGAACCCGTCCAATCCACTCATTCAGCCACGGTAGTAACGTTGTGCCACGAAAGGCATTTTGCTGACCTTCAGGGCAACTTGCTTGCCCCGGACGACGGCAAACAACGCCGTGTCGAGGGCCGCATGTTCGGTATCGACATAGCCCATGGCCACGGGCGCGCCGAGCGTCGGACCGAAGCCGCCGCTGCACACTTCGCCGACCACCTTGCCAGTCTGGTCGACGATCTGCGCGCCCTCACGCACAGGCGTGCGTTCCTGGGGCAGCAGGCCGACCCGCTTGCGCGCCACGCCAGCCTGTTGCTGGGCGAACACGGTCTCGGCGCCAGGGAAGCCGCCAGCGCGGGTGCCATCGGCGCGGCGCACCTTGGAGATGGCCCACAGCAGGCTGGCCTCGATCGGGGTGGTGGTGGTGTCCATGTCGTGGCCGTACAGGCACAGGCCAGCTTCCAGGCGCAGCGAGTCGCGCGCGCCCAGGCCGATCGGCTGGACCTCGGGCTCGGCCAGCAAGCGGCGGGCCAGGGCTTCGGCGGCGGCGGCCGGCACCGAGATCTCGTAGCCGTCCTCGCCGGTGTAGCCCGAGCGGCTGACGAAGCAGTCGTTGCCGAGCAGGCTGACCGGGCGGAACTGCATGAAGGTCATGCCGGCCACTTCCGGAGCCAGGCGCTCCAGCACCTTGACCGCCGCCGGGCCTTGCAGGGCGAGCAGGGCGCGCTGCTCGAACAGTGGCTGGATCTCGCAGCGATCACCGATATGGTTGCGCAGGTGCGCCAGGTCCTGGTCCTTGCAGGCGGCGTTGACCACCAGGAACAGGGTGTCGTCACCGAGGTTGGCGACCATCAGGTCGTCGAGGATGCCGCCCTCGGCGTTGGTGAACATGGCGTAGCGCTGCATGCCCACCGGCAGGTCGACGATGTCCACCGGCACCAGGGTTTCCAGGGCACGGGCGGCGTCGCTGCCGCGCAGGATGATCTGACCCATGTGCGAGACGTCGAACAGGCCGGCCTGCTCGCGGGTATGCAGGTGCTCCTTGAGCACGCCCAGCGGGTACTGTACCGGCATGTCGTAGCCGGCGAAGGGCACCATGCGTGCTCCCAGCTCCAGGTGCAGGGCGTGCAGTGGGGTCTTGTGCAGTGTTTCGGACATCGGTGACTCCTCGTTTTTGTTCGGGTCAACATTCAATGATGTTGACGGCCAGACCGCCGCGGGCGGTCTCCTTGTATTTGCTTTTCATGTCGGCGCCGGTCTGGCGCATCGTGCGGATGACCTTGTCGAGTGAGACGTAATGCTGCCCGTCGCCGCGCAGGGCCATGCGCACCGCGTTGATCGCCTTCACCGAGCCCATGGCGTTGCGCTCGATACAGGGCACCTGCACCAGCCCGCCGATGGGGTCGCAGGTCAGGCCCAGGTTGTGTTCCATGCCGATCTCGGCGGCGTTTTCCACCTGCTGCGGGGTACCCCCCATCACTTCGCACAGGGCGCCGGCGGCCATCGAGCAGGCCACGCCGACCTCGCCCTGGCAGCCGACCTCGGCGCCGGAGATCGAGGCGTTTTCCTTGTAGAGGATGCCAATCGCCGCCGCGGTGAGCAGGAAGCGCACCACGCCGTCCTCATTGGCACCGGGGACGAAGCGCATGTAGTAGTGCAGCACCGCCGGGACGATGCCGGCCGCGCCGTTGGTCGGTGCGGTGACCACGCGGCCGCCGTAGGCGTTTTCCTCGTTCACCGCCAGGGCATAAAGGTTGACCCAGTCGAGCACCGACAGCGCATCACGCAGGCTCGCCTCCGGATGGCGGCTGAGCTGGCGATACAGTGCCGGCGCCCGGCGCTTGACCTTGAGCCCGCCGGGCAGGATGCCCTCGTGGCGGCAGCCGGCCTCGACGCAGTCCTGCATCACCTGCCAGATGCGCAGCAGGCCGGCACGGGTCTCGGCTTCCGGGCGCCAGGCGGCTTCGTTGGCCAGCATCACCTGGCTGAACGAAAGGTGCTGCGCGGTGCAATGGCCGAGCAGTTCCTTGCCGGTCTTGAACGGGTAGGGCAGCACGGTGCTGTCTTCGACGATGCGGTCATGGCCCGCCGCGTCCTCGTCGACCACGAAGCCGCCCCCCACCGAGTAGTACTCGCGGCTGCGGATCTGCAGCCCGGCCTGGTCGAAGGCACGGAAGATCATGCCGTTGGGGTGGTAGTCCAGCGGCTTGCGGATCATCGCCAGGTGCTGCTTCTCGACGAAGACGATTTCGTGCTCGCCGAGCAGGCGCAGGTGGCCGCTGTCGCGGATCGCCTGCAAGCGGGCTGGGATGGACTCGGTGTCGACGGTATCGGGGTGTTCGCCTTCCAGGCCCAGCAGCACGGCCTTGTCGCTGCCGTGGCCCTTGCCGGTGGCGCCGAGCGAGCCGTACAGCTCGGCCTTGACCGTGGCCGTACCGGCCAGCAGGCCATCACGGCGCAGGCCTTCGGCAAAGCGCGCGGCGGCACGCATCGGCCCGACCGTGTGCGAGCTGGAGGGGCCGATGCCGATCTTGAACAGGTCGAAGACGCTCAGGGACATGGTGCAACCTCCTGGGTGAGTCGGCATGCGCGGGAGTGGACTGCGTGAGCGGGCTTGCCCCGCGATAGGGCCGATACCGCAAATCGCGGGGCAAGCCCGCTCCCACAAAGCCTGCTCCCACAGGCTCACTCCTACATGGAAGAGCTATCAGACGTCCTGATAGCTCTCGATCGACGGGCAGGCGCAGACCAGGTTGCGGTCGCCGAACACGTTGTCGACGCGGCCCACCGGTGGCCAGTACTTGCCTTCCACCAGGCTCGGCAGCGGGTACACCGCCTGCTCGCGGCTATAGCCGTGGGTCCATTCGCCGGCCAGCTCCGCCGCGGTGTGCGGGGCGTTCTTCAGCGGGTTGTCGTCCTTGTCCAGGCTGCCGTTCTCGACGGCGCGAATCTCCTCGCGGATCTGGATCATCGCGTTGCAGAAGCGGTCCAGTTCCTCTTTGGACTCGCTTTCGGTCGGTTCGATCATCAGCGTGCCGGCCACCGGGAAGGACATGGTCGGGGCGTGGAAGCCGAAGTCGATCAGGCGCTTGGCCACGTCGTCGACGCTGATGCCGCTGGTGTCCTTGAGCGGACGCAGGTCGAGGATGCACTCATGCGCCACCAGGCCGTTGCCACCGGTGTACAGCACAGGATAGTGCTCTTCCAGGCGGCGGGCGATGTAGTTGGCGTTGAGGATCGCCATCTGCGAGGCGCGCTTGAGACCGGCGCCACCCATCATGCGAATGTACATCCAGGTGATAGGCAGGATGCTAGCGCTGCCGAAGGGTGCGGCACAGACCGCGCCCTGGGTGTTTTCCAGCGCGGCGTGACCGGGCAGGAACGGCGCCAGGTGCGACTTGACGCCGATCGGGCCGACGCCCGGGCCGCCACCGCCGTGGGGGATGCAGAAGGTCTTGTGCAGGTTCAGGTGCGAGACGTCGCCGCCGAACTTGCCCGGGGCGCATAGGCCGACCATGGCGTTCATGTTGGCGCCGTCGATGTACACCTGGCCGCCGTTGTCATGGATGATCGCGCAGATCTCGCCGATGGCTTCCTCGAACACGCCGTGGGTCGACGGGTAGGTGATCATGATCGCCGCCAGGCGCTCACGGTGCTCGATGGCCTTGGCGCGCAGGTCGTCGATGTCGACGTTGCCACGGGCGTCGCAGGCGGTGACCACCACGCGCATGCCGGCCATGTGCGCGGTGGCGGGGTTGGTGCCGTGGGCCGAGGACGGGATCAGGCAGATGTCGCGGTGGCTGTCGCCGCGGCTGCGGTGGTAGGCGCGGATCGCCAACAGGCCGGCGTACTCGCCTTGGGAGCCGGCGTTGGGCTGCAGCGACACGGCGTCATAGCCGGTGGCGGCGCAGAGCATGGCTTCCAGCTCGGTAGTCATCTGCAGGTAACCCTGGCTCTGCTCGGCCGGGGCGAACGGGTGCAGGTTGCCGAACTCGGCCCAGGTCACCGGGATCATCTCGCTGGCGGCGTTGAGCTTCATGGTGCACGAACCCAGCGGGATCATGCTGCGGTCCAGCGCCAGGTCCTTGTCGGCCAGACGGCGCAGGTAGCGCATCAGCTCGGTTTCGCTGTGATAGCGGTTGAACACCGGGTGCTCGAGGATTGCCGACTGGCGCAGCAGGCCGGCCGGCAGGCGCACGGCGATGGTGTTGGCCAGGGCGGTGAAGTCAGGGATGGCCTGGCCGTCGGCGAACAGCTGCCACAGGGCCTCGACATCGGCCTGGGTGCTGGTTTCGTCCAGCGACAGGCCCAGCTGGGCGGCGTCGACCTGGCGAAGGTTGATGCCTTGGGCGCGTGCCTTGTCGTGCAGTGCGCTGGTGCTCTCTCCCGTGGCCAGGGTCAGGGTGTCGAAGAAATCGCCGGTGACGACCTTGATGCCCAGCTTGGTCAGGCCGGTAGCGAGGATCGCGGTCAGCGCGTGGGTGCGTTCGGCGATCCGCTTGAGGCCGGCTGGGCCGTGGTACACGGCGTACATGCTGGCGATGTTGGCGAGCAGCACCTGGGCGGTGCAGATGTTGCTGGTGGCCTTCTCGCGGCGAATGTGCTGCTCGCGGGTCTGCATGGCCAGGCGCAGGGCGCTCTTGCCGAAGCGGTCGATCGATACGCCGACCAGGCGGCCCGGCATGTCGCGCTTGAACGCGTCGCGGGTGGCGAAGTAGGCCGCGTGCGGGCCACCGAAGCCCAGCGGCACACCGAAGCGCTGGGCGCTGCCGATGGCCACGTCGGCATCGAACTCGCCCGGCGGGGTGAGCAGGGTCAGGGCCAGCAGGTCGGCGGCCACGGCCACCAGGGCGCCGGCGGCGTGGAAGCGCTGCACCACTTCGCGGTAGTCGAACACGTCACCGTTGCTGGCCGGGTACTGCAGCAGGGCGCCGAAGAAGGCGCTGACATCGCCCAGTTCGCGCTCGTCGCCCACCACCACCTCGATGCCCAGCGGCTCGGCGCGGGTGCGCAGCACGTCGAGGGTCTGCGGGTGGCAATGCACGGAGGCGAAGAAGGCGTGGCTGGCCTTGTTCTTCGACAGGCGCTTGCAGAAGGTCATGGCCTCGGCCGCGGCGGTGGCTTCGTCGAGCAGCGAGGCGTTGGCGATCGGCAGGCCGGTGAGGTCGCTGATCAGGGTCTGGAAGTTCAGCAGCGCTTCCAGGCGGCCCTGGGAGATCTCGGGTTGGTACGGGGTGTAGGCGGTGTACCAGGCCGGGTTTTCCAGGAGGTTGCGCAGGATCGGTGCCGGGGTGTGGGTGTTGTAGTAGCCCTGGCCGATGTAGCTCTTGAACAGCTGGTTCTTGCTGGCAATCGCCTTCAGCGCGGCGAGGGCGTCGGCCTCGCTCTGGCCGTCGTCGCTGCCGAGCACGCTGGTGCCCTTGATGCTGTCGGGGATGACGGCGGCGGTCATCGCTTCCAGCGAGTCGAAGCCCAGGGTGGTGAGCATGGCCTGCTCGTCAGCGGCGCGCGGGCCGATGTGACGGGCGATGAATTCGTTGGCGGTGCCGAGGTTGATGGTCATGATGCAGTACCTCAGGCGTCGTCGTTGGCTTTGAGCAGGCGGTCGTAGGCGTCCTGGTCGAGCAGGGCGTTCACTTCGCTCATGTCGGCAGGGATGAAGCGGAAGAACCAGCCTTCGCCCAGCGGGTCTTCGTTGACCAGCTCGGGGCTGTCGTTCAGGCCTTCATTGACAGCGACCACTTCACCGGTGAGCGGCATGTACACGCCGCTGGCGGCTTTGACCGATTCCACGGTGGAGGCTTCGGCGCCCTTGTCGTACTGCTGCAGCTCCGGCAGTTGCACATAGACCACGTCGCCAAGGGCGTTCTGGGCGTAGGCGGTGATGCCCACGGTGACGCTGCCGTCAGTTTCGACGCGCAGCCATTCGTGATCTTCGGTGAAACGCAACTCGCTCATGGGAATTCCTCGGGAAGCAGGGGGCGTTGGGCGCGGTAGGCTCCGCGCTCTTAAGGTTGGAATTCCCTTAGCAATAATGCGGCCAGCTACTAAAAATCCTTAATAATCAATTACTTGTCTAAATATAGTAGGATTTTTGTCATTTTTATGGAACGAAATCGATACAGGTAGACCGGGAATCAAAAGCGTTGCGGGATCAAACCCTTGCAAAGACGCATGCAAATGGATGTGTACCGATATCGATACGGCGTAATGAAATCGATACAATTGATACGCCTGCTTCAACCTCTGGTTGGGATTCCATATTTGCGCAAGCGCTGGGCGATGGCCGTGTGCGAAGTCTGCAAGCGTCCCGCCAGCTGCCGGGTCGAGGGGTAGCTGGCATACAGCCGCTGCAACAGTTCGCGCTCGAAATCCCCCACCGCCTGTTCCAGGCTTGCTACCTCGCCATCCTGCCCACGGGCCACCGAGGTGCCGGCGATGTCGAGGTCGCCGATGTCTACCAGGTTGCTTTCGCAGATGGCCGCAGCACGGAAGATCACGTTTTGCAGCTGGCGCACGTTGCCCGGCCAGGGGTTGGCCAGCAGTGCGGGGTGCGTGGCCGGGGCCAGGCGGCAGGCCGGGCGCTGGATCTGGGTGCAGGCCTGCTGCATGAAGAAATGCGCCAGCGACAGGATGTCCTGGCCGCGCTCGCGCAGCGGTGGCACCTGCAGGTTGAGGACATTGAGGCGGTAGAACAGGTCTTCGCGGAAGGTGCCCTCGGCGACCATGCGTTCCAGGTCGCGGTGAGTGGCGCTGATGATGCGCACATCCACTTTCACCTCGCGGTCACCACCGACCCGGCGGAAGCTGCCGTCGCTGAGAAAACGCAGGAGCTTGGCCTGCAGGTAGGGCGACATCTCGCCGATCTCGTCGAGGAACACCGTGCCCTGGTTGGCCAGCTCCATCAGCCCGGGCTTGCCGCCACGTTGCGCGCCGGTGAAGGCGCCGGGGGCATAGCCGAACAGTTCACTCTCGGCCAGGCTCTCGGGCAGCGCCGCGCAGTTGAGGGCCAGGAACGGCGCGGCATGGCGGCTGCTGATGGCGTGGCAGGCACGGGCCACCAGTTCCTTGCCGGTGCCGGTCTCGCCGTGCACCAGCAGTGGCGCATCGAGGGTGGCCACGCGCAAGGCGCGGGCCTTGAGGGTGCGGATTGCCGGTGAGTCGCCGAGCATGGCGTCGAAACCCTCGGCGTGATCGTGGTGCAGCGCCGACAGGCGCTCGCCCATGCGGTTGGGCGGGTAAAGGGTCAGCAGGCCGCCGGCGTGGGTGATCGGCGTGGCATCGAGCAGTAGGCTCTGGCCGTTCAACTGCATTTCGCGCATGGGCAGGTGGAAATTGTTGTCCAGCAGGGCCTGGAGCAGGTCCGGATCACCGAACAGTTCGCCCACCGAACGCCCGGCGGACTCACGTCCGCACAGGGCGATCAGCGCCGGGTTGGCCAGCAGCACCTTGCCCGCGCTGTCCACCGCCAGCACCGGGTCGCTCATGGCGGCGAGCAGGGCGTCGAGCTGCAGGTGGCGGCGCTGGCCGGGGAGGATGTCGACCACCTCCACCGACTGCACGCCGTGCACCTCGAGCAGGGCGTCGTGCAGCTCTTCAAGCACGGCGGGGCTCAGGGTCGGGGCGTCGATGTAGACGTTTGGCGGGACCATCTCCACGGCATCGAGGTTCAGGTTGCGGGCGCCGAGCAGGGCCAGGACTTCCTGGGTGATGCCGACGCGGTCGATGAAGCTGACGTGGATGCGCATGATGAGCGAGGCTTTGGCCGGGATGGGCGTCAGTATGCCTCGGCCATGGTGGAAACCCAATCGCGGGGCAAGCCCGCTGCCCCGTGGTTTGTGGGAGCGGGCTTGCCCCGCGATTGGGATTACTCCAGATGGTCGGGCCTGATCGGGTCGCCCGACTTCACATCCAGCGTGGTGCGAATGTCTTCGAACATGTAGTCATACAGCTTGTGCGGCGAGCCGAGGTTCTCGAACTTCTTCGGTGGCGGCAGGTACGACTGGGCCTTGCGGCTCAACTGCATCAGAAAACTCGGCAGTACCTGGTCCTTGGCCAGGAAGAATTTCTCATCGACGGTCTTGCCCTCGATGTGGCCGTGCATGCGGAACTGGATACCTCTGCC
The DNA here is from genome assembly GCF_057480795.1 of Pseudomonas sp. P110(2024). Lineage (NCBI taxonomy): Bacteria > Pseudomonadati > Pseudomonadota > Gammaproteobacteria > Pseudomonadales > Pseudomonadaceae > Pseudomonas > Pseudomonas sp. P110(2024). The sequence goes on from NZ_JBLIYT010000017.1 coordinate 23,263, forward strand.
TTCCTTGGGGTCGGTCGCCGCCTCGTATTCGATATTGAGGTCGTAGCTGTGGTCGTTGGTGTTCAGCGCGGTGCGCTCAATGTGTACATGACCGGGCGCGTACTGGGCCATGGCAGACTCCTCCGGAAGGTTGAAAACGGCGGGCGCCCGGCGCCCGCCAACTGCATTCAACGGTAGCTGATACCGGGCTTGGCGGTGGAAACCCGCGTGCCGGCGGTGCCCTTGACGATGTCCTCGATGTTCTCCAGCGAGCTGATCACCGCCACCTTGCCGGTGTGACGGGCGAAATCGCAGGCGGCCTGGACCTTCGGTCCCATGGAGCCGGCAGCGAAGCCCAGCTTCTCGAGTTCGTCCGGGTGGGCCTGGGCGATGGCCTTCTGCGTCGGCTTGCCGAAATCGATGTACGCCGCATCGACGTCGGTGGCGATGATCAGCAGGTCCGCTTCCAGTTGCTCGGCCAGCAGGGCAGAGCACAAGTCCTTGTCGATCACCGCCTCGATACCCTTGAGCTTGCGGTTTTCGTCGTACAGGGTGGGGATACCACCGCCGCCGGCGCAGATCACGATGCTGCTTTTTTCCAGCAGCCACTTGATCGGGCGGATCTCGAAGATGCGTTTGGGTTTTGGGCTGGCCACCACGCGGCGGTACTTGTCGCCGTCGGGCTTGACCACCCAGCCTTTTTCCTTGGCCAGGCGCTCGGCCTCGTCCTTGGCGTAGACCGGGCCGATGAACTTGGTCGGGTCCTTGAACGCCGGGTCGTTGGCGTCCACTTCGACCTGCGTCAGCAGGGTGGCGAACGGCACCTCGAAGTCCAGCAGGTTGCCCAGCTCCTGTTCGATCATGTAGCCGATCATGCCCTCGGTCTCGGCGCCGAGCACGTCCAGTGGATAGGCTTCATCTGCCTTGTACGACAGCCCCTGCAGGGCCAGCAGGCCGACCTGCGGACCGTTGCCGTGGGCGATGACCAGTTCGTTGCCGGGGTGGATCTTGGCGATCTGTTCGGTGGCAGTGCGGATATTGGCGCGCTGGTTGTCGGCGGTCATCGGCTCGCCGCGGCGCAGCAGGGCGTTGCCGCCCAATGCAACAACGATACGCATGGGAAATGTCCTTTGGCGCAAATGTAATAGTCTGGTCGGGACCTGTGGGAGCCGGCAAGCCGGCTCCCACAGAGTCAAGGCCGCTGTCAGAGATCAGCCAGCGTCGACACCAGGATCGCCTTGATCGTGTGCATGCGGTTCTCCGCCTGCTCGAAGGCGATGCACGCCGGCGACTCGAACACGTCATCGGTCACTTCGATGCCGTTGGCCAGGTGCGGGTACTGTTCGGCGATCTGCTTGCCGACCTTGGTCTCGGAGTTGTGGAACGCTGGCAGGCAGTGCATGAACTTGGTGCGTGGGTTGCCGGTGGACTTCATCAGTTCCTTGTTCACCTGGTAGGGCAGCAGCAGCTTGATGCGCTCACCCCAGGCCTCGACCGGCTCGCCCATTGATACCCAGACGTCGGTGTGGACGAAGTCGACGCCCTTGACCGCGGCTTTCGGGTCTTCGGTCAGGGTGATACGCGCGCCGCTCTCCTCGGCGTATTTCTGGCAGCGCTCGACCAGGTCATCATGGGGCCACAGGGCCTTGGGCGCGGCGATGCGCACGTCCATGCCGAGCTTGGCGCCGATCAGCAGCAGCGAGTTGCCCATGTTGTTACGGGCGTCACCCAGGTAGGCGTAGCTGATGTCGTGCAGCGGCTTGTCGCTGTGCTCACGCATGGTCAGCACGTCGGCGATCATCTGCGTCGGGTGGTACTCGTCGGTCAGGCCGTTGAACACCGGCACGCCGGCGAACTTGGCCAGTTCCTCGACGATCTCCTGCTTGAAGCCACGGTACTCGATGGCGTCATACATGCGCCCAAGCACGCGGGCGGTGTCCTTCATGCTCTCCTTGTGGCCGATCTGCGAGGAGTTTGGGTCGATATAGGTGACGTTGGCGCCCTGGTCGTAGGCGGCGACTTCGAAGGCGCAGCGGGTGCGCGTCGAGGTCTTCTCGAAGATCAGGGCGATGTTGTTGCCCTTCAGGTGCTGCTGCTCGGTGCCGGTGTACTTGGCGCGCTTGAGATCGCGGGACAGGTCCAGCAGGTACTTCAGCTCGCGGGTGCTGTGGTGTTCGAGGCTCAGCAGGTTGCGGTTGTGGATGTTGAACGCCATGACGGTTCTCCTTGGATTCGGTGAGGTGCCCGGCCGCTGTCTCGTGGAGGCGACCGGGTGCGATGGACGTTTAGTAGTCGATAGGGTCGCGCACGATCGGGCAGGTCATGCAGTGACCGCCGCCGCGGCCCCGGCCCAGCTCGCCGGCGCTGATGGTGATGACCTCGATCCCGGCCTTGCGCAGCAGGGTATTGGTGTAGGTGTTGCGGTCGTAGCCGATGACCACGCCCGGCTCCACGGCCACCACGTTGTTGCCGTCATCCCACTGTTCGCGTTCGGCGGCGAAGCTGTTGCCGCCGGTCTCGACCACGCGCAGCTTGACCCCCAGGTGCTCGCCGACCACCTCGATGAACGACTTGTTCTCGCGGCGCACGTCCATGCCATAAGGCTTGCTTTCGTCCGGACGGATGATGAACGGCACGATCTCCTTGACCACTTCCGGGAAGACCGTGACCAGGTCGCGGTCGCAGAAGCTGAACACGGTGTCCAGGTGCATCGCGGCGCGGGACTTGGGCAGGCCTGCGACGATGACTTTCTCCACCGCGCCCTTGGCGAACAGGTTCTGTGCCAGCTGGCCGATGGCCTGGCGCGAGGTGCGCTCACCCATACCGATGAGCACGACGCCCTTGCCGATCGGCATCACGTCGCCGCCTTCGAGGGTGGCGTTGCCATGGTCCTTGTCCGGGTCGCCGTACCAGACCTGGAAGTCGGCGTTGGTGAATTCCTTGTGGAACTTGTAGATGGCGGTGGTCAGCAGGGTTTCCTGGCGTCGCGCCGGCCAGTACATCGGGTTGAGCGTCACGCCGCCGTAGATCCAGCAGGTGGTGTCGCGGGTGAACTGGGTGTTGGGCAGTGGCGGCAGGATGAAGCTGGAGTGGCCCAGGTAGTCGTTGTACATCTTGACCACGCTGGCACCTTCGCTTTCCGGCAGGTCCTGACCGGCCACACCGCCGATCAGGAATTCGGCCAGGTGGCGTGGATCGAGGCCTTCGAGCCAGCTGCGCACTTCATTGGTGAGGCCGACGCCGACGGTGTCGGAGGTGATCTTGCGGTCGAGAATCCACTTCAACGCTTCGGGTTGCTGGACGATGTCGGTCAGCAGGTTGTGCATCTCCAGCACATCGACGCCGCGTTCGCGCATCTTGGTGACGAAGTCGAAGTGGTCGCGTTTGGCCTGGTCGACCCAGATCACGTCGTCGAACAGCAGTTCGTCGCAGTTGCTCGGGGTCAGGCGCTTGTGCGCCAGGCCCGGGCTGCAGACCATCACTTTGCGCAGCTTGCCGGCTTCGGAATGGACGCCGTATTTCTGTTTCTCAGTGGACATGGTGAATCCTCCTGTAAAGCGAAGACGTGGGGTTCAGAGAGTCAGGAAGCCGTCGTACAGGCCGTAAGCTGCCACCAGGGCGCCCGCGACCACGGCGGCGAAGATCAGTTTTTCCACGCTGGTGAAGATCGGTTGGCCAACTTCGCGCTTGGCCTTGGCGAACAGGATCGCGCCAGGGGCGTAGAGCAGGGCCGAGAGCAGCAGGTATTTCACGCCGCCGGCGTACAGCAGCCAGATCGCGTAGAGCAGGGCGATGCCGCCGATGATCAGGTCTTTCTTGCGTTCGGCCAGGGCCTGTTCGTAGGTCTCGCTGCGCACCGCCAGCAGCACCGCGTAGGCTGCCGACCACAGGTAGGGCACCAGGATCATCGAGGTGGCGAGGTAGATTAGCGACAGGTAGGTGCTGTTGGAGAACAGGGTGATGACCAGGAAGATCTGCACCATGGCGTTGGTCAGCCACAGGGCGTTGGCCGGCACATGGTTGGCGTTCTCGCGGCGCAGGAACTCCGGCATGGTGTGGTCCTTGGCGGCGGCGAACATGATCTCGGCGCACAGCAGCACCCACGACAGCAGGGCGCCCAGCAGCGAGATGATCAGGCCGACGCTGATCAGCACCGCGCCCCAGTGGCCGACCACGTGTTCCAGCACCGCGGCCATCGATGGGTTTTGCAGCTTGGCCAGCTCCGGCTGGGTCATCACGCCCAGCGACAGCACGTTGACCAGCACCAGGAACAGCAGCACGGTGACGAAGCCGATGACCGTGGCCTTGCCGACGTCAGAGCGTTTTTCGGCACGGGAGGAGAAGATGCTCGCGCCCTCGATGCCGATGAACACCCACACGGTGACCAGCATCATGTTGCGCACCTGGTTCATCACGCTGCCCAGCTCCGGCGTGCCGACCGCCCAGATGTCCGCAGTGAAGACATCGAGCTTGAAGGCGAACAGGCAGATCAGCGCGAACAGCGCCAGCGGCACGACCTTGGCCACGGTGGTGACCAAGTTGATGAAGGCGGCTTCCTTGATGCCGCGCAGCACCAGGAAGTGCACGGCCCATAGCAGGATCGAAGCACCGATCACCGCCGCCGGGGTGTTGCCTTCGCCGAACACCGGGAAGAAATACCCCAGGGTGCTGAACAACAGCACGAAGTAGCCGACGTTGCCCAGCCAGGCACTGATCCAGTAGCCCCAGGCCGAGGAAAAGCCCATGTAGTCACCGAAACCGGCCTTGGCGTAGGCGTATACCCCGCCGTCAAGATCGGGCTTGCGGTTGGCCAGGGTCTGGAAGACGAAGGCAAGGGTGAGCATGCCCACCGCGGTGATGGCCCAGCCGATCAGCACGGCGCCGACGCCAGCGCTGGCGGCCATGTTCTGGGGTAACGAGAAGATCCCGCCACCGATCATCGAGCCGACGACAAGTGCAACGAGTGCACCCAGTTTTAGTTTTCCGGGAGAATCAGACATTTAACGACTCCGTACCAGGAGAAAGTTGACCTCAGAATAAATCTGACGCCTGGATCATTCGCTGACTTAGATCAGTTCATGCCCGCATGAAGATCAGAAAAATCCCTCATGCGCCTCCTGGAGGATGCCGACAGCTCTGACGCAGGCCTTGTGTGCTGGCACCTCCATGTACTTCCAGAGCAAACGCTCCGTTTCGCCTGCGAACTGAGAAGTTAGTCCGTTTTGCGGCTTTCGCAAATTTTTCACAGCAAATAGCGACGGGTTTAGACGAACCGACAAGTAGTCGACTAATGTGGTTTTTATTAAGGTGTCGGGATAGACAGCATGGTTATGAGTGCTATAGGTTTAATGGCTTTATTTGATAAAAAACTTGTAACAATAATGTCGGACAATACGTTGTTCACGCGCGCCTGCGCACGAGGAGCCCCATGAGCGAACCGGGACAGAAACTGCGCTTGGGGGCGCTGATCGCGCTGGTGGTCGGCTCGATGATCGGCGGCGGGATCTTCTCGTTGCCGCAGAACATGGCCGCCCGCGCCGATGTCGGGGCGGTGCTGATCGGCTGGGGCATCACCGCGGTGGGGATGCTGGCGCTGGCGTTCGTCTTCCAGACCCTGGCCAACCGCAAGCCGGAGCTGGATTCCGGGGTCTATGCCTACGCCAAGGCCGGGTTCGGCGACTACATGGGGTTCTCCTCGGCCTGGGGCTACTGGATCAGTGCCTGGCTGGGCAACGTCGGCTACTTCGTGCTGCTGTTCAGTACCCTTGGTTTCTACTTTCCGGTGTTTGGCGAAGGCAACACGCCAGTGGCCATCGGTAGTGCCTCGCTGTTGCTGTGGGCGGTGCATTTCCTGGTGCTGCGCGGCATCAAGGAAGCCGCCTTCATCAACCAGGTGACGACCGTGGCCAAGGTCGTGCCGTTGCTGATGTTCATCGTCATCGCCGCCTTCGCCTTTCGCGCCGACATCTTCACCCGCGATATCTGGGGGCTGAGCAATCCGCAGTTCGGCAGCGTGCTGGAGCAGGTGCGTAACATGATGCTGGTGACGGTGTTCGTGTTCATCGGCATCGAGGGGGCGAGTGTCTACTCGGGGCGGGCGCTGCATCGCTCGGATGTGGGCAAGGCCACCGTGGTGGGCTTTCTCGGCGTGCTGGCGCTGCTGGTGCTGGTCAACGTGCTGTCGCTGGGGGTGATGACCCAGCCGGAGCTGGCCGGTCTGCAGAACCCTTCGCTGGCCTCGGTGCTTGAGCATATCGTCGGGCCCTGGGGGGCGCTGTTGATCAGCATCGGCCTGGCGGTGTCGCTGCTCGGTGCACTGCTCTCGTGGGCGCTGCTGTGCGCCGAGATCCTCTACGCCACCGCCCGGGACAAGACCATGCCGCGCTTCCTGGCGCGGGAGAACGCCAACCAGGTACCGGCCAACGCGCTGTGGCTGACCAATGTGATGATCCAGGGGTTTCTGCTGATCACTCTGTTCTCGGCGGGGACCTACACCAGCCTGATCTACCTGGCGTCGTCGATGATTCTGGTGCCGTACTTCTGGTCGGCGGCCTATGCCGTGCTGCTGGCCTGGCGCGGTGAAGGCTACCAGGGGCAGGCGGGGCTGCGGCGCAAGGACCTGCTGGTGGCGGCGATCGCGCTGCTGTATGCGATCTGGCTGCTGTATGCCGGAGGGCTCAAGTACGTGTTGCTGTCGGCGCTGCTGTATGCGCCCGGGGTGATCCTGTTCGCCCGGGCCAAGCGCGAGCAGGGGCAGGTGCTGTTCAGCGCGTGGGAGAAACTGATCTTCGCGGCGGTGCTTGCCGGGGCGGGGCTGGCGGCGTATGCCCTGTATTCGGGGTTGTTGAACCTTTGACTTGCAGGCGCCGTCGCAACGTCGCTGTCATTTGGCGCCGCAGCGCAAATGAATCAACCTTGCAGTTCGACAGCGCCTGGTGGCGTGGGACGTTCCGGGCGTGACCAGATCCACAGGTTGCCCAGGGTCATGCCGGCGATGGCGAGGAACACCGGCCAGTGGTGTTCGAGAACGGTCAGCATCAAGCCGGCGCACAGCAGCATGCTGATGGTCGCGCTGACCTTGGCGCGGCGCTGGATCACCTTGCCGTTGCGCCAGTTGTAGAGGATCGGACCGAACAGCCGGTGGTTCTCCAGCCAGGCGGACAGGCGCGGCGAGCTGCGGGTCGCGGCCCAGGCGGCGAGGAGGATGAACTCGGTGGTGGGCAGCCCTGGGATGACGATGGCCACAAGGCCAATGCCCAGGCTGACATAGGCCAGGATCGCGTAGAGCAGGCGGGACAGTTTCGAGCGGGCGATTCGGGTCATGGTCTCACTGCAACGGTGTGGCCGCCCGCAGGCGGCCGGGTAAAGCGTGTCAGGCCAGCGCGGCGTCGGCGGCGTAGGCATGCTTGAGCAGCTCGGTGAAGCGCTCGAAGGCAGCAACAGCGCCTCGTTCGGCGGCAGCGTCTTCCTCGGGCGACAGGTCCAGGCTGTCGAGGATGCGGGTGAACTGCTTCCAGCCCTCGGCACGGCCGCCCGCCGGTTCGCCCAGGTGACGGGCACCGAAGGTTTCGGACAGCTCCAAGGCCACGGCACGCTTGATCAGGAACGCGGCGCCCAGTTTGGAGCCTTCGGAGACGAAGATCCAGCCCAGCGCCTCGCCCAGGCTTGGCTTGCCCAGGGCGCCGGCGAAGGGCGCGGGCACTTCGGTGTCGAGGTCGGCCAGGTCCAGGCGGGCCTGTTCGGCGCGGCAGCGCGCGGCGAGGTCGGGCACGATGGCGATCAGTTGCGGGTCGGTGTACAGCGCCTGCAGCTCGGACTGGAACAGGTACTGGGCAACCACGAAGCGGGCGAAGCTTTCGCGGCTGTCGAACGGCTTGTGCGACTTCACCAGGGCGTCCAGCTCGGTGTGCGGGGCGTGGGTGACCTGATTCAGGCGCTGGGAGCGCAGGGCAGCGCGTTCGGTGGAAGGGGCGGTCATGGGGGCATCCTTGGAAAATGGGGCGTCTAGTGACAAGACGAAACAGAAGACGTGGGACAGTAAAAAAACCTCACCTGCGAAGTGAAATCATTCTCATGACTTGAAACGGGCGGCACCTGCATCGCGGTCGCCGCCCTTTTCAGCCGATCAGATATCCCACACCAAGTTGATGGCGAAGTTGCGCCCCGGCATGGTCAGCCGATCAAGGTTGGCTGGCTGGGTCACGCCTGCTTCGCCAAGCGCGTCGTAGCCACGGACGTCATCCCACTGCCAATACTTTTTGTCGGTCAGGTTGTAGAGCCCTGCGTTTACGGTGATGTCGTCCGTCACCTTGTAGAAACCGGTCAGGTCCAGTACGCCATAGCCAGGGGTGCGGAACTGCTTGCTGGCACCATCGGGGGCGAAGAAGGTGGAATCGTCGACCCGGTCCTTGCGTTTTACCAGGGTCCAGCTAAGCAGGCCGCCATAGTTGGAGGTTTCGTAACCCAACCCGAGGACTGCGGTCAGCGGGTTGACACTGTTCAGCGGCTGGCCGTTATCGTCATTGCGACCATGGGCGTAGGCCAGCGAGCCCTGGGTGTACAGGCCCTGTGCTGCACCGAAGTGGTCGAGGTTCAAGCGACCCTTGAACTCTGCGCCCTTGATAGTGGCGTGCTTGATGTTGTTGGCCTGGAAAGTCGAGCCAAGGTTTGCCGACTGTACTGCGTCCTCGTTGATAAAGTCGCGATACTTGTTGTAGAACACCGCCACGTCGAAGTTGCCGGCCTCGAAGCTGCCGCGCAGGCCCGTTTCGTAGCTCTTGCTCTTCTCTGGTTCGAGGTTTGGGTTCGGCTCGACGCTGTAGCCGAGCGTAGGGTTGTCAAAGCGGCCGTACATGGCCTTGGCGGTCGGGGTACGGAAGCCCTCGGCGTACTGACCGTACCAGGTGTAGTTGTCGTTGAATGCGTAAGTCACGCCAAATTTAGGCGAGACCCGATGCCATTTCTTGTCCGAGTCATCGATACTGCCCGGCGCGGCGCCAGTGCCCTGGATACCGCGCAGGAACTCGGCAGTCATCTCTGGTTCCATGCGGGTGTAGTCATATCGCAGGCCTGGCAGGAAGGTCCAGTTGTTCCAGCGGATCTCATCCTGAGCGAACAGGCTGTAGGTGTTCACGGTTGGATCCGGGAAATCGCTCACCAACGCCTGGCCGTCACTGGGGCTGTTCTGGCCGATGGCGGTGCAGCTACCTCCGACGTTCAGGCAGGTGCCGGTGCCGCTTCGCGCGCCGGTGATCTTTTCGTGCTTGAGCGTTGTGCCGTAGGTCAGCAGGTGGTCAGTGGCGCCAATGCTGAACGCTTTGTCCAACTGGCCATCGAAGACCCACTGGCGATCCTTGTAAGTAGTCTGGCGATCGCGAAACACCTGGCGGCCACTGGCGAAGTACAGTTCGTCTGTGCGTTGATCGGTCTTGGCAATCTGGTAGTTCAAGCTCCATTTCGCGTGATCGGCAACCAGGCTGTCGAGGCCGAACTTGTGGTTGATGCCGAAGCGTTCTCGGGTGACGGTGTCGTTGCCCTGACGCATGCGGTACATGTTTGAGGCGCCGCGACCAGGAATGAATGGACCACCCACCGCGCTCAGGATGTTCTGGTCGCGGTCATCCTTGTAGTGCTCGTAGGTGAATCCCAACCGGGCATCGTCGGCATAGTCCCAGCCAAGCTTGGCCAGGACGTTAGTGGTGCGCACGTCCTCGGGGTTGGCCTCGCTACGGCCAAGACCGGTGCCGCCATGCTTGCCATATGATTCGGTTTCGTGGCCGTTGCGCTGGCTGATATGCAGCAGGCCGTCAAAGTCGCCTTGGCGGCCGGCGACAGTGGCCGAGGTCAACCAGCTTTCGTCGGCTGAGCTGTAGCCGGTCTTCAGGCGGGCGCCGACATCGTTACCGGGTTTGATGATGTCCTCAGGGTCGAGGGTGAAGTAACTTACCGCGCCGCCGATGGCATTGCTGCCGTACAGCACCGAGGCAGGACCGCGGAGGATCTCCACCCGCTTGACGATCTCCGGATCGACGTAGTTGCGTTGTGTCTGGGCATAGGGGCCGTAGAAAAAGCTGTCGGGGATCGACACACCGTCAACCTGGGTCAGGATACGTTCACCGTCGATGCCCCGGATGTTGTAGCCGTTCAGTCCGCTACGCTGGCCAACACCGCCGACCGAGACGCCGGGCTCGTAGCGCACCAGTTGCTTGATGTCATTGACGTTCTGCCGATCCAGCTGCTCGCGGGGCTGCACGCTGACGGTGCTTGGCACCTGGCTGACATCCTGGGCGCTGCGGGTGGCGCTGACGGTCACCTGTTGCAGGGCGATGGCGTTGCCGGCCCACTGGCGTTCGAGCACCACGTTGCCGTTGCCGATCTTGCGATAGCCCAGGCCGGTGCCGCGCAGCAGGCGCTGCAGTGCCGCTTCCGGGGCCAGCGAGCCCTGCACGCCGGGCGAGGCCACACCGTCGGCGAGCTCGGCGCTGAAGCCGACCTGCCAGCCAGTCACCTTGCTGAACGCGTTGATGGCCTCGACCAGCGGCTGCTGGGCGATGGCGAAACGGTAGTCGCCCATGCGCGGGCTGCTGGCCTGGGCCGGTTCCACGGCCAGCGCCGGCAGGCTGCAGGTGCCGCTGGCGAGCAGGGCCAGGGTCAGCAGGGACAATTGCCCGCGACGGCGGGAAGAAGTGGACGGGCGGGTCTGACCTGTGGGCATTGAAAGCGCTCCCTGTCGCGCGTGAGTTATAGGCGGTACTTGTTCTCGTTTTCGAACGAGAATCAATCGTATTGGCTATAACGAGACGGGCGAGGCAGGGCGATCGCGTAAAAAAACTTGCCGGGTCAGTTGAGAATCACCACGGCTGGGTACTCATGCAGTTGCGCCGAGGTGATATGGGCGAGGGCGCGCAGGGTTTCCAGCGGCTGGTCGAGGCGGTAGTTGCCGGTGACCGCGACCTGCTCCAGGTGGGTGTTGCGGTTGATGATCCAGCCTGGGTAGTAGCGGCGGACTTCTGCGAGCACCTGGCTCAGCGGGCAGTTCTCGAACACCAGGCGGCCCTCGATCCAGGCCAGGTCCTTGCTCATGTCGGGACGCTGGCGCTGGCCGAACCCCTTGGGGCCGACGCTGATGCTGTCGCCAGCGCTCAGACGGATGCGCTGGTCGCTCGCGGCCTGCAGGTCGACATCGCCGCGCTGCACCCGCACCTGGGCCTCGCCATCGAGGTAGCGTACGGCGAAGTCGGTATCGCGCACGCTGGCGCGCAACGGACCGGCCTGGACCTCCAGGGGGGGCTGGCTGGCGTTGGACACCTGGAAGTACGCCTCGCCTTGCAGCAGGCGGGCGACCTTGCGACCTTCGCGTTCGTCGCTGGCGAAGGCCGAATTGGTGTTGAGCAGCACCTTGGCGCCCGGGTCCAGCTCCAGGCGCTGGCGTTCGCCGACCACGGTCAGGTGGTCGGCCTGCAGGCGCACCGGCAGGTTGCCGAAAGTGGACAGCCCGACCAGCAGCACGGCGGCGGTGGCCAGCGGTTTCCAGTGGCTGCGCAGGCGCCCGGCGAGCGAGCGCTTGCGCCTGTGCTGCAACTGGCCGGCGGCCTGGCGCAGCGAGGCGCCGTTCCACAGCGCTTCGGCCTCGACATAGGCCTCGGCGTTTTCCGGCTCGGCCCCCAGCCAGTGCTCGAAGGCGCGGGTGTCGTCCTCGCTGGCGCACTGCAGGCGGATCAACCAGTCGAGCGCCTCCTCGCGGGCACGGGCGCGGGCATCAGGCTCGGCAGGTGACGGGCGAGGGGGGCGGTGGTCGGTCACGGAGGATCCTTGCATCGGGCATTTTTTGCGCATGATCAGTGCAGACCTTGCCCATGGCAAGGGCTTTGCGCAGGCCAGTGGCGAGCGGTCGCATCACTGGTGACGATCGGCCACGCCCATGCAGATGGCCATGATCAGTTTCAGCTCCTTCTGCACCGTACTGGCCGAGACCTTCAGTTGGTCGGCGATTTCCAGGTAGCTGGCGCCGTGCAGGCGGCTGAGGATGAAGATGCGCTGCTGGCGTTCGCTGAGCTGGCCGAGGCTGACGCTCAGGTGCTTGAGCAGTTGCTCGGCGTGGGCGGCGTCCTCGCTGCTGGTCGAGGGGGCGGCGACATTGTGCAGGACCTGCTCGGGCACATCGTCCACCAGCGTGCGCGCCTGCACCCGACGTGCGCGCAGGTGGTCCAGGGCCAGGTTGCGGGCGGTCTGGAAAACGAAGGGTTCGAGGTGCTCGATCGGCCGCTCGCCCAGGGCGCGGGTGACTCGCAGGTAGGTTTCCTGCAGCAGGTCCTCGGCGGTGCTGGGGTTGCCCACCATGCGTTGCAAGGTGCGCAGCAGGGAGAGGCGCTGGCTGAGGAACACGGAGTTGAACCGGGACTGACTCACGGGGAAACCTGGGCGTTTTCGGGTGAATGATAATGCTTATCATCCATGCTCCAGGTCAAGCGTGGAAATGTCACGAACAGGTAAATATTGCGGCTAACGCGGTCTCTTTAGGAGACCACCCAGCCCTGCGGGCTACGCTGTCGCGTAGGGAACTACCCCCCTGTGGGAGCGGCCTTGCGTCGCGAAAGGGCTGCGCAGCAGCCCCGGCAATTTCGAAGATGGCTCAGAATCTGGGGCCGCTACGCGCCCCTTTCGCGACGCAAGGCCGCTCCCACAGGGATACAGCTCTCTGCGCGACCACCTGCAAGGGATCGTGCAAGACTTCACCTGGCGTTGAACAACGCCAGGCAGTTGTCCAGCATGCGGTTGGAGAAGCCCCATTCGTTGTCGTACCAGGCCAGCACCTTGAGCATGCGCCCGTTGGCGCGGGTGTGGTTGGCGTCGAAGATCGACGACAGCGGGTTGTGGTTGAAGTCGCACGACACCAGCGGCAGGGCGTTGTAGCCCAGCACCCGCGAGTGGCGGCTGGCTTCGAGGAACAGCTGGTTGACTTCGTCGGCGCTGGCCTCGCGCTTGAGGTTGACCGTGAGGTCGACCAGCGACACGTTGATCACTGGCACCCGCACGGCCATGCCGGTGAGCTTGCCGGCCAGCTCCGGCAGCACCAGGCCCACGGCTTCGGCGGCGCCGGTCTTGCTCGGGATCATCGACTGGGTGGCCGAGCGGGCGCGGTACGGGTCGCCGTGGTAGACGTCGGTAAGCACCTGGTCGTTGGTGTAGGCGTGGATGGTGGTCATCAGGCCTTGCTCGATGCCGAACTCGCGGTGCAGCACCTGGGCGATCGGCGCCAGGCAGTTGGTGGTGCACGAGGCGTTGGAGATGATCTGGTGCGAGGCGCGCAGCACGTCGTGGTTGACCCCGTACACCACGGTGGCGTCGGCGCCCTTGGCCGGCGCGCTGACGATGACCTTGGCGGCGCCGGCCGTCAGGTGCGCGGCGGCCTTGGCGCGTTCGGTAAACAGCCCGGTGCACTCGAACACCACATCGATGGCCAGGGTCTTCCAGGGTAATTCGGCGGGGTTGCGGATGGCGCTGACGGCGATGCGGTCGCCATTGACGGTGAGGCTTTCATGGTCGGCCTCGACGCTGGCGTCGAAAATGCCGTGGACGCTGTCGTACTTGAGCAGGTGGGCGTTCATCGCGCTGTCGCCCAGGTCGTTGATGGCGACGACCTGCAGGTCCTGGCGGTAGCCCTGCGTGTACAGTGCGCGCAGGACGTTGCGTCCGATGCGGCCGAATCCGTTGATGGCGATGCGTAGGGTCATGGCGTTACCTCTGGCAGTCGGGTGAAGCCTGTGGCACAAAGAGCAGCTTCACTGAAACGGTTTTGTTATTGGAATTACAAGATTATTCACCGAGAGATAGAAAACAAGCCTTTTTGCTGGCAGTATTTTGTTTAAACATACAACGAGTGGTCGGGTCAGCCCCATTTCGAACGGTCCAGGCACCTGTTTCTACAGCCTAGGTCGCAATCGTTTGGAGGGGAAATGGCCAGTGGAGGCCGCCCCACAGTTAGCCTGGAGTCCAGTACATGCATCCGCGCATCCTTGAGGTCACCGAACGGCTGATCGCCCGCAGCCGCCGTACCCGTGAACGCTACCTTGAGCTGATCCGTGGGGCGGCCAGTGACGGACCCATGCGCGCCAGCCTGCAGTGCGCCAACTTCGCCCATGGCGTGGCCGGCTGTGGCGGCGAGGACAAGCAGACCCTGCGCCTGATGAACGCCGCCAACGTGGCCATCGTCTCGGCCTACAACGACATGCTCTCGGCGCACCAGCCGTACCAGCACTTCCCCGAACAGATCAAGCAGGCCCTGCGCGAAGTCGGCTCGGTCGGCCAGTTCGCCGGCGGCGTGCCCGCCATGTGCGATGGCGTGACCCAGGGCGAGCCGGGCATGGAGCTGGCCATCGCCAGCCGCGAAGTGATCGCCATGTCCACCGCCATCGCCCTGTCGCACAACATGTTCGACGCCGCCCTGATGCTGGGCATCTGCGACAAGATCGTTCCCGGCCTGATGATGGGCGCGTTGCGCTTCGGTCATCTGCCGACCATCTTCGTGCCGGGTGGGCCGATGGTCTCGGGCATCTCCAACAAGGAAAAGGCCGATGTGCGCCAGCGCTACGCCGAGGGCAAGGCCACCCGCGAGCAATTGCTCGAATCGGAAATGAAGAGTTACCACGGTCCGGGCACCTGCACCTTCTACGGCACCGCCAACACCAACCAGCTGGTGATGGAGGTGATGGGGCTGCACCTGCCGGGCGCCTCGTTCGTCAACCCGTATACGCCGCTGCGCGACGCCCTCACCGCCGAGGCCGCGCGCCAGGTCACGCGCATGACCAAGGCCAGCGGCAATTTCATGCCCATCGGCGAGATCGTCGACGAAAAGGCGCTGGTCAACTCGATCGTTGCCCTGCACGCCACCGGCGGCTCGACCAACCACACCCTGCACATCCCGGCCATCGCCCAGGCCGCCGGCATCCAGCTGACCTGGCAGGACATGGCCGACCTGTCCGAGGTGGTGCCGACGCTGTCCCACGTCTATCCGAACGGCAAGGCCGACATCAACCACTTCCAGGCCTCCGGCGGCATGGCGTTCCTCATTCGCGAGCTGCTCGACGCGGGCCTGCTGCACGAGGACGTCAACACCGTGGCCGGGCATGGCCTGCGCCGCTATACCCAAGAGCCGTTCCTCGAAGATGGCCAACTGGTCTGGCGCGAAGGGCCGAAGGACAGCCTCGACGAAAGCATTCTGCGCCCGGTGGCACGACCGTTCTCCGCCGAGGGCGGCCTGCGGGTCATGGAGGGCAACCTGGGGCGCGGCGTGATGAAGGTATCGGCGGTGGCGCCGGAGCATCGCGTGGTCGAGGCGCCCGCCCGGGTGTTCCACGACCAGCAAGCGCTGGCCGATGCGTTCAAGGCCGGAGAGCTGGAGCGCGACTTCGTCGCCGTGGTGCGCTTCCAGGGCCCGCGTTGCAACGGCATGCCTGAGCTGCACAAGCTGACACCCTTCCTCGGTGTGCTGCAGGATCGCGGCTTCAAGGTGGCGCTGGTTACCGACGGGCGCATGTCCGGCGCCTCGGGCAAGATTCCGGCGGCCATTCACGTGTGCCCGGAAGCCTTCGATGGCGGCCCGCTGGCGCGGGTGCGCGATGGTGATATCGTGCGTGTCGATGGTGCCGAAGGCACGCTGCGGATCATGGTCTCGGCCGAGGAGCTGGCCAGCCGTGAACTGCCCGAGCCGCCCACGGGCAACGACCTGGGCTGCGGGCGCGAGCTGTTCGGCTTCATGCGCGTGGCGTTCAGTTCGGCCGAACAGGGCGCGAGCGCCTTCACCTCGGCCCTGGAGAATCTCAAATGAAGGCCTTGCTGGTCGGCGACATCGGCGGCACCAACGCACGTTTCGCCTTGTGGCGCGACAATGAGCTGCAGGCGGTCCAGGTGCTGGCCACCGCCGACTACACCAGCCCCGAGCAGGCCATCGAGGCCTACCTCGCCGACCAGGGCATCGCCCGTGGCGGCCTAGCGGCGGTGTGCCTGGCAGTGGCCGGCCCCGTGGACGGCGACGAATTCCGCTTCACCAATAACCACTGGCGCCTGAGCCGCAGCGCGTTCTGCCAGGCGCTGCAGGTCGAGCGCCTGTTGTTGATCAACGATTTTTCCGCCATGGCCCTGGGCATGACGCGCCTGCGCGACGGTGAGTTCCGCGAGGTCTGCGCAGGCCACGCCGATCCGTCGCGCCCGGCGCTGGTGATCGGCCCCGGCACCGGCCTGGGCGTGGGCAGCCTGCTGCGCCTGGGCGAGCACTGGCTGGCGCTGCCGGGGGAGGGCGGGCATGTCGACCTGCCGGTGGGCAACGCCCGCGAGGCGGCGATCCACCAGGAGATTCACCGGCAGATCGGACATGTCAGCGCCGAGACGGTGCTCAGTGGCGGTGGGTTGGTGCGCTTGTACCAGGCGATCTGTGTGCTCGACGGCGCCACGCCGACGCACAAGACTCCGGCGCAGATTACCGACGCGGCCCTGGCCAGCGAGCCCCGGGCACTGGCGGTGATCGAGCAGTTCTGCCGCTTCCTCGGGCGGGTGGCGGGCAACAATGTGCTCACCCTGGGCGCCCGGGGTGGGGTCTACATTGTCGGTGGGGTGATTCCGCGTTTCGCCGAGTTGTTCCTGGGCAGCGGATTCGCCGCGAGTTTCGCCGACAAGGGCTGCATGAGTGGTTATTTCGCCGGGGTGCCGGTATGGCTGGTGACGGCGGAGTTTTCCGGGTTGTTGGGTGCCGGGGTGGCCTTGCAGCAAGCGTTGGATCATTGAGCGTCATCGCGGGGCAAGTCGCATCGGCGATTGGCCCTCACAGCAGACACTAAGATCTGCGAATAACAAGAGGACTGACCATTGTGACCACTGCCGGCAAATCGATCCTGATGGTCGATGACGACCAGGACATCCGCGAACTGTTGCAGACCTACCTCGCCCGCTGCGGCCTGCAGGTCCATGCCGAACCCGATGGCCAGGGCTTTCGCCGTGCCCTGGATGCCAACCCCTATGACCTGGTGATCCTCGACGTGATGCTGCCCGACGAGGATGGCTTCAGCCTGTGCCGCTGGGTCCGCCAGCATCCACGCCAGGCGCGGGTGCCGATCATCATGCTCACCGCCAGTTCCGACGAGGCCGACCGGGTCATCGGCCTGGAGCTGGGTGCCGATGACTACCTCGGCAAACCCTTCAGTCCACGTGAACTGCAGGCGCGCATCAAGGCCTTGCTGCGTCGCGCCGATTTCGCTCAGGCGGCGCCGGCCAGCGCGGTACTGGCCTTCGACGACTGGCGCCTGGACACGGTCAGCCATCGCCTGTTCCACCGCGATGGCGAAGAGGTGATCCTCTCCGGCGCCGACTTCGCCCTGCTCAAGCTGTTCCTCGACCACCCGCAGCAGATCCTCGACCGCGACACCATCGGCAACGCCACCCGCGGGCGCGAGCCGATGCCGCTGGACCGTATCGTCGACATGGCGGTCAGTCGCCTGCGCCAGCGCCTGCGCGACACGGAAAAACCCCCTCGGCTGATCCGCACCGTGCGCGGCAGCGGCTACCTGCTGGCGGCCAATGTCTGCCCGGCCTAGCGAACGCCGCTGGCGCCTGCTGCCGCGCTCGCTTCTGGGGCGCATGCTGCTGCTGACCTTGCTGGTGGTGTTGCTGGCCCAGGGGCTGTCGAGCCTGATCTGGGTGGCGCAACTGCGCGCCAGCCAGCTGCAGGGCCTGCGTGCCAGCGCTGGCAGCCTGGCTCATTCGATGAGCGCCAGCGTCAGCTACTTCCGTTCGCTGCCGGTGGCCTACCGGCCCATGGTCCTCGACCAGTTGCGCAGCATGGGCGGAACGCGCTTCTTCGTTTCGCTCAACGTCAAGCCGCTGGATATGCCGGTGCTGCCGATCACCCCGCGCAAGCAGGCGGTGATCGACGTGTTCCAGGACGTGTTGCATGAGCGCCTGGGCCAGCAGATGGAAATTTCCGTCGAATTCGTCAGCCCCGACGACCTGCGGATCTTCAACAGCGGCCTGAAACTCGATGAGCTGCCTCGCTCCTGGGCGCACTACTCGTTGACCCTGGAGCCGCTCAACCCGCCGGTGCTGGTGACCCAGATCCGCCTGGGTGAGGGCGAGTGGCTGTACATCGCCTCGCTGCTGCCCGAGCCTTACACCAGCCTCGAGGCCGAGCGCCTGCCGCGTCAGCAGATCGGCTTCATTGCCATGACCACTGCCCTGCTGTTGCTGTTCATCGGCCTGTTGGTGCACTGGCAGAGCCGGCCGCTCAAGCGCCTGGCGCGGGCGGCGCGGGAAATGTCGCTGGGCGCCGATGTGGCCCCGGTGGCCGAGGGCGGCGGCAGCGAAGTGGTCGAGGTGGGGCGGGCGTTCAACAGCATGCGCGAGCGGATCAGCCGCTATCTCACCGAGCGCGCCCAGCTGTTCAGCGCCATCTCTCATGACTTGCGCACACCGATCACGCGCCTGCGGCTGCGGGTCGAACTGCTCGAGGACGAGAAGCTGCAAGCGAAGTTCAGCCGCGACCTCGATGAGCTGGAGCTGCTGGTCAAGGGCGCGCTGCAATGTGTCAAGGACACCGACATTCACGAGAACATCGAGCCGATTGACCTCAACCAGGTGCTGGAGATGCTTGCCGAGCCTTACCTCGGCGACGGGCGCATCACCCTCGAGGGGCAGGCGCTGGCGCCGTACCCCGGCAAGTCACTGGCCCTGCGCCGCTGCATCGGCAACCTGATCGATAACGCCATAAAGTACGGCGAGCGGGCGCACCTGCGGATTCTCGACAGTGCCGAGAGCTTTGTCCTGCAGGTGGACGACCAGGGGCCGGGGGTGCCGGAGCAGCGCCTGGAGCAGGTGTTCGAGCCGCATTTCCGGCTGGCCGGGCAGCAGCAGGGCTATGGGCTGGGGCTGGGGATCGCGCGCAACATCGCCCACAGCCATGGTGGCGAGGTGAGCCTGTTCAACCTGCGTGAGGGTGGACTGCGGGTGACCTTGTACCTACCCCGTACAACCGATTGACACGCTCCTACAGGGGCCTGATGTCACTAAATGGTGACAATCGAGCCGGTCTTCGTGACATGCCAGCCAGGACGGCTGACTAGAATCGGCTGACAACAACAAGGAAGACCACGTCCATGGCCAACCGCTGGATCGACTCCCCGACACACCATGCCTGGCTCGACGCCGAGGCCCTGCGCCTGCTTGCCTTCGCCAGGGCTTCGCGCCTGCCCCAGGGGTTCGGCAACCTCGACGACGAAGGCCGCCTGCCCCGTTGCGCCCTGGCCGAGACCATGAACACCGCGCGCATGACCCATAGCTTCGCCCTGGCGCATATCCAGGGCGTTCCGGGTTGCCGCGAGCTGGTCGAGCATGGCGTCGAGGCCCTGCTGGGCCCGCTGCGCGACCAGGAGCACGACGGCTGGTACGCCCAGCCCGAAGGCCACGGCGACACCGGCAAGGCCGCCTACCTGCATGCTTTCGTCGCCCTTGCCGCGAGCTCGGCGGTGGTAGCGGGTGTCACGCAGGCCCAGGCACTGCTCGATGCCGTGGTCCGGGTCATCGAGCAGCGCTTCTGGTGCGAGGAGGAGGGCGCCTTGCGCGAGTCGTTCTCCCGCGACTGGGGGCAAGCGGAGGCTTACCGTGGCGCCAACAGCAACATGCACGGCGTCGAGGCGTTTCTCGCCCTGGCCGATGTGACCGGCGACACGCTGTGGCTGCGCCGCGCCCTGCGGATCGTCGAACGCTTGATCCTGGCCCAGGCCGCCGCCGATGGTTTGCGGGTCACCGAGCATTTCGACGCGCTCTGGCAGGCGTTACCCGACTACAACCGTGACAACCCCGCCGACGGCTTCCGTCCCTACGGCACCACGCCCGGCCATGCCTTCGAATGGGCCCGTCTGGTGCTGCACCTGGAAGCGGCCCTGCAGCGGGCGCAATTGCCGGCGCCGGCTGCTTTGCTGCCCGCCGCCAGGGGCCTGTTCGACAGTGCCTGCCGCCATGCCTGGCAGGCTGATGGCGCCCCGGGGCTGGTCTATACACTGGACTGGCGCAACCGACCGGTGGTGCGCGAACGCCTGCACTGGGTGCATGCCGAGGCCAGCGCCACCGCCGCGGCCCTGTTGCGACGTACCGGCGAGGCGCAATATGAACATTGGTATCGCTGCTTCTGGGACTTCATCGCCAGCCACTTCATCGACCGCGGCCACGGCAGTTGGCATCACGAGCTGGACCCGGCGCTGCTGCCCAGCGCGCGGATCTGGGGCGGCAAACCCGACCTCTACCACGCCTACCAGGCCCTGCTGCTGCCCCGCCTGCCGCTGGCGCCGAGCCTGGCCACGGCCCTGGCTTTGTAACCAAACGATGACATTCGCGCATCCGTTCGTTACCTGGCGGCGGGCGCGGGCTCCCTACACTCCATGCCATGCAAGCGACAGTCTTGCCTCGCATAACAACAAGAAAGGTATTCCCATGCATTCGACGCTTCGTCTCGCCGCCGCGATCTCCTTTGCCTCCCTGTTTTCCCTCAGTGCCCAGGCCGCCGATTCCAAAGGCAGTGTGGAAGTCGTCCATTGGTGGACCTCCGGCGGTGAAAAGGCCGCGGTCGATGTGCTCAAGGCCCAGGTCGAGAAGGACGGTTTCACCTGGAAGGACGGCGCCGTGGCCGGGGGCGGTGGCTCTACCGCCATGACCGTGCTCAAGAGTCGCGCGGTGGCCGGTAACCCCCCTGGAGTGGCGCAGATCAAAGGCCCGGATATCCAGGAGTGGGCATCCACCGGCCTGCTCGACACCGATGTGCTCAAGGACGTTGCCAAGGAAGAGAAGTGGGATAGCCTGCTCGACAAGAAAGTCGCCGACACCGTGAAGTACGACGGCGACTATGTGGCCGTGCCGGTGAACATCCACCGTATCAACTGGCTGTGGATCAATCCGGAAGTGTTCAAGAAGGCCGGTATCGACAAGGCCCCGACCACCCTCGATGAATTCTACGCCGCTGCCGACAAGCTCAAGACCGCCGGTTTCATCCCACTGGCCCACGGTGGCCAGCCGTGGCAGGACAGCACCGTGTTCGAGAATGTGGTGCTCTCGGTGATGGGCGTCGAGGGTTACAAGAAGGCCCTTGTCGAACTGGACAAGGATGCCCTGACAGGTCCCGAGATGGTCAAGGCGCTCACCGAGCTGAAGAAAGTCGCCACCTACATGGACCCTGACGGCAAGGGCCAGGACTGGAACTTGGAGGCGGCCAAGGTCATCAACGGCAAGGCCGGGATGCAGATCATGGGCGACTGGGCCAAGAGCGAATGGACCCTGGCCAAGAAGACCGCCGGCAAGGACTACCAGTGCGTGGCCTTCCCAGGCACCGACCAGGCCTTCCTCTACAACATCGACTCGCTGGTGGTGTTCAAGCAGAAGGACAAGGGTACCGCAGCGGGCCAGCAGGACATCGCCCGCAAGGTGCTGGGCGAGGACTTCCAGAAGGTCTTCAGCATCAACAAAGGCTCGATCCCGGTGCGTAACGACATGCTCGCCGACATGGGCAAGTACGGTTTCGACAGCTGCGCCCAGACCGCGGCCAAGGACTTCCTGGCCGACGCCAAGACCGGCGGCCTGCAACCGAGCATGGCGCACAACATGGCCACCACGCTGGCGGTGCAGGGAGCGTTCTTCGATGTGGTGACCAACTACATCAACGATCCTAAGGCCGATCCTGCGGATGCGGCGAAGAAACTCTACTCGGCGGTGAAGGCGGCTCAGTAGTCCTTGTCTGGCGAGGCTTCCTGTGGGAGCGGCCTTGTGTCGCGAAAGGACCGCGTAGCGGTCCCGGAACCCAGCAGGACAGTCCCTCCGGCTTAGCTCATCAAGCCCCGGGGCTGCTGCGCAGCCCTCTCGCGACGCAAGGCCGCTCCCACAGGGCTCCGAGTCGTTCTCGAAACGAGATCTGAACCATGACCACAGCAACCGCCCGCCTGCGGGCATCCCCCCTGGACGCGCTGCAGCGCTGGCTACCGAAGCTGGTGCTGGCGCCGAGCATGTTCATCGTCCTGGTGGGTTTCTACGGCTACATCCTGTGGACCTTCGTCCTCTCGTTCACCACCTCGACCTTCCTGCCTACTTACAAGTGGGCGGGCCTGGCGCAGTACGCCCGGCTGTTCGACAACGACCGCTGGTGGGTGGCGAGCAAGAACCTGCTGCTGTTCGGTGGACTGTTCATCGGCATCACCCTGGCCATCGGCGTGTTCCTTGCCGTGCTGCTTGACCAGCGCATCCGCCGCGAAGGTTTCATCCGCACCATTTACCTGTATCCCATGGCCCTGTCGATGATCGTCACCGGTACCGCCTGGAAGTGGCTGCTCAACCCCGGCATGGGCCTGGACAAGCTGCTTCGCGATTGGGGCTGGGAAGGCTTTCGCCTGGACTGGCTGATCGACCCCGACCGCGTGGTCTACTGCCTGGTGATCGCCGCCGTGTGGCAGGCCTCGGGCTTCATCATGGCGATGTTCCTCGCCGGTCTGCGTGGCGTCGACCCGTCGATCATCCGCGCCGCCCAGCTCGACGGCGCCAGCCTGCCGCGCATCTACTGGACCGTGGTGCTGCCCAGCCTGCGCCCGGTGTTCTTCAGCTCGTTGATGATCCTTTCGCACATCGCGATCAAGAGCTTCGACCTGGTGGCGGCGATGACTGCTGGTGGCCCGGGCTACTCCTCGGACCTGCCGGCCATGTTCATGTACTCGTTCACCTTCAGCCGCGGGCAGATGGGCATGGGCTCGGCCAGCGCGATCCTCATGCTGGGCGCCATCCTGGCAATCCTCGTGCCTTACCTGTACTCCGAGCTGCGGGGGAAACGCCATGACTAGCCCGATCGACAAACCGGCGCTGAACCTCAGCCGCGTCGCCGTCCACGCCGTGCTGCTGCTGGCCGTGCTGCTGTACCTGGTGCCGCTGGTGGTGATGCTGCTGACCAGCTTCAAGACCCCCGAGGACATCGGCAGCGGCAACCTGCTGAGCTGGCCCACCGCGTTCACCGCCATCGGCTGGAGCAAGGCCTGGGCCACGGTCAGCGGCTACTTCGTCAACTCGATCCTGATCACCGTGCCGGCGGTATTGATTTCCACGGCCATTGGCGCGCTCAACGGCTATGTGCTGTCGATGTGGCGCTTCCGTGGCTCGCAGCTGTTCTTCGGCCTGTTGCTGTTCGGCTGCTTCCTGCCGTTCCAGACCGTGCTGCTGCCGGCCTCGTTCACCCTCGGCAAGCTGGGCCTGGCCAGCACCACCAGCGGGCTGGTGCTGGTGCACGTGGTGTACGGCCTGGCCTTCACCACGCTGTTCTTCCGCAACTACTACGTGAGCATCCCCGAGGCGCTGGTCAAGGCCGCGCGCCTGGACGGCGCCGGGTTCTTCACCATCTTCGGGCGGATCATCCTGCCGATGTCGACGCCGATCATCATGGTCTGCCTGATCTGGCAGTTCACCCAGATCTGGAACGACTTCCTGTTCGGCGTGGTGTTCTCCAGCGGCGACTCGCAACCGATCACCGTGGCCCTCAACAACCTGGTCAACACCAGCACCGGTGCCAAGGAATACAACGTCGACATGGCCGCGGCGATGATCGCCGGGCTGCCGACGCTGCTGGTCTACGTGGTCGCGGGCAAGTATTTCGTGCGCGGGCTGACCGCCGGCGCGGTCAAGGGGTAAGTCATGGCAACACTCGAACTTCGCAATGTGCACAAGACCTACGGCGTGGGCCTGCCGGACACGCTCAAGGACATCCAGCTGGCGATCAAGGACGGCGAGTTCCTGATCCTGGTCGGCCCCTCGGGCTGCGGCAAGTCGACGCTGATGAACTGCATCGCCGGCCTTGAGAGCATCAGTGGCGGGGCGATCCTCATCGACGACGAGGACGTCAGCGGCATGAGCCCCAAGGACCGCGACATCGCCATGGTGTTCCAGTCCTACGCGCTGTACCCGACCATGAACGTGCGCGACAACATCGCCTTCGGCCTGAAGATCCGCAAGATGTCCCAGGCCGCCATCGACGAAGAGGTGGCGCGGGTCGCCAAGCTGCTGCAGATCGAGCACCTGCTCGAGCGCAAGCCCGGGCAGCTGTCCGGTGGCCAGCAACAGCGGGTGGCCATGGGCCGAGCGCTGGCGCGCCGGCCAAAGATCTACCTGTTCGACGAGCCGCTGTCGAACCTCGATGCCAAGCTGCGGGTGGAGATGCGCACCGAGATCAAGCTGATGCATCAGCGCCTGAAGACCACCACGGTGTACGTCACCCACGACCAGATCGAGGCGATGACGCTCGGTGACAAGGTGGCGGTGATGAAGGACGGCATCATCCAGCAGTTCGGCACGCCGCAGCAGATCTACAACGACCCGGCCAACCTGTTCGTCGCCAGCTTCATTGGCTCGCCGCCGATGAATTTCATTCCGGTGCGCTTGACGAAGCAGGACGGTCGCGTGCTGGCGCTGCTCGACAGCGGCCAGGCGCGCTGCGAGCTGCCGCTGGGCGTGGTGGCGGACGAGCTGGAAGGTCGCGAGATCATCCTCGGCGTGCGCCCGGAGCAGATCGCCCTGGGGGCGGAGCAGGGCAATGGCCTGCCGGGCATCCGCGCCGAAGTGCAGGTCACCGAGCCCACCGGCCCGGACCTGCTGGTGTTCGTCACCCTCAATCAAACCAAGGTCTGCTGCCGTCTGGCGCCGGATGTGGCATGCCGGGTCGGTGACAGCCTCAACCTGCAGTTCGACCCGGCGCGGGTTCTGCTGTTCGACGCCGGCAGCGGCGAACGCCTGGACCTTGCCGCCACCGCCGTGAAGGACAACGTGACGCGTTTCAAAGGTCGTTAAGAACGGCGGCCGCTCCCACAGGAAAGATCAGGCCGTTGATTCGTTCTGTTAATAACAAGAAAAGAGGACGCAAAGGGATGGAACATCGCAATCGCATCAGGACACTGGGCTCACTGGCACTGCTGGCCGTGGTCGGCAGCAGCGGGGCCCAGGCCGCCGAGGCTTTCTCGTCGGAATCGAAATGGATGACCGGCGACTGGGGCGGCACCCGCACCGAGTTGCTGGAGAAGGGCTACGACTTCACCCTCGACTACGTCGGCGAGGTGGCCGGCAACCTGCACGGCGGCTACAACAACGACAAGACCGCGCGCTACAGCGACCAGTTCGCCCTGGGTGCGCACCTGGACCTGGAGAAGATCTTCGGCTGGAAGGACACCGAGTTCAAGCTGGCGATCACCGAGCGTAGCGGCCGCAACCTGTCCAACGACCGCATCAGCGACCCGCGTGCCGGGCAGTTCAGCTCGGTGCAGGAAGTCTGGGGGCGCGGCCAGACCTGGCGCCTGACCCAGATGTGGGTCAAGCAGAAGTACTTCGACGGCGCGCTGGATGTGAAAGTCGGCCGCTTCGGCGAGGGCGAGGACTTCAACAGCTTCCCCTGCGACTTCCAGAACCTGGCCTTCTGCGGCTCGCAGGTGGGCAACTGGGTCGGCGGCATCTGGTACAACTGGCCGGTCAGCCAGTGGGCGCTGCGGGTCAAGTACAACATCACCCCGGAATTCTTCGTCCAGGTCGGCGCCTACGAGCAGAACCCGTCGAACCTGGAGACCGGCAACGGCTTCAAGCTCAGCGGCAGTGGCACCAAGGGCGCGATCCTGCCGGTGGAGGCGGTGTGGTCGCCGAAGGTCAACGGCCTGCCGGGCGAGTACCGCCTGGGCTACTACTACAGCACCGCCAAGGCCGACGACGTGTACGACGACATCAACGGCAACCCGCAGGCGCTGACCGGCGCGGCGTTCAAGTCGCACTCCAGCAAGCACGGCTGGTGGGTGGTGGCGCAGCAGCAGGTCACCGCCCATGCCGGCGACGTCAATCGCGGCCTGAGCCTGTTCGCCAACTTCACCGTGCACGACAAGGCCACCAACGTGGTCGACAACTACCAGCAGGTCGGCCTGGTCTACAAAGGTGCCTTCGACGCCCGACCCAAGGACGACATCGGCTTCGGCATCGCCCGCATCCACGTCAATGACGACGTGAAGAAGCGCGCCGAGCTGCTCAATGCCCAGAGCGGTATCAACGACTACGACAATCCGGGCTTCGTGCCGCTGCAGCGCACCGAGTACAACGCCGAACTCTACTACGGCTTCCACGTCACCAACTGGCTGACCGTGCGGCCGAACCTGCAGTACATCAAGAGCCCGGGCGGTGTGGACGACGTGGATAACGCGCTGGTCGCGGGGTTGAAGATTCAGTCGTCATTCTGAGAAAAATTGTTGTAAATTTACGCCATCCATCTCGACTTACCGCTAACCACTGGCCAGCAGTGGTTAGCGGGCACGGGGTGAGACAGCGCTATCTCAAACAACAAAAGAGCTCAGAACCATGCCTGAACATCCGCTACATCGCTTCTTCACCTCGCAACGGCCCAGGCCGACCTTCGAGTGGGAGCGTTACCAGCAGCGCGATGTGCTGATCATCGACCACCCAAGCTGCCAAGCGGTGTTCAGCCGCCAGGGCGCGCAACTGCTGCATTTCCAGCCGGCCGGCGAGAAGCCCTGGCTGTGGTGCGCCGAGCAGTGGCCGCAGGTGGGCGCCATCCGCGGTGGCGTGCCGGTGTGCTGGCCATGGTATGGCCGTCATCCCAGCGAGGACCTGTGGCCGGCCCACGGCTGGGCGCGCCTGCTGGACTGGAAGCTGGTGGACAGCCTTGAGGACGAGCAGGGCGTGGCCCTCAAGTGGCGCCTGGACCTGTGCGACTGGCAGGTCGACCTGCACGCCCGGCTTGGCGCGAGCATGGAACTGAGCCTGAGCACCGAGCACCAGGACAGCGAGCCGTGTCAGCTGAGCCATGCGCTGCTGGCCTACTGGCGAATCAGCGACGTGTCGAAGATAGCGCTGTCCGGGCTCGAGGATATCCAAGGCTACGATCGCCTCAATCGCCAGGCCTGCCGCGAGGACGGCGCGCTGACCCTCAAGGGCGGTTGCCAGAAAGTCTATCCCGGCACACCCAAGGTGCAGTTGCAGGATCCGGACTGGCAGCGCGAGCTGTGCATCGACACCGGCGACAGCGATGACACCGTGGTCTGGCACCCGGGCAATCGCCCGTTGATGGGCGTGACCGGGCGCGAATGCCAGGGCTTCGTCTGCGTCGAGGCGGCCAGCGGCAGTGGCGAGGGCCTGAGCCTGGCGCCGGGGGAGCGGGCGCACCTGCGGCTGCAGGCGCACCGGCTCAGTTGAGGTCGTCGTCCTCGATCGGGTAGCGACTGGCGTTGAGGCTTTCCTTGATCTTGCGCAGGTGCGGCTGGAAGTCCACGCCGCGGCGCAGAGTCATGCCGGTGGCCAGCACGTCGAGCACGGTGAGCTGGATGATCCGCGAGGTCATCGGCATGTAGATGTCGGTGTCTTCCGGCAGCGGGATGTGCAGGCTCAGGCTGCAGGCCTGGGCCAGGGGCGAGCCGGCGGCGGTCAGGCCGAGCACCGAGGCGCCGTTTTCCCGGGCTAGGCGCGCCACCTCGACCAGTTCGCGGGTGCGCCCGGTGTAGGAAATGATCACGAACAGATCGCCGGTGTGGGCAACCGAGGCCAGCATGCGCTGCATCAGCACATCGGCATGGGCCGACACGGCGAGGTTGAAGCGGAAGAACTTGTGCTGGGCGTCGAGGGCCACCGGGGCCGAGGCGCCGAGGCCGAAGAAGTGGATCTGCCGGGCCTGGATCATCATGTCCACGGCGCGGCTGACCTGCTGCGGGTCGAGCGCCTGGCATGCGCTGTCCAGCGAGGCGATGGCGCTGCCGAAAATCTTCTGGGTGTAGGCGGCCGGATCGTCATCGGCCTCCACCGCGCGGCTGACATAGGCGGCCCCGCTGGCCAGGCTCTGCGCCAGCTGCAGCTTGAGCTCGGGGTAGCCGCTGACGCCGAACGAGCGGCAGAAGCGGTTGACCGTCGGTTCGCTGACCTTGGCCGCCTGGGCCAAGGCGGCGATGCTGAAGCGGGTGGCCTGTTGCGGGTTGAGCAGGATGACTTCGGCGACTTTGCGTTCGGCCTTGTTCAGCTCGTCGAGGCGGCCCTGGATCTGTTCCAGGAGGTTGCGCACGCGGTCCATGGTGTGTCCTTGGGTCGGAAGCTGGCTTTTTGCGGTGGCGTGTATCGTACTGTCGGTAAGATTGTCACACCACTTGTCTGTAATGGCTGTATTCGATGTTGTGGTTTTTACTACATTAACCCTTGAAATGCAGGGTTGAAACCGGTATTCCTAGTCCAACATTTATAAAAGAACCAACATCATGGCCGCGATCAGTGTCGAACCCTGCACCTTCGCCCTCTTTGGCGCCCTCGGCGACCTGGCGTTGCGCAAGCTGTTTCCCGCGCTCTACCAGCTCGACCGCGCCGACCTCCTGCACCCGGATACCCGCCTGCTGGCCCTGGCCCGCGAGCCGGGCAGCGTGCAGGACCACCTGAACAGCATCGAGGCCCATCTGCGCCGCCATGTGCCGGAGGCCGAGATCGATGCCGCTTCCCTGGGGCGCTTCCTCGGGCGCCTGAGCTACCTGCACCTGGACTTCGTCGAGCCGGAGGGCTACCAGGCCCTGGCCGAACAGGCGCCGAGCGGGCAGCCGCTGATCGCCTACTTCGCCACGGCGGCGGCGGTCTACGGCGCGATCTGCGAGAACCTCGACAAGGCCGGCCTGGCCTCGCGCACCCGCGTGGTGCTGGAAAAGCCCATTGGCCACGATCTGGAGTCGTCGCGCCGGGTCAACGACGCCGTGGCGCGGTTCTTCCCCGAGAGCCGGGTCTACCGCATCGACCACTACCTGGGCAAGGAGACGGTGCAGAACCTGATCGCCCTGCGCTTCGCCAACAGCCTGTTCGAAACCCAGTGGAACCAGAATTCGATCTCCCACGTGGAGATCACCGTCGCCGAGAAGGTCGGCATCGAGGGCCGCTGGGGTTACTTCGACAAGGCCGGCCAGCTGCGCGACATGATCCAGAACCACCTGTTGCAGCTGCTCTGCCTGATCGCCATGGACCCGCCCAGCGACCTGTCGGCCGACAGCATCCGCGATGAGAAGGTCAAGGTGCTCAAGGCACTGGCACCGATCACCGGCGAAGGCCTGAGCACCCATGTGGTGCGCGGCCAGTACATTGCCGGCTTCAGTGACGGCAAGCCGGTGCCGGGCTACCTGGAAGAGGACAACGCCAACGCCCAGAGCGATACCGAGACCTTCGTCGCCCTGCGCGCCGATATCCGCAACTGGCGCTGGTCGGGGGTGCCGTTCTACCTGCGCACCGGCAAGCGCATGCTGCAGAAGCTGTCGCAGATCGTCATCCACTTCAAGGAAACCCCGCACTACATCTTCGCCCCGGAACAGCGTTTGCAGATCGGCAACAAGCTGATCATCCGCCTGCAGCCGGACGAAGGCATTTCGCTGCGGGTGATGACCAAGGAACAGGGCCTGGACAAGGGGATGCAGCTGCGCAGCGGTCCGCTGCAACTGAACTTCTCCGACACCTGGCGCAGCGCGCGGATTCCGGATGCCTACGAGCGTCTGCTGCTGGAAG
The DNA here is from genome assembly GCF_057480795.1 of Pseudomonas sp. P110(2024). NCBI lineage: Bacteria > Pseudomonadati > Pseudomonadota > Gammaproteobacteria > Pseudomonadales > Pseudomonadaceae > Pseudomonas > Pseudomonas sp. P110(2024). The sequence continues at coordinate 52,804 of NZ_JBLIYT010000017.1, forward strand.
TGATGCGCGGCAACCAGAACCTGTTCGTGCGCAAGGACGAGATCGAATACGCCTGGAAATGGTGCGATCAGCTGATCGCCGGCTGGAAGACCAGCGGCGACGCGCCCAAGCCCTATGCGGCCGGTTCCTGGGGGCCGATGAGCTCGATTGCATTGATCACTCGCGATGGGAGGGCCTGGTATGGCGATATCTGAACTGCAACTGCCGGCGACGGTGAAGGCGCATCAGCTGGCTGACGCGAAAACCCTGGCGGCGACCCTGGCCCATGATGTGGCCGAGCGCCTGCGCCAGGCCATCGTCCGCAAGGGCCAGGCCTGCGTGGTGCTGTCCGGCGGCCGCAGCCCGGTGGCGTTTCTCGAGAAGCTGGCGGCAGAGGCGCTGGACTGGTCGAAGGTCACCGTGAGCCTGGCGGACGAGCGCTGGGTACCGGTGGAACACGACGACAGCAATGCCGGCCTGCTGGCCCGTCACCTGCTCAAGGGCGGTGCGGCCAAGGCGCGTTTCATCGGCCTGTACCAGAGCGCCGCGACCCTGGAGGCCGCCGCCGAGCAGGCCGACCAGGTCCTCGCCGATCTGCCGCCGATCGATGTGCTGGTGCTGGGCATGGGCGACGACGGCCACACGGCTTCGCTGTTCCCGGCTAGCCCCAACCTGCGCCAGGGCCTGGCCAAGGTCGGCGAGCGTCGCTGCCTGCCGATGCTGGCGCCGAGCGTGCCGCACCAGCGCCTGAGCATGACCCGCGCGCTGCTGGCCGGCGCCGGTTTCATCGCCCTGTCCGTGCAAGGCGCGGGCAAGCTCACCACCTTGCGTGCTGCCCTGGCGGCCGAAGACCCTACCGAAATGCCGATTCGCGCCTTTCTTCACGACCCCCTGGACATCTACTGGTGCCCATGAGCCAAGGACCCATTGTCATGACCACCCTCGAACGCCCACAGCCTTTGCTCTCGATGGCCGACAAAGCCGCGCGGATCGACACGATCTGCGACAAGGCGCGCATCCTGCCGGTGATCACCATCGCCCGTGAGGAAGACATCCTGCCCCTGACCGACGCCCTGGCCGCAGGCGGCATCCGCACCCTGGAAGTGACCCTGCGCTCGCAACATGGCCTGAAGGCCATCCAGGTGCTGCGCGAGCAGCGCCCCGAGCTGTGCGTCGGTGCCGGTACCGTGCTCGACCGTAGCATGTTCGCCGCCGTCGAGGCCGCGGGCGCGCAGTTCGTCGTTACCCCGGGCATCACCCAGGACATCCTCGAAGCGGGCGTGGACAGCGACATTCCGCTGCTGCCGGGTATCAGCACGCCGTCGGAGATCATGATGGGCTATGCCCTTGGCTACCGTCGCTTCAAGCTATTCCCGGCGGAGATCAGTGGTGGCGTGGCGGCGATCAAGGCCTTTGCCGGCCCATTCGGCGACATTCGCTTCTGCCCGACCGGTGGGGTGAACCCGGCCAACGTGCGCAACTACATGGCGCTGCCCAATGTGATGTGCGTGGGCGGCACCTGGATGCTCGACAGCAGCTGGATCAAGAACGGCGACTGGGCGCGGATCGAGGCGTGCAGCGCCGAGGCGATGGCATTGCTGGACTGACAGATTTCGTTGTGTGCTACACGGCTTGTGGGGCGCTTGGTCGGCGCCCCTTTTTTTGCCTGCGAATTTTGTGTTGCCAATGCTGGCCCTATCGCGGGTCAAGCCCGCTCCCACGCATGCGATGAAAGGCACGTGGGAGCGGGCTTGCCCCGCGATAGGGCCTGTATAGGCAATAAAAAAGCCCGCATCGAGGATGCGGGCTTCGTTCATCGGCGATGGTTTACGCCGCTTTGGCCTGCTGCTGGCTCAGCGACCGGTTCAGCGCGCTGAACAGCGCCTTGAAGCTGGCGGTGGTGATGTTCTCGTCGATGCCCACGCCATGCACCGGCCGCCCACCGGCCACGCGCAGTTCGATGTACGCCGCCGCCTTGGCGTTGGTGCCGGCACCGATGGCGTGCTCGTTGTAGTCCATGATCTCCACGTTGACCGGCAGGCCGGCGACCAGCGCTTCCAAGGCGCCGTTGCCCTTGCCGTGCCAGTGCAGGGTGGTCTCGCCTTCACCGGAGACTTCCACCTGCACGTGGCTGCTGCCGTTCTCTTCCTGCAGGCGGTGGCTGACCAGCGCATACGGTGCGTTGGCCTGGAGGTACTCCTTCTGCAGCAGCTTGTAGATCTGCTCGGCGGTCATTTCCAGGCCGAGACGGTCGGTCTCGCCCTGTACCACCTGGCTGAACTCGATCTGCATGCGGCGCGGCAGGCTGATGCCGTACTCCTGCTCGAGCAGGTAGGTGATGCCACCCTTGCCCGACTGGCTGTTGACGCGAATCACCGCCTCGTAGCTGCGGCCGATGTCGGCCGGGTCGATCGGCAGGTACGGCACCTCCCACAGTTCGCCGTCCTGCTGCTTGGCGAAGCCCTTGCGGATGGCGTCCTGGTGCGAGCCGGAGAAGGCGGTGTGGACCAGGTCGCCGACGTACGGGTGACGCGGGTGCACCGGCAGCTGGTTGCACTCCTCGACGACCTTGCGCACGCCGTCGATGTCGGAGAAGTCCAGCTGCGGGTCGATGCCCTGGGTGTAGAGGTTCAGGGCGAGGGTGACCAGGTCGACGTTGCCGGTGCGCTCACCGTTGCCGAACAGGCAGCCTTCGGCACGGTCGGCGCCGGCCATCAGGCCCAGCTCGGTGGCGGCGATGCCGGTGCCACGGTCGTTGTGGGTGTGCAGGCTGATGATCACGCTGTCGCGACGGTTGATGTTGCGGCAGAACCATTCGATCTGGTCGGCGTAGACGTTCGGCGTGGCGACTTCGACGGTGGCCGGCAGGTTGAGGATGATCTTGTGCTCAGGAGTCGGGTTCCACACTTCGATCACCGCGTCGCACACTTCCTTGGCGAACTCCAGTTCGGTGGCGCTGAAGGTTTCAGGCGAGTACTGGAAGGTCCACTGGGTGTTCGGCTGCTGGGCGGCGTACTTGACGAACAGCTTGGCGGCGTTGACCGCGATGTCCTTCACGCCCTGCTTGTCCTGGTTGAAGACGATGCGGCGGAACGATGGGCAGGTGGCATTGTACAGGTGGACGATGGCCTTCTTGGCCCCGCGCAGGGATTCGAAGGTACGGGCGATCAGGTCTTCACGGGCCTGGGTCAGCACCTGGATGGTGGTGTCGTCCGGGATGTGGCCGTCTTCGATCAGAGTGCGCACGAAGTCGAAGTCGGTCTGCGAGGCCGACGGGAACGAGGCTTCGATTTCCTTCACGCCCACCTGCACCAGGGTCTTCCAGAACCGCAGCTTCTTCTCCGAGTCCATCGGCTCGATCAGCGACTGGTTGCCATCACGCAGGTCGGAACTGCACCAGATCGGTGCCTGGGTGATGGTCTTCGACGGCCAGGTACGGTCGGGCAGGTCGATGGTCGGGAACGCGCGGTATTTCTTCGAAGGGTCTTTGAGCATGGTCATGGAAGCAATCCTTTTTATGTGCGGCCGTGATCGGGCCTGCCAAACGAAAACGAGAGAAAAAGGCGAGGCGACGCGATTCACCCTGGTAGTCGGGCGCTGACCAGGCAGAGGCTGCGGTGTTGTCGGAGCAGGGTGCTGAAGATGTTCATAGGCTCAACCCTAACCAGTGGGTTGGGGGATGGCAAGCATTGCGGAAAAATTGAGAGGAATGCTTAAAAAAACGAACCTTAGGAGTTTTTATGGCCGCTTAATTGGTCTTGTTGATATTTTATTGCGTGATGTTTTTTTGTTGCGCAAATCGCGGGGCCTGCCCGATCCCACGATGCCACCGTCGGCTGCGTGGGAGCGGGCTGGCCCCGCGATTGCGCTTTCAGGGCTGGAACGCGCCGATGAAAATCGCAGGATCGACCCGCGCATCGTTGAGGCTGACGTTCCAGTGCATGTGCGGCCCGGTGGCCCGGCCAGTCGAACCCACGCGGCCCACCACCTCGCCACGGCGTAGCACCTGCCCTGGCTTCACGTCGATCTTCGACATATGGCAGAACATGCTGATGAAGCCCTGGCCATGGTCGACGAACACCGTGCGGCCATTGAAGAAGTAGTCGCCCACCAGGATCACCTTGCCATTGGCCGGGGTCTTGATCGGCGTGCCGGCCGGTACGGCGAAGTCAAGGCCCGCATGAGGGTTGCGCTCCTCGCCGTTGAAGAAGCGGCGCACGCCGAACTTGCTCGACAGCGGGCCGTCGACCGGCTTGTCGAGAATCAGGTTGCTCGGCAGGGCCGGGCTGAAGCTGCGGTAGGCCTTGACCTGTTCGGCCAGTTCGCGGTCGATGCGCTTGAGGTCCTCGGGCTCGGGGTTGACTTGGCGCTTGTTCTTCAGGGTGATGTGCTGTTCGGGGTATTTCTTGCTGCCCACGCTGAAGCGGATGTCGCGCCCCCCCTGGGTGAGCACGGCGCTACCGGGTTTCTGGGTGAGCGGGATGCCGACGATGGCCAGCCAGTTGTCCTGCTCCTTCACCACCAGCACCGGCTTGCCGTCGAAGCGGGCGCTGGGCGCGCTGGTGGCCGGCCCCAGGTTGACCACGGCCACGCCGCCGGGCACCGGCTTGTCGAGGGTGCGGGTGATGTAGCTGGCCTGGGCCGCGGTGAGCGGCAGCAGCAGGGCAAGGGCGAGCAGGGGCGCGAACAGGCGGGGCATGTGTCAGTCCAGTAGCGAGAGGGTGACCGGAGTCTGGTGGTTGTCCTCGACCCGCACCTTGAGCTCGCCTTCGTTGAGGCGGGCAGTCAGGCGCTGGCCGTTGTGGGTCTGCGCGGCGTTGCGGATGGCCTGGCCGCGCTCGTCGAGAAGGATGCTGTAGCCGCGGGCGAGGGTGGCCAATGGGCTGACCACCTGCAGCGTCTGCAACTGCGCCTGGAAGCGCTGGCGGCGGTCCTTGATCACCTCGCGCATGGCCCGTGGCAGGCGCTCGGCCAGGCTGTCCAGGCGCTGCTTGAGCAGTTTCAGGTTGCGTCCCGGGTGTTGCGCGGCCAGGCGCATGTCGAGGCGGCCGAGACGTTCGTGGCGTTGGCGCAGGTTCAGCGCGAAGGCGCGGCGCAGGCGCATGTCCAGGTCGTCCAGGCGTTGGGCCTGCTGGCGCAGGCGCTCGCCCGGGTGGCGCAGGCGTCGGGTCAGGCCCTCGACGCGCAGGCGGTCATGGGCCAGACGGCTCTGCATGCGCAGCAACAGGCGTCGCTGCAGGCTGTCCAGGCGCTGCTGCAGGCCGCTGCTGTCGGGGGCGAGCAGCTCGGCGGCGGCTGATGGCGTGGGGGCGCGCACGTCGGCGACGAAGTCGCTGATCGACACGTCGGTCTCATGGCCCACGGCGCTGACGATCGGCGTCACGCAGGCGGCCACGGCACGGGCCACGGCCTCTTCGTTGAAGCACCAGAGGTCTTCCAGCGAGCCGCCGCCACGGGCCAGGATCAGCGCGTCGAAGCCCTGCCGGTCGGCCATCTGCAGGGCGCGGACGATCTGCGCGATGGCCTCGCGGCCTTGCACGGCGGTAGGGATCAGGTTGAGCTCGACCTGCGGCGCACGGCGGCGGAACACGCTGATGATGTCGCGGATCACCGCGCCGGTGGGCGAGGTGACGATGCCGATGCGCCGCGGATGGGCCGGCAGCGGCTGCTTGCGTTCGGTGCTGAACAGCCCCTCGGCGCCGAGCTTTTCCTTCAGCGCCTCGAAGGCCAGGCGCAGGGCGCCGTCACCGGCCGGTTCGACGGTGTCGAGGATCAGCTGGTAGTCGCCGCGGCCCTCGAACAGCGAAACCTTGCCGCGCACCTTGACCGCCAGGCCATCGCGCAGGGCCTGGCGCACGCGAGCGGCGTTCTGCCGGAACAGCGCGCAGCGGATCTGCGCGCCGCTGTCCTTGAGGGTGAAGTACATGTGGCCGGAGGCCGGGCGGGCGAGGTTGGAAATCTCGCCTTCCACCCAGACACTGCGGAACACGTCCTCGAGCAGCACGCGGGCACGGCCGTTGAGCTGGCTGACGGTGAGGACCTCGCGGTCCAGGCCGAGTCGTTCGAAAGGGTCTCTGATCATGCCGGGCATCATAAAGGAGCCGTCGCGCGGATGCACTGTGCCGGCTGCTGGCACGCCCCACCTTGGGAGCATTTCCGGCTGCCGGCCCCGATATCCGGCGATGCACGCTGGGCGCCTGATTCCATGAGGAGATTCGCCATGTATCCCATAGACGCTCACACCTACCGGTCCAAGGCGTTCAACCGACGGGTGCGATTCCTGGTGCTGCATTACACAGCCGTCAATTTCAACGGCTCGATCAATGCGCTGGTCAACGGTACCCAGGTCAGCGCCCATTACCTGGTGCCCGACCCATCCGATCCGAGCTTCACCAGTGCAGGTTTCGACGCGATGCGCACCTTCAACCTCGTCGACGAGAACGAGCGCGCCTGGCACGCGGGTGTCAGCGGCTGGGCCGGACGCAGCAACCTGAACGATACGTCGATCGGCATCGAGATCGTCAGCCAGGCGTCGGTGAGCAACGGCCAGTTCGTGTTCCCGCCCTATCACCCCCAACAGGTGGAGGCCTTGATCCAGCTGGGCCAGGCGATCCTGCAGCGCTATCCGGACATCACGCCGACCCAGGTGGTCGGCCACAGCGACATCGCCATTGGCCGCAAGAGTGACCCGGGTGCCGCTTTTCCCTGGCAGGCGCTGCACCAGGCCGGTATCGGTGCCTGGTATGACGAGGCGCGCAAGGCGTACTACCAGCAGCGCTTCGCGGGCTGCCTGCCGCAGGTCAAGGTCGTCCTCGCCAAGCTGCGTACCTACGGCTATAGCTTCCCGACCAGCCCCGATCCGGCCCAGGTGCGTGCAGTACTCAGGGCGTTCCAGCTGCATTTCCGGCCTGGCAACTTTGACGGTGTGCTGGATGCCGAAACCGCGGCGATCGTCTTTGCGCTGGTGGAGCGCTACATGCCCTGATCGCCCTGTGGCAAGCGCAGGCTGTCCAGTAGCTTTCTCGACAGCGTTCCCGCGTCGCGTCGGCAGGCCAGGGCCACGGTGCTCTGGCAGGCCTCGGCCAGCGGCACGAAGGTGACCGAGGGCGGGGCGATCTCGCGCATGCTCAGGGGCAGCAACGCCACCCCGAACCCGGCCTGGATCAGCTGCAGTTGCGTGGTCTTGCGCGACACCACCTGCGCCGCCTGGGGAAAGAATCCCTCGTTCATGCACAACGACGCCGACAGGTAGCTCAAGCCGCCGCGCTGACGATGGGGTATGGAAATGAAGCGTTCCTCGCGCAGTTGCCCCAGTCGGACACTGCCAGCCGTGGCCAGTGGATGGCTCGCCGCCACCGCCAGCAGCAGGGGCTCGTCGAATAGCGCATGCAGCTCCACGCCCTCGTGCTGGCGCAGCACCGGCAGGCGCAGCAGACCGATTTCCAGGCGGCCTTCGGCGATGTCCTCCAGTTGCGCCTCCGACGATTGCTGGGCGATCTCCAAGGAGACGCCGGGGTTGTCCGCGAGGTAGGTGCCGAGGCGCTGCAGCAGTTGACCAGTCAACGGCACGGTACTGGAGTGGTTCAGCCGCAGACTGCCACGCAGGCCCTGGCCCACCTCGCGGGCCAGACGTTCGGCTTTGTCCAGGTCGGCCAGCAGATGTCGGGCGCGGTCGAGGAAAGCCAATCCTGCGGCGGTCAGCCGTGGCTGGCGCGCGGTGCGTTCGAACAACGCGGACCCCAGGTGCAGCTCCAGTTCCTTGATCTGTCGGCTGAGAGCCGACTGGGCGATGTACAGCCGCTCGGCGGCGGCACTGAAGCTGCCGGCCTCGGCGATTTCGACGAAGTAGCGCAGTTGGCGGATCGAAGTCATGTCATGCCTTTTTCAGATATCTCTTGGCGTAAAGGCATATTAGTCGGCATGGCTTGTCGCTGGCTAACCTTCTGGGGTCTCCCGAGGAATTGCTGCGATGCTCGCTCAACTGTCGTTTTCCATGCTCGACTGGCTACCCATCCTGCTAGGTGTGGGGGTGGCTTATATCGTCTTCGGCATCGCCGGTTTCGGCACCGCGCTGGTCGCTGGCCCCGTGCTGATCCATTTCATGCCATTGTCGCGGATCGTTCCGTTGCTGGTGCTGCTGGACTTCGTCGCCGCCTTCGGCAACCTGCTACCGTCGCGGCGCGACGTGGTGCGCGGCGAACTGCTCAGGCTGCTGCCGTTCATGGCCGTGGGCTGCACGCTGGGCGTGGTGTTCCTGCTGCGCCTGAAGTCCGATGTGCTGCTGTTGCTGATGGGGCTGTTCGTCACCGCCTATGCGGTCTATGGCCTGGCGGTGAAGGTACGGCCGGCGAATCTGTCGGGCGCCTGGGCGGTGCCCATGGGGACGGTAGGCGGGTTGTTCGGCGCCCTGTTCGGCAGTGGTGGTTTTCTGTACGCGATCTACCTCAGTGCGCGGCTGGAGGCCAAGGAGCAGGTGCGGGCGACCCAGGTCGCGCTGATCAGTTGCAGCACGGTGGTGCGCCTGTCGCTGTTCCTGATCGCCGGGGTGTATGCCGACGCCAGCCTGTTGCTGCTGGCCGCCTGCCTGCTGCCGGTGATGTTCATCGGTACCTGGCTGGGCCGACGGTTGACGCTGAGGCTGTCCCGCGAGGCCTTCGTGCGGCTGGTCACCTGGCTGGTGCTGGCCAGCGGCCTGGCGTTGATCGGTCGCTACCTGAGCGCCTGAGCAGGCGGTAGAATTGCGTCCTTACCGCAGTTCCCAGGCCCGCCTCAAGCATGAACACCCAGAGCATCATCGTCCCCAAGCTGTCCACCGTGCCGGTCCACGAAGCCCGGGCCCGCGCGATCCTGCGCTGGCTGGTGCGCGAAAAAATCGTCGAGGAGCAGTTGAGCACCTGTGGCCGCACCGGCAATCGCATGGGTCATGCCCTGGCCGAAGGGGCGCGCAAGGTGGCCCTGCACCCCGAGAAACTGCCGTTCGGTGAGCAGGTCAATGGCCTGGAGGTGATGCTCAAGCGCTGCATCTACACCCCCACCGACGGTTTTCTCGAGGAGGCCGGCTGCCCGGAATGCCGGCGCGAGGTGGGCGAGCCGCTGTTCGAGAGCCTGGAGGAGTGGATGCCGGGGGTGAGTGACAACTTCACCTGCCCGCTGTGCGGCTTCGAGGACGACATCAATGGCTTCCTTTACCTGCAGCCGTGTGCCTTTTCCAACCTGGGGTTCATCTTCAATAACTGGGGCGAGGCCGGGTTCACCCAGGCCTTCCTCGACAGCTTCGCCGACTGGCTGGACCAGCCGGTGGCGGTGGTGCAGGTAAAACTGCCGCAAGGCTGACCGAAGGCCCTTATTTTGCATTGAGCGGCGCGCCATGGATGGGTATAATGGCGCGCTTCCATTTTTCCCTCCCGGGAGCCCCCGCGATGCTGCGTATCAGCCAAGAAGCCCTGACTTTCGACGATATCCTCCTTGTACCTGGCTACTCCGAGGTACTGCCCAATGAAGTCAGTCTCAAGACCCGTTTGACTCGTGGCATCGAGCTGAACATTCCCCTGGTCTCCGCCGCCATGGACACCGTGACCGAAGCGCGCCTGGCCATCGCCATGGCCCAGGAAGGCGGCATCGGCATCATCCACAAGAACATGACCATCGAGCAGCAGGCCGGCGAAGTACGCAAGGTCAAGAAGTTCGAGGCTGGCGTGGTCAAGGACCCGATCACCATCGACGCCGACGCCACCGTGCGCGACCTGTTCGACCTGACCCGCCTGAACAACATCTCCGGTGTTCCGGTGCTGGCGAACGGCGATCTGGTCGGCATCGTCACCTCCCGTGACGTGCGTTTCGAAACCCGCCTGGACGCCAAGGTCCGCGACGTGATGACCCCCAAAGAGCGTCTGGTCACCGTCCGCGAAGGCGCCGACAAGAACGAAGTCCGCGAGCTGCTGCACAAGCACCGCCTGGAAAAAGTCCTGATCGTCGACGACAAGTTCAACCTCAAGGGCATGATGACCGTCAAGGACATCGAGAAGGCCAAGGCCTACCCGCTGGCCAGCAAGGACGACCAGGGTCGTCTGCGCGTCGGCGCCGCGGTCGGCACCGGCAAGGACACCGGTGAGCGCGTAGCCGCCCTGGTGGCCGCCGGCGTTGACGTGGTGGTGGTGGACACCGCCCACGGTCACTCCAAGGGCGTGATTGACCGCGTTCGCTGGGTCAAGGAGAACTACCCGCAAGTGCAGGTGATCGGCGGCAACATCGCCACCGGCGCTGCCGCCAAGGCCCTGGCTGAAGCTGGCGCCGACGCGGTCAAGGTCGGTATCGGCCCGGGCTCGATCTGCACCACCCGTATCGTCGCCGGTGTCGGCGTGCCGCAGATCAGCGCCATCGCCAACGTCGCCGCCGCACTGGAAGGCACGGGCGTGCCGCTGATCGCCGACGGCGGCATCCGCTTCTCGGGTGACCTGTCCAAGGCCATTGTTGCCGGCGCCTCGTGCGTGATGATGGGCTCGATGTTCGCCGGTACCGAAGAAGCCCCGGGTGAAGTCGAACTGTTCCAGGGCCGTTCCTACAAGGCCTACCGCGGCATGGGCTCGCTGGGTGCCATGGCACAGGCGCAAGGCTCCTCCGACCGTTACTTCCAGGATTCCTCGGCCGGTGCCGAGAAGCTGGTACCGGAAGGCATCGAAGGCCGCGTGCCGTACAAGGGCGCCCTGGCTGCGATCATCCACCAGCTGATGGGCGGCCTGCGTTCGTCCATGGGCTACACCGGCAGCGCGACCATCGAAGAGATGCGTACCAAGCCGGAGTTCGTGCGCATCACCGGTGCCGGCATGGCCGAGTCCCACGTGCATGACGTGCAGATCACCAAAGAAGCCCCTAACTACCGCGTAGGCTGAGGCTTCAAGCAATAGCAAGCGGGGCTGTCATGACAGCCCCGTGTCGTTTCCGATTTCCACTGACGAGATTGAGTCATGGCCCTCGACATTCACGCTCACCGCATCCTGATCCTCGATTTCGGTTCCCAGTACACCCAACTGATCGCCCGCCGCGTGCGCGAGATCGGCGTGTACTGCGAGCTGCACCCGTTCGACATGGACGATGAAGCGATCCGCGAATTCAACCCGCGCGGCATCATCCTGGCCGGTGGCCCTGAGTCGGTCCACGAAGCCAACAGCCCACGCGCCCCGCAAGCGGTGTTCGACCTGAAGGTCCCGGTGCTGGGCATCTGCTACGGCATGCAGACCATGGCCGAGCAGATGGGCGGCAAGGTCGAAGGTTCCGACCTGCGCGAGTTCGGCTATGCCCGCGTCGACGTGGTCGGCAAGAGCCGCCTGCTCGACGGCATCGAAGACCATGTCGATGACGATGGCGTGCTGGGCCTGGACGTGTGGATGAGCCACGGCGACAAGGTCACCCAGATGCCGGGCAACTTCCATGTGCTGGCCAGCACCCCGAGCTGCCCGATCGCCGGCATGTACGACGATGCCCTGGGCTACTACGGCGTGCAATTCCACCCGGAAGTGACCCACACCAAGCAAGGCGGTCGCATCCTGTCGCGCTTCGTCCAAGACATCTGCGGCTGCGAAGCCCTGTGGACCGCCTCGAACATCGTCGAGGACGCCATTGCCCAGGTGCGTGCACAGGTCGGTTCGGCCAACGTCCTGCTGGGCCTGTCCGGCGGCGTCGACTCCTCCGTGGTTGCCGCGCTGCTGCACCGCGCCATCGGCGACCAGCTGACCTGCGTATTCGTCGACAACGGCCTGCTGCGCCTGCACGAAGGCGACCAGGTGATGGCCATGTTCAAGGAGAACATGGGCGTCAAGGTCATCCGCGCCGATGCCGAGAAGCAGTTCCTCGACAACCTGGCCGGCGAAGCCGACCCTGAGAAGAAGCGCAAGATCATTGGTCGCACCTTCATCGACGTGTTCGATGCCGAGGCCAGCAAGCTGGAGAACATCCAGTTCCTCGCCCAAGGCACCATCTACCCCGACGTGATCGAGTCGGCCGGCGCCAAGAGCGGCAAGGCCCATGTGATCAAGTCGCACCACAACGTCGGTGGCCTGCCGGAGGAAATGAACCTCAAGCTGGTCGAGCCGCTGCGCGAGCTGTTCAAGGACGAAGTACGCAAGATCGGCCTGGAGCTGGGCCTGCCGTACGACATGGTCTACCGCCACCCGTTCCCGGGCCCGGGCCTGGGCGTGCGCATCCTGGGTGAAGTGAAGAAGGAGTACGCCGACATCCTGCGTCGCGCCGACCATATCTTCATCGAAGAACTGCGCAAGGCCGACTGGTACCACAAGACCAGCCAGGCGTTCGTGGTGTTCCAGCCGGTCAAGTCGGTCGGCGTCGTCGGCGACGGCCGTCGCTACGCCTGGGTCGTGGCCCTGCGTGCCGTCGAGACCGTGGACTTCATGACCGCGCGCTGGGCGCACCTGCCGTACGAGCTGCTGGAAACCGTCAGCGGTCGTATCATCAATGAAATCGACGGCATCTCCCGCGTCACCTATGACGTGTCGAGCAAGCCGCCGGCGACCATTGAGTGGGAATGATCCCGACTCGCGGTTGAGTGAAACGGGCCTGCATTGCAGGCCCGTTTTTTTTGGGGGGGCTGAACCCTACTCAGCCCCGGGAGAATGCCCAAAATACGCCTTGTAGGCATGGCAGAAATTGGCCGGGTTGGCGTAGCCGACATGATAGGCAACCTGCGATACCTGCCAGCGACGCTCCAGCAGCAGGGCGCGGGCCAGCTCCATTCTCTGTTGCCGAACATACTGCAAGAGCGACCGACCGTACTCGTGGCTGAAAGCGCGGCGCAAGGTGGTCTCGCTCACCCCCAGCTGGCGAGCGAGTGCGGCAGCAGTGGGCGGTGCGTTCAGGTTTTCATCGAGCTGGCGGCGCGTTTCAATGGCCAGGTCGCGGCGCCCCCGGTCTTGAGTCTTTTCGGCGGATCTGTGCCCGATCAGGTGGCTGGCCAGTTCCAGCATGATGGCCAAGCTCAGGCTCTCGCAATGCAGGCGCCTGAGCCCGCCGGTATAGGGCGACAGATACAGCTGCTGGAACAGGCGGCTCACCGCTGGACACTGCGGTAGCTGGTCGAAGCGCATGCCGTCGGCGACAAGTGCCAACAGGGGCTTGAGCTGCGCGTCCTCCCGGGCCAGTTCTTGCAGGTAATCGCCGGCAATACGTACTCCGGCCATGCGGGCATGACTGTTGGCGGGCAGTTGGTCCTGCGCCTCCAGGCTTTCACCCAGGCTCAGCATGTGCAACTGGCCAGGGGCATAACTGTTGAGCCTACCGTCCACCGTGTGCTGCCACGCCCCGTCGAACACCTGCACGATGCACAGGCTTTGCGGTAGCACCTTGTCGATCCTCAGCGGCTCTGGAAACTGCAGGTTGCAATCGAAGTATTGCAACCCGCTGTGTACCGTCTGCGCCCGATAGTGGCCGGTCGCGCTACCCATCACTCGCGCGCTGCTCGCATCCAGTACACCAGCCTCAGCGAGTGACCCGGGGCTATCGAATGAAAAGTCGGTGTCGAGGTAGGGGCTGATCGATCGCATGTGCGCTAGGCATCCTTGGCTGAGGGCGGCATGGCCGCGAATGGTAACGCGCGCACATTTTCAGCGACAGCCGTTGTGCGCAGGGTGCTGTCTGTTGTGCGAGCCGGTCAGCGGGGTTGGCTAGTCGGGCCAGGCTTATTTCAATGGGCGTTTGTTTCGATTCAGGATGGAAAAGACATGCTCGCTTATCGCAAATGGACAGCCCTGGTGGTGGCTGCGCTCGCCCTGTGGCTGGGCCAGGTTCACGCTGAACAACGGCCGGAAGTGGCCGACCAGGTAGTTGCCTACATGGGGGCGCAAGGGACCAAGGTGTGGACGCTGCGTATCGGTGAACGTGCCGCCAACGAAGCGCTGGTACAAATCGAAGGCATCGATCACGACTGGAACATGCGCATCCAGAAAATGCAGGTGGAGAAGACCAGCAAGGACACCCGCTACTCCACCACCGTGGACGGCAAGAAGTACGTGGTGCTGATCATCCAGGGCAACTGGGGCGGCGAGTTGAACCTGCCGGGTGAGGCGCAGACACAGCAGGTCGGCTATTCGGAAGGGCTGTCGCGTGAGGGCAATGCCCAGGCGTTCCTTACCGATTATCTGGCAGCACAAAACACGGAGGCGCAATGATCATGGGCGAGTTCAACGACCCGCTGTCCGAACTGTCTGGCTCGCTGGGCCAGGACTACGAGCAAAGCCGTGCCGCCCAGCGCGACCGAGTGATCGCTGAGCTCAAGCAGGTAATCGAGCGCGTGCCCGAGCAGAGCGAGTTCACCAACTCCCGGCGTTACCGGATCTGGGGGCCAGTATTGTTGCTGGGTGCACTGATTATCACGGCCGTGACCTTCAACCCGGAACGCTTGGGGGCGGTTGCAGCAGGTGTCTTCATCACCTTGATCGCAGCAGCGGTGACCTGGCAACACCGTAATGCCGGTACCCAGGTATTCATGCGCTTGACCCGCCGGCAGTTGTTCGTCGATACGCTGGATGCACCGGTAGACCTGGCGGAAGTGGAGGACGTTTCGGTCAAGGATGAAGGGCTGGTCATGGTACAGACGCTGGAAATGAGCAGCGAAGCCGTCCTGCCAAAGCATCATGTGGTGAAACTGCAGTTCTTCGGTAACCAGGCCATGGTGTTGAAGAAACCGCGACCGCAGATCCGCATCATGTCCGCAGGCCTGGCCAGCAACGGACGCAAGCTGGGGAACGAGGAAGTGCTCGCGCTGCTGGCAGCCTACCGCGATGCGGCACATGCGCAACGGCAATTGGATCTGTTGCAGAACGATGGATAACGGCGAACGCGAAGCCCACCTCGCGTACCTGCAGGCTCAGGCTGATGGCCCCACCGACAGCTTCGTACTGCTGGAGCATTCGCTCGGTAACGCGCTGGCATGTGCTGTGATTGGCCTGTTGTTCGGCGCGCTGGGCATATGGCTGACCGCTCTGGCGGTGCGGTTCAGTCCCGGTGCCAGCAGCGGTGTCATCTGGCTGATGTCTGGTTTCGGCCTCGGCCTGGCCGGCGTCGGGGTGGCGGGGCTGGCCTGTGCCGTCGTGCTATACCGCCGGCACGGCAAGCGGGTGCTGAGCGTGACACCAGATACCCTGTGCTTCGCCAACGCGCAGGCGCCGACCCCACTGGACTCCTTCGACGGCTTCGAGGTCGAGCAGGGTTACTTCACTACCTGGCTGATCTTTACCGTGTCGGCGTTCAGCCATGCACCAGTGCTGGCACCGGCCTGTTTCAGGGCGCTGGCCTCACCTGACGCGGTGGTCGTCGCGGGCGGCTTGCGCGTCAGGCTGTGGCTGTGCACGCCCGTCGTGGCTGGGCGACGCCTTGGCCTGCAGGAACTGGTGGATCTGCTTTATGCCTATGTGCAAGCGGCCCAGGCCAGGCGTACGTTGGCGCAGCTGTTTCCGGGTGTGGCGCGGATGGGTGAAGCGGCCAGATGAGCCTGAACGTGACCATTGGCGCTCTGGGGCAATGAAGCGCTTCGGCTGGGGCCTGATCCTGCTGCTGTTGCCTCTGGTGCTGTTTGGCTGGGGTAAAGTGCAGTACTGGCGGGCTGACACGGCGCAGGATCAGGCCCGGACCATACGGCAATGGCTGGCTGCCCCCGATGAGACGTTGCCACGCCAATTGCCGTGGGAAGCCCGCAAGGAGCTTGCCAGGCATGTCGATCCGCGGCAGGCCCTGCAGCGCCAACTGGACCTGCTCGATGCGGATCGCCACTGGGTAAGCGTACGCAAGGTGATGGCAAGTGTGAGCTGCTGGCTGGCAGTGGCCACTCTGCTGGCAGGCCTCTGGGCCTGGCTCAAGCTGAAGTTGGACGCCTGGCGGGCGCTGCGCTCTGCGGCCTACCTGTATGAACGCATGATGGCCAACTGGCAGGCCCTGGGCTGTTGCTTGAGTCTCTACATGGTCATGCTTGCCGGTTCGCTGTGCCTGTTGCTGCTCTATGAGGCCAGTTCCGGAGCAAGCCGCGCAGCGCAGGGCGGCATGACGGTGCTGGTCGTGGTGCTGCCGCTGGCCTCAGTCCTGGTTGTGTGTGTTCGCCAGGTCTGGCGAATGCGTCGGCACTGGCCGCTGATGCAGTCTCCGACCGCCAGTTTTCTCGCCCGCCCGCTAGGCAGGCAGGCGACGCCAGCGGTGTGGCAGTGGATCGAGACCTTGGCAACACAACTGCACGCGCCTGTCCCGGACCATATCGTGGTCGGCCTTGACCAGGGTTTTTTCGTCACCAGTGTTCCGATCCTGCTGCAGCCCGGGGGGCAGGTCCTCAGGGGGCGCACGTTGTATCTGCCTCTACCTTGCCTGGCTGCCTTGAGCCAGGCCGAGGCGGCCTCGGTCATCGGTCACGAACTGGGCCATTTCAGGCGCCGTGATACGGAGCGGGGCAGCGAAACCAGTGCGCGTTTCAGCCTGATGTGCGCGCATTATTCGGCCATGGTCGGTGACGAGGATGCTCCGCGCTGGGTGGTTCGGCCCACCTTGTGGCTGGCCGGGCAGTTCTTGCACCATTTCCAGCTTGCGGTTCATCACTGGGGGCGTGCACAGGAATTGCTGGCTGATCGGGCAGGTGCCGAGGTCGTTGGCCCGAAGCTGTTCGTACAGGCGCTGTTACGGGTGATTGCCCTGGGTCGGGTGATCGACGGCTTGTTGGTCGCACACGGTGGCAGCAACCTATTGCGGGCGCTGGCGGCGCACCTGCAAGGCACGCCGTTGCATCTGGGCGAGGAAGTGCTGGGGCTGGCCACTGCCCATCCGTTCGATACGCACCCCGACCTCGCCACGCGCCTGAACAACCTGGACATCCTGCTCGACCCGCAATTGCTGCAGGCCGCCTTGCGCGTGCCGTCCGCTGATGACCAGCAGTGGTTCAATGACCTTTGTCTGGCTCCAGGCAGCACTTGCGATAGCAAGGCTGCGGGCAGCATCCAAAGAGACTTCACTTAATATTTCCCATTTGCAGGTGTATCGTATTCGCCCTTCATCGCCAGCCATGCTGGCAGCTTGATTGCGCAGAACACGAGGTACCCGCACCAATGTCCTTCACCCGTCGACAAATGCTCAAGGGCCTGACCGGCCTTGCAGTGGTAGGCCTGGGCGCCGGAGGCGCGGCGCGTTACTGGCTTGGCAAGGTCGAAGACGACAACGCCGGGCACGACTATGAACTGATCGCCGCGCCCCTGGACGTCGAGCTGGTGCCGGGCTTCAAGACCGAGGCCTGGGCCTTCGGCCCGTCGGCGCCGGGCACCGAGCTGCGGGTGCGCCAGGGCACCTGGTTGCGGGTGCGCTTCATCAACCATCTGCCCGTCGAGACCACCATCCACTGGCACGGTATCCGCCTGCCGCTGGAAATGGACGGCGTGCCGTACGTATCGCAATTGCCGGTCAAGCCCGGCGAATACTTCGATTACAAGTTCCGTGTGCCGGATGCCGGCAGCTACTGGTATCACCCCCATGTGAGCAGCTCCGAGGAACTGGGGCGTGGGCTGGTTGGCCCACTGATTGTCGAAGAGCGCGAACCGACCGGTTTCAAGCACGAGCGCACCCTTAGCCTGAAGAACTGGCACGTGGACGAGCAGGGCGCCTGGCTGCCGTTCAGCATCCCCCGCGAGGCGGCCCGCAACGGCACCGCCGGGCGCCTGATTACCATCAACGGTCAGGCTGAGTCGGTCACCGAACTGCCGGCAGGGCAGGTGGTGCGGGTACGCCTGCTGAACCTGGACAACACCTGGACTTACCGCTTGAACCTCAAGGGCAACTGCGAGGCGATGATCTACGCTCTCGATGGCAATCCGGTGACCCCGCGACCGCTGGACGACGAGTACTGGCTTGGGCCGGGCATGCGCATCTGTCTGGCCATCCGCATGCCCGAGGCGGGCGAGGAAGTTTCCCTGCGAGACGGCTTCGTACGCCTGGGCACCCTGCGCTCGGTGGCCAGCAGCGAGGCGCCCGGCGACTGGCCCAAGGCCCTGCCGCCCAACCCGGTTGCCGAGCCGGACCTGGAGAACGCCGAGAAGCTCAACTTCAATTTCGAATGGGTCGGCAAGGTCTCGGTGAACACCGAGAACGGCAAGCCGCCGAGCTTGTGGCAGATCAATGGCCAGGCCTGGGACATCACCGACAAGACCTGCGCCGACCGGCCGATCGCCACGCTGCAGAAGGGCAAGAGCTACATCCTCGAGCTGAAGAACATGACTCAGTACCAGCACCCTATCCACCTGCATGGCATGAGTTTCAAGGTGATCGCCTCCAATCGGCGCAAGATCGTCGAGCCGTGGTTCACCGACACCTACCTGCTGGGCAAGAACGAGCGGGCCCAGGTGGCGCTGGTGGCGGATAACCCAGGCACCTGGATGTTCCATTGCCATGTCATCGACCACATGGAAACCGGCCTGATGGCCGCGATCGCGGTGGTCTGATGCGACCGCAGATCATCGATCGCAGCCGCGACCAGGAATTCATGCGCCTGGCCCTGGAGCTGGCCGCCGAGGGCGCGGCCTTGGGCGAGGTGCCGGTGGGCGCGGTGCTGGTGCAGCACGGCCAGGTGATCGGCCAGGGTTTCAACCGGCCGATCATCGACAGCGACCCCAGCGCCCACGCCGAAATGGTGGCGATCCGTGCCGCGGCCAAGTCGGCCAGCAACTACCGGCTGCCGGGCAGTACCCTGTACGTGACCCTGGAGCCTTGCAGCATGTGCGCGGGGTTGATCGTCCATTCGCGGGTGGCGCGGGTGGTCTACGGGGCGCTGGAACCCAAGGCGGGGATCGTGCAGAGCCAGGGGCAGTTCTTCAGCCAGGGGTTTCTCAACCATCGGGTGATGTTCGAGGGTGGGGTGCTGGCAGAGGAGTGCGGAACGATCTTGAGTGAGTTCTTCAAGGCGCGGCGGGCGAAAGGTCAATGATCGATCGCGGGGCAAGCCCGCTCCCACCGATATCGTGGGAGCGGGCTTGCCCCGCGATGGCATCACATCGGCGGCGACTGTTCCGCCGGCTTGTCCTTGTTAACCGCAGGCACATGTAGGTTGCCCTCGGCCACCTGGCCTTCGAGCTGCGGCTGCGTGACCCAGGTGAGGATGTCGTAGTAGCGGCGGATGTTGGCCACGAAGTGCACCGGCTCGCCGCCGCGGGCGTAGCCGTACTTGGTCTTGCTGTACCACTGCTTCTGCGACAGGCGCGGCAGCATCTTTTTCACGTCCAGCCACTTGTTCGGGTTCAGGCCTTCGCGCTTGGCCAGGGTGCGGGCGTCTTCGAGGTGGCCACTGCCGACGTTGTAGGCGGCCAGGGCGAACCAGGTGCGGTCTGGCTCCTTGATGCTGTCGTCGAGCTGGTCCTTGACCAGCATGAAGTACTTGGCGCCACCCTGGATGCTCTGCTTGGGGTCCAGGCGGTTGGACACGCCCATGGCCTGGGCGGTGCGCTGGGTCAGCATCATCAGGCCGCGCACGCCGGTCTTGGAGGTGACCTCGGGCTGCCACATCGATTCCTGGTAGCCGATCGCGGCGAGCAGGCGCCAGTCGACCTGCTCGACCTTGGAGCTGGTCTTGAAGTGCTTCTCGTACTTGGGCAGGCGCTGCTGCAGGTGCTGGGCGAAGGTGTAGGCGCCGACGTAGCCGAGGACATCGACGTGGCCGTAGTAACGGTCCTTCAGACGCTGCAGGGTGCCGTTCTTCTGCGACTTGTCGAGAAACTCGTTGATCTCATTGAGCAGGCTGTTGTCTTCGCCGGCAGCTACCGCCCAGCGCTGGTCGCGGGTGTCGCCCAGGTCGAAGGCCACGCGCACGTTGGGGAAGTACACCTGGTTCATGGCCAGCTCGTTGGAGTCGACCAGGGTCAGGTCGATCTGACCCTCGTCGACCATGCGCAGCAGGTCGACCACCTCGACAGCGTCGGACTCCTCGTACTCCAGCCCCGGGTTCTGCTTTTTCAGTTCGGCGAGCTGGTCGGCGTGGCTGCTGCCCTTGAGCACCATGATCTTCTTGCCCACCAATCCCTTGGCGCTGGTCGGCCGCGAGCGGCCATTGCGGTAGATGACCTGTGGGGTCACCTCGAGGTAGGGGTGGGAGAACTTCGCCTGGGCGGCACGGCGCTCGCTGCTGACCAGGCCGGCGGCGGCCAGTACCGGGCCGGACGGCTTGCCCAGCTGGTCGAACAGCTCATCGAGGTTGTCGGCGGTCTCGATCTCCAGCTTCACGCCCAGGTCGTCGGCGAAGCGCTTGACCAGTTCGTATTCGAAACCGGTTTCGCCGTTGCGGTCCTGGAAGTAGGTGGCCGGGCTGTTGCGGGTAATCACGCGCAATACGCCATCCTCCTTGACGCGTTCGAGGGTGCTGGGTTTTTCAACGCAGGCACCGAGCATCAGGAAGAGTCCGGTTGCGAGGAGCCATCTGGCGCATCGCTGGCGCAAAGCAGTGTGGGCGAACATAGGGTGCAGTATACGCAAAGGACCGGCGGCGCCATATCTCGACAATATGTGGCTTGTCTGGTAGCACGTCGCTGTGCCTGCGACAGGGCGCAGCCGGTCATGGGAGCGGGCTTGCCCCGCGATTCGGCCGCTACCGCAATCAAAAGCCCTGGTTTTTTTGACCCCTGGGTCCGGTTCCACCGCCCGGCAGCATTGGCGTTGAGCGGGTGCCGAAAGCCTGCGAATTAGGCTAGAATGCACGGCCTCTAAGCACACCCCTTCCTGAGGCTGTCCCGACGATGTTGATCCTGCGCGGCGCTCCTGCCCTTTCTGCCTTTCGCCACGGTAAATTACTCGAGCAACTGAGCCAGAAAGTCCCCGCTGTTACTGGTTTGTATGCCGAATTCGCCCACTTCGCCGACGTCGACGGCGAGCTGACCGCCGACCAGCAGCAGGTGCTGGGCCGTCTGCTCAAGTACGGCCCGAGCGTGCCGGTGCAGGAGCCCGCTGGCCGCCTGTTCCTGGTCGTGCCGCGCCTGGGCACCATCTCGCCCTGGGCATCCAAGGCCAGCGACATCGCCCACAACTGCGGCCTGCAGTCGATCCAGCGCCTGGAGCGCGGCATCGCCTACTACGTCGCCGGTAATATTTCCGACGCCGACGCCCAGGTCCTCGCCGCTGAGCTGCATGACCGCATGACCCAGCGCGTGCTGGCCAAGCTGGAAGACGCCGCCGACCTGTTCAGCCACGCCCAGCCCAAGCCTATGACCTCGGTGGACATCCTCGCCGGTGGCCGCGCCGCCCTGGCGCAGGCCAACATCGACCTGGGCCTGGCCCTGGCCGAGGACGAGATCGACTACCTGGTCAACGCCTTCCAGGGTCTCAAGCGCAACCCGAACGACATCGAACTGATGATGTTCGCCCAGGCCAACTCCGAGCACTGCCGCCACAAGATCTTCAACGCCAGCTGGGACATCGACGGCCAGGCGCAGGAGAAGAGCCTGTTCGGCATGATCAAGAACACCTACCAGATGCACAGCGAAGGCGTGCTGTCTGCGTACAAGGACAACGCCTCGGTGATCGTCGGCAGCGTCGCCGGCCGCTTCTTCCCGAACCCTGAGACCCGCCAGTACGGCGCGGTACAGGAGCCGGTGCACATCCTGATGAAAGTCGAGACGCACAACCACCCGACCGCCATCGCCCCGTTCTCCGGCGCCTCCACCGGCTCCGGCGGCGAGATCCGCGACGAAGGCGCCACCGGCCGTGGCGCCAAGCCCAAGGCTGGCCTGACTGGCTTCACCGTCTCCAACCTGCGCATCCCGGGCTTCGAGCAGCCCTGGGAGAAGCCGTACGGCAAGCCTGAGCGCATCGTCGATGCCCTCGACATCATGATCGAAGGCCCGCTGGGCGGCGCCGCGTTCAACAACGAATTCGGTCGCCCGGCACTGACCGGTTACTTCCGTACCTTCGAGCAGGGCATCAACACCCCGCACGGTGAGGAAGTCCGTGGCTACCACAAGCCGATCATGCTCGCCGGCGGCATGGGCAACATCCGTGAAGACCACGTGCAGAAAGGCGAGATCACCGTCGGCGCCAAGCTGATCGTGCTCGGCGGCCCGGCCATGCTGATCGGCCTGGGCGGCGGCGCCGCTTCGTCGGTGGCCACCGGCGCCAGCTCCGCCGACCTGGATTTCGCCTCGGTACAGCGCGAGAACCCGGAAATGGAGCGCCGTTGCCAGGAAGTCATCGACCGCTGCTGGCAATTGGGCGACAAGAACCCGATCGCCTTCATCCACGACGTTGGCGCCGGCGGCATCTCCAACGCCTTCCCGGAACTGGTCAACGACGGTGGCCGCGGTGGCCGCTTCGAACTGCGCAACGTGCCCAACGACGAGCCGGGCATGGCCCCGCACGAAATCTGGTCCAACGAATCCCAGGAGCGCTACGTGCTGGCGGTCAGCGCCGAGGACTTCGAGCGCTTCCAGGCCATCTGCGAGCGTGAGCGCTGCCCGTTCGCGGTCGTCGGCGAGGCCACCGAAGAGAAGCACCTCACCGTCACCGACAGCCACTTCGACAACACCCCGGTGGACATGCCGCTGGACGTGCTGCTGGGCAAGCCGCCGCGCATGCACCGCTCGGTCACCCGCGAAGCGGAGCTGGGCGATGAGTTCGACCCGAGCACCCTGGAACTCAAGGACTCGGTCGAGCGCGTCCTGCGTCACCCGGCCGTGGCCAGCAAGAGCTTCCTGATCACCATCGGCGACCGTACCATCACCGGCCTCGTGGCCCGTGACCAGATGGTCGGCCCATGGCAAGTGCCGGTGGCCGACTGCGCCGTCACCGCCACCAGCTTCGACGTCTACACCGGTGAAGCCATGGCCATGGGCGAACGCACGCCGCTGGCCCTGCTCGACGCCCCGGCGTCCGGGCGCATGGCGATCGGCGAAACGCTGACCAACCTGGCGGCCTCGCGCATCGAGAAGCTGTCCGACATCAAACTGTCGGCCAACTGGATGTCCGCCGCCGGTCACCCGGGCGAAGACGCCCGCCTGTACGACACCGTCAAGGCCGTCGGCATGGAGCTGTGCCCGGAGCTGGGTATCACCATTCCGGTCGGTAAAGACTCGATGTCGATGAAGACCCAGTGGAGCGAAGCGGGCGAGCAGAAGAGCGTCACCTCGCCGATGTCGCTGATCATTACCGGCTTTGCCCCGGTCACCGATATCCGCAAGACCCTGACCCCGCAACTGCGCATGGACAAGGGCGAAACCGACCTGATCCTGATCGACCTGGGCCGTGGCCAGAACCGCATGGGCGCCTCGATCCTGGCGCAGACCCACGGCAAGCTGGCCGCCCAGGCGCCGGACGTCGATGATGCCGAGGACCTCAAGGCTTTCTTCGCCGTGATCCAGGGCCTGAACGAAGACGGCCACCTGCTGGCCTACCACGACCGTTCCGACGGCGGCCTGATGACCACCGTGCTGGAAATGGCCTTTGCCGGCCACTGCGGCCTTGACCTGGAACTGGGCAACCTGACCAGCAAGCGCGAGAAAGTCGCGGCCATCCTCTTCAACGAAGAGCTGGGCGCAGTGATCCAGGTCCGTCAGGACGCCACGCCGGACGTACTGGCGCAGTTCAGCGCTGCAGGCTTGGGCGAAGATTGCGTCGCCGTGATCGGCCAGCCGATCAACAACGGTGAAGTGCTGATCAAGTTCGAAGGCGAAGAACTGTTCAAGGGTGAGCGCCGCCTGCTGCAGCGCCAGTGGGCCGAGACCAGCTACCAGGTCCAGCGCCTGCGCGACAACGCCGACTGCGCCGACCAGGAATTCAACGCCCTGCTGGAAGAAGACAACCCGGGCCTGTCGGTCAAGCTCGGCTACGACGTCAACGAAGACATCGCCGCGCCGTACATCAAGAAGGGCGTGCGCCCGCAAGTGGCGATCCTGCGCGAGCAGGGCGTCAACGGCCAGGTCGAGATGGCTGCCGCCTTCGACCGCGCGGGTTTCGCTGCGGTCGACGTGCACATGAGCGACATCCTGTCTGGCCGTGTCGACTTCGAAGCCTTCAAAGGTCTGGTGGCCTGCGGTGGCTTCTCCTACGGCGACGTGCTGGGTGCCGGTGAGGGCTGGGCCAAGTCGGCGCTGTTCAAC
This sequence comes from Pseudomonas sp. P110(2024), assembly GCF_057480795.1. Taxonomy (NCBI): domain Bacteria; kingdom Pseudomonadati; phylum Pseudomonadota; class Gammaproteobacteria; order Pseudomonadales; family Pseudomonadaceae; genus Pseudomonas; species Pseudomonas sp. P110(2024). The sequence goes on from NZ_JBLIYT010000017.1 coordinate 76,887, forward strand.
GCCCGTGCCCGTGATGCCTTCCAGGCCTTCTTCGAGCGTACCGACAGCTTCGCCCTTGGCGTGTGCAACGGTTGCCAGATGATGTCCAACTTGCACGAGCTGATCCCGGGCACCGAGTACTGGCCGCACTTCGTGCGCAACCGCTCGGAGCAGTTCGAGGCGCGCGTGGCCATGGTCGAGGTGCAGAAGTCCAACTCGATCTTCCTGCAGGGCATGGCCGGTTCGCGCATGCCGATCGCCATCGCCCACGGTGAAGGCCATGCCGAGTTCGCCAGCGAAGAGGCACTGCTGGAAGCCGACCTGTCCGGTTGCGTGGCCCTACGCTACGTCGACAACCACGGTAAGGTCACCGAAGCCTACCCGGCCAACCCGAACGGCTCGCCGCGTGGCATCACCGGCCTGACCAGCCGCGACGGCCGCGTGACCATCATGATGCCGCACCCGGAGCGGATGTTCCGCGCCGTGCAGAACTCCTGGCGCCCGGATGAGTGGCAGGAAGACGCGGCCCTGATGCGCATGTTCCGCAATGCGCGGGTGTGGGTGAACTAAGGGTGTACAAGCTCGCCTTCTTCGTCCCCGACAGCCATGTCGAGGTGGTCAAGGCCGCCGTGTTCGCCGCTGGAGGCGGGCGCATCGGCGACTACGACCACTGCGCCTGGCAGACCCTGGGCCAGGGCCAGTTCCGCCCGTTGGACGGCAGCCAGCCGTACCTCGGGCAGACCGGCCAGGTCGAGGTGGTCGAGGAGTGGAAGGTGGAGCTGGTGGTGGCTGATGCGCTGATCGCCCAGGTGGTCGCCGCGCTCAAGCAGAGCCACCCGTATGAAACGCCGGCTTATGAGGTTTGGCCGCTGGCGGACTTCTAGAACGGCGTCGAACGACATCGCGGGGCAAGCCCGCTCCCACAAGGCCTGTTGATACCTTGTGGGAGCGGGCTTGCCCCGCGATGCTTTTCAGCCCTGCAAAGCGCTGCTTAACGCAGGCGCCTTGCTACCCACGACCAGATGCCACACCCCTCCCGCCTGCGGACTCACCCCCAGGCACCCCAGCGCGATCAAGCGTTCCTGCGCTACCTTGCCCTCATCCCTGACCCGTACCCGCACCCGGCTCGAGGCCACGCACAGGGCCTCCAGCAGATTGTCTCGCCCGCCCAGGGCCTGCAGCCATTGATCCGCGACGACCGTCTCGGTGACCACCGCGGCCTTCTCGGCAACCGGCGGCGCCACCCGCGCATGGGGCAGTTCCGCGCGAATCTCGTCGGCCAGCGCATCGGCCATCGGCCCCACCACCACCTGCAGGCTGCCACCGGTACCGGGGCGTACCACGGCGAGGGCGCCGAGGGCCTTCAAGTCTTGGTCGCGGGCCAGGTTGCGGTCGGCCAGTACCAGGCGCAGGCGCGTGGTGCAGGCATCCACGCCCTGCAGGTTGGCCGCGCCGCCGAGGGCGTCGATGTAGCGCCGGGCCCGTGGCGCATCGCTGCCCTCGGCCTGGCTGGCCGCCTGTTCCTCGCGGCCGGGGGTCTTCAGGTCGAAACGGCGGATGCAGTAGTCGAACACGAAGTAGTAGACCAACCCATAGAGCACGCCCACCGGGAACACCAGCCAGCCGTTGCTCGAACGCCCCCAGCCCAGGGCCATGTCGATGCCGCCGCCGGAGAAGGTGAAGCCCAGGCGGATCCCCAGCAGGTCGCAGATGGCCATGGACAACCCGGTCAGCAGCGCATGGATCAGATACAGCAGCGGCGCCAGGAACATGAAGGCGAATTCGATCGGCTCGGTCACCCCGGTCAGCGCCGAGGTCAGCGCCATCGACAGCAGCACCCCGCCAATCAGCTTGCGCCGCTGTGGCAGGGCATGGCGGTACATGGCCAGGCAGGCGGCGGGCAGGCCGAAGATCATCACCGGGAACATGCCGGTCATGAACTGGCCGGCGTTTGGGTCGCCGGCGAAGAAGCGCGCCAGATCACCGGTGATCACTTGGCCGCTGGCCGCCTGGAAGCTGCCGAAAACGAACCACACCAGGTTGTTGAGGATATGGTGCAGGCCGGTGATGATCAGCAGCCGGTTGAGCACGCCGAAGAAGAACGCGCCGATGCTGCCGCTCTCCAGCATCAGCTGGCCGAGCGCGTTGATGCCGTGTTGGATCGGTGGCCAGATCAGGCCGAACAGCAGCCCGAGGAACACCGCCGATACCCCGGTGGCGATCGGCACGAAGCGCCGGCCACCGAAGAACGCCAGGTAGTCCGGCAGCTGGATGTCCTTGAAGCGGTTGTACAGGCCGCCGCCGAGCAGGCCGCAGATGATGCCGGCGAGCATGCCCATGTCGATCTTCGGATCGATCACCTTCAGCGTCGCCACCAGCACCAGGTAGCCGATGGCGCCGGCCAGGCCCGCGGTGCCGTTATTGTCGCGGGCGAAGCCCACGGCGATGCCGATGGCGAAGATCAGCGCCAGGTTGGCGAAGATCGCTTGCCCAGCGTCATGCACCAGGGCGATGTCGAGCAGGTCGGTGTCGCCCAGGCGCAGCAACAGGCCGGCGATGGGCAGGATGGCGATGGGCAGCATCAAGGCGCGGCCGAGCCGCTGCAGGCCCTGGATGAAGTGCTGGTACATGGTGCGCTCCGATTATTGTTGTAGGGCCATGGGGGCCGCGGATTGGGCGTGGGATTGCGCGGCGAAGTCGCGGCAGGCCTGGCGTACGGCCCCGGCGCTGGCCAGGCCCAGCAGGCCCTGGCTGAAGCGGTGGCAGGCACTGGCGTCGAGCTGGCGGACCAGGGCCTTGATCTCGCCGATCTGCGGCGCGCTGACCGACAGCTCGGCCACGCCGAGGCCGACCAGCACCGGCGTGGCCAGCGGATCGCTGGCCAGCGCACCGCACACGCCAACCCAGCGGCCGTGTTTCGCCGCGCCCTGGCAGGTCAGCTCGATCAGGCGTAGCAGTGCCGGGTGCAGGGCATCGACCCGCGCCGCAAGCCCGGCATGGTCACGGTCCATGGCCAGGGTGTACTGGGACAGGTCGTTGGTGCCGATGGAGAAGAAGTCCGCGTGCTCGGCCAGGCGCTCGGCGAGCAGCGCCGCGGCCGGCACCTCGATCATCACCCCCAGTTCGGCGCGCGCCGTCACGCCAAGCTCGGCGGCCAGCCGGTCGAGACGCTGGCGGATGGCGATCAGCTCGGCGACCTCGGTGACCATCGGCAGCATGATCCGGCAGCGCCGCTGCGGGCTGACCTGGAGCAGGGCGCGCAGTTGCTGGTCGAGCAGCTCCGGGCGAACCTGGCCCAGGCGGATGCCGCGCAGGCCCAGCACCGGATTGGCCTCGGCCGGCAGGGGCAGGTAATCGAGCTGCTTGTCGCCGCCGACGTCGATGGTGCGAATGATCACCGGGCGCTCGGCCATCGCGTCGAGCACTGCCTGGTAGGCGTTGCGCTGCTCGGCCTCGTCCGGTGCGGTGGGGCGGTCGATGAACAGGAACTCGCTGCGCAGCAGGCCGATGCCGTCGGCGCCCAGGGCCAGGGCCTGGGCGGCTTCTTCGGCGCTGGCGACGTTGGCCGCGACCTCGATCAACTGGCCATCGCGGGTACGCGCGCCTTGCTGTGCGGCGGCCTGCTGGCGCTGGCGGATTTCGCGGCGTTGCTGCAGGTGGCAGTGGACCTCGGCCAGGCGTTGTGGGGCGGCCTGGGTTTCCAGGCGGCCCTGGTCGGCGTCCAGCACCAGGGGCGTGCCGGCGGGCAGGTCGAGCAGCGCTTCGCCCACGGCCACCAGGCATGGCAGGCCGCGGGCACGGGCGAGGATGGCGACGTGCGAGGTGGCGCCACCGGCGGCCATGCACAGCCCGGCGACATCGTGGCGGGCGAGCAGCAGCAGGTCGGAGGGGGTCAGTTCGTGGGCGACGACGATGGCCGCCGGTGGCAGGCGCAGTTGCCGGGTTTCGCCGAGCAGGGCGCGTAGCACCCGCTGCTGCAGGTCGTAGAGGTCGTTGGCGCGTTCGGCCAGCAACGGGTTGCCCAGGCTGCGCAGGACCTGGCACTGGGTCTCGATGGCGCGGCTCCAGGCATGGCTGGCGGCGACGCCGCCGGCGATATGCTGGCGGGCATCGCCGAGCAGAGCCGGGTCGTCGAGCAGGGCCAGGTGGGCCTCGAGAATCGCCGCCGCGTCCTCCTGGCCGCGAGGCAGGTGCCGCCAGTCGCGGTCGATGGCATGGCGGACCTCGGCCAGGGCGCTGTTCAGCGCCTGGTGCTGCTCGCCGGGGTCGTTGTCGCCGCTGTCCGCCGGCAGGCTGATGCCGTCCAGGCGCGCCAGTGGCCCGAGGGCGAGGCCGGGGGCGGCGCAGACACCGTTGAGCACGCCGGGCTCTGCATTGGGCTTGGGCGTGGCGGCACTGGTGGGCACGTGGGGGGCATGGCGTTCACCGACCGAGGCGGTCTGCACGGCGGCGATCAATGCCTGCAGCGCGGCCTGGCTGTCCGGCCCGGTGCAAATCAGTTCGACTTCGGCGCCTTCACCAACGCCCAGGCCCATGACCGCCACCAGGCTGTTGAGGTCGGCCTCGCGCTCGGCGAAGCGCAGCACGGCATGGCTCTGGAAGCCTTGCGCGGTCTGGCGCAGCAGGGCGGCTGGGCGGGCATGCAGGCCGCCGTGATGAGCGACCCGGGCATGACCGCGTGCGCGCTCATGGCTGACCGGTCGTGCCTGCGCTTCGCTGCCCGTGGCCTCGACCTCCAGCAGCGCCGCGCCCAGGCGTGAAGCGCCTGTATCCAGTCGCGTCAGGCCAAAGCCCGGGCCGTTGCTGACCAGCATCACGGTGACCAGGCTGACGCAGTGCTGCGCCACCAGGTCCATGTCGAAGCGCACCAGCGGTTGTCCCTGTTTCACCTGGTTGCCCAGCGCCACCAGCGGCGAGAAACCGCGCCCCTGCAGCTGCACGGTGTCGACACCGATATGCAAGAGGACTTCCGCGCCGTTGGCCGCGCGCAGGGTCAGCGCATGGCCGGTGCGCGCCAGTTGCACCACTTCACCGGCGCAGGGCGCGTGCAGCACGTCGTTCAACGGGTCGATGGCGACGCCGTCGCCCAGTGTGCCGCTGCTGAACACCGGGTCCGGTACCTGGTCCAGCGGTACCTGCGGTCCGGCGAGCGGGGCATGGAGGATGATCTTGTTATTGTCGGGCATGCGCTGTTCCTCGCGGCTTCACTGCGTGCAGGTCACTTTGCTCAGGTGGCGCGGCTGGTCGGGGTCGAGGCCGCGGGCCTCGGCCAGGGCCGCGGCCATGATGTAGAAGCTCTGGATCGCCAGCAGCGGGTCCAGGGCCGGGTGTTCGGCGCCGCTCAGGGTGAGGTCGCGCCCGGCGATATCGGCCGGCGCCGCCAGCAGCACGCGGGCGCCGCGCTGGCGCATGTCGGCGGCCAGCTGCAGCAGCCCGGCCTGCTCGACGCCACGCGGGGCGAACACCAGCAGCGGGTACTGGGCATCGATCAGGGCCATCGGCCCATGGCGCACTTCGGCGCTGCTGAAGGCCTCGGCCTGGATCACCGAGGTTTCCTTGAGTTTGAGCGCGGCCTCCTGGGCGATGGCGAAGCCCGCGCCACGGCCGATCACCATCAGGCGCTCGCTGTCGCGCAGGGTATCGATGGCCGGGCTCCAGTCTTGCCCGGCGGCCTCGCGCAGCTGCGCGGGCAGGGCAAGGCCGGCTTCCTGCAGGGCGCGATCCTGGCCCCAGTGGGCGACCAGGCGGGCGCCGGCTGCCAGGGTGGCGACGAAGCTCTTGGTCGCCGCCACCGACAGCTCAGGGCCTGCGCACAGCGGCAAGTGGTACTGGCAGGCCTGCTCCAGGGGCGAGCCTTCGGCGTTGACCAGCGAGACCGTGGTCGCCCCGCACTGGCCCAGGCGGCGCAGGCTGTCGACCAGGTCCGGGCTCTGGCCCGACTGCGAGAAGCCCAGCGCCACTTGGCCACGTACTCGCAGTGGCGCCTGCTGCAGGGTCACCACCGACATCGGCAGCGAAGCCACCGGCAGGCCCAGCTGCTGCATGGCGATGTAGGCGAAGTAGCTGGCGGCGTGGTCCGAGCTGCCCCGGGCCACGGTCAGCGCCACTTGCGGATCGAGCCGGCGCAGCTGTTCGGCCAGGGTTTCCAGGCGCGGGTCCAGCGTCTGCGTCTGACGTTCGACGACCTCGGCGCAGGCGCGGGCTTCTTCGAGCATCCTTGAACTCATGCGGTTTCTCCTTCGATCATCACGGCGGTCAGGTTCAGTTGGCGGTCCAGCAGCACCGCGTCGGCCCAGGCGCCCGGTTGCAGGCGGCCACGGTCGGCGATGCCGAGATAATCGGCGGGATGGCGGGACAGGCGCTCGGAGGCTTCGGACAGCGGCAGGCCGATCTTCACCAGGTTGCGCAGGGCCTGGTCCATGGTCAGGGTGCTGCCGGCCAGGGTGCCGTCGGGCAGGCGCACGCCGCCCAGGCACTTGGTCACGGTGTGGCTGCCCAGGCGGTATTCGCCGTCGGGCATGCCGGCGGCGGCGGTGGAGTCGGTCACGCAGTACAGGCACGGGATCGAGCGCAGGGCCACGCGCATGGCGCCGGGGTGCACGTGCAGCAGGTCGGGAATCAGCTCGGCGTAGCGGGCGTGGGCCAGGGCCGCGCCGACGATGCCCGGCTCGCGGTGGTGCAGCGGGCTCATGGCGTTGTACAGGTGGGTGAAGCTGGTGGCGCCGGCCTCCAGGGCTGCCACGCCTTCTTCGTAGCTGCCCAGGGTATGGCCGAGCTGCAGGCGGATGCCGCGCTGGCTCAGTGCCTGGATCAGCGGCAGGTGGCCGGCGATTTCCGGGGCGATGGTGATGACCTTGATCGGCGCCAGGGCCAGGTATTGCTCGACCTCGTCGAGCAGCGCCTGGTGGGCGAAGTTCGGCTGCGCGCCGAGCTTGCCGGGGTTGATGTACGGGCCTTCCAGGTGCACGCCGAGGATGCGCGCGCCCTGGCGCGGTTGCTTGAGGTGTTCGCCCAGTTCGGCGAGCACGCGGGTCAGTTCCTCGCGGGGCGCGGTCATGGTGGTGGCCAGCAGCGAGGTGGTGCCGAAGCGACGGTGGGTACGGGCGATGGTGGCGAAGGCCTCGCCGCCCTGCATGATGTCGCTGCCCCCACCCCCGTGCACGTGCAGGTCGATGAACCCGGGCAGCAGATACGGCAGGTCGTTGGTCTGCGGGTCGCACGGCGTACCCTCGATGGCCCGGATGCGGCCGTTTTCGAGGTGCAGTTGTCCGCGCACCCAGCCGTCGGGGGTGAGGATGTTGGCGATGTCCATGGGGGCTCCGGTCAGCGTCGCAGTTCGGCGACGAAGTCGTAGTAGTCGTTGCGGCAGTAGGTGTCGGTCAGCTCGATGGCGGTGTTGTCGTCGAGGTAGCCGATACGGGTCATCAGCAGCATGGCGGTGCCGGGGGCGATGCCCACCTGGGCGGCCAGTTCGTCGCTGGCGTTGATTGCGCGGATGTGTTGCAGGGCGCGGACCACCGGGCGGCCGAGCCGGTCGAGGTGCTGGTAGAGCGAATCGCCGATGGCCTGCGGGTCGCCGAGCAGGCGGGCGGGCAGGGTGCTGACCTCCACCGCCATGACGATATCGTCGGCCTTGCGCAGGCGCTTGAGGTGGACCACCTGGTCGGTGGGCGACAGGCCGAGGCGGATCAGTTCGTCGTTGCTCGGGGTGCCGATGCTGCGCTCGAGCCACTGGGAGCTGGGCACGAAGCCCTTCATGCGCAGCATTTCGCTGAAGCTCGACAGACGTGACAGGGGTTGTTCGAGGCGTGGCGTGATGAAGGTGCCGGAGCCCTGGATGCGATGGATCAGGCCTTGTTCGAGCAGGACCTCAAGGGCCTTGCGCGCGGTGACCCGGGAGATGTCCAGGGTTTCGCTGAGGGTGCGCTCCGAGGGCAGCGCCTGGTCGGCGGTCCATTGGCCGGCGTGGATGGCCTGCTCAAGGTTGCGCGCCAGCTGCAGGTAGAGCGGGGTGGCGCTGGTGTCGTCGGGGCGCAGGGCCGATAGAGGACGCATGGGCGGTGTCCGGTATTGTTGTTGGGTGGAAATTAATACCACTTTAATACCAGGTCAATACCACTGGTCTGATCAGGAATCTCGTTCTTGATTCTGGGGGCGCTTTGCGCCCCTTTCCGACCGGTCCGGCGCCCCGGCAAGGCCGCTCCCACAGGGACCGCACCATGGCAGAACTGGCACATATCCTGTGGGAGCGGCCTTGTGTCGCGAAAGGGCTGCGCAGCAGCCCCGGCGATCTCAAAGACTGTCGGATATTTCCGAACCTGAAACCAAATGCTTCAGCCAGCAAAGCTTGGGAACTATCCTACGCGCTTGCCGGAAGCTGCCGCGTTGTCGGGGAAATACCCCAGGGATAACTTCACCGGGTCGCCACATTTGGTGACCGGGTGTGAGAACCCGCATCACGAAGAACGCCGCTCTGCTATGGCAGCCGTGCGCGGGCAGGCTCTGCCTGACCGGTTTTCTTCGTGACCGGGTTCTCACTCCGTGTACGGCTGCCACCCAATCATGTGAGAACGATCAAGTGGCGGTTCCTGTTAATCACGAAGGAACTTCCCAATGAAAAAACGCGTACCTGACCCGCCCCGTCTCGGACCCTTCATCAGTATCCGTTCCACGCTCACCCGCGATGAGGCCATGACCGCCGCCGTCGAAGTGGCCATCGCCATTTCCGATGTCCTCGATATCTACTTCAAGACCGAACCCGGAGAAGCTCAAGACCGCCTGTTCACCGCCAGCGACTACCTCGGCCAACTGGCCTGCGCCCTGCTCGAACACAAGCCGCAGGTCCGACCATGACTCGCGGCCACACCGCAGGCCGCACGGTCTGCCTGGACCTGTTCAAGGTCGAGCCAGGCGTTTCCTTCGAGGACGCCTTCAGCGAGTTGTCGGTGCTGCTTGGCTGCATCCGCCACCTGACCTGCGAGGCGGAAATGGAGGGTGACCTGCTGGCCGGCAGCTCGGCGCGAATCCTCAGTGCCATGGCCAAGGCGCTGATCGATGACATGGAGGTGGGGTTGAACAGGAAGACCTCATGACACCCGGGGGGCCGCTATGCGGCCCTTTCGCGACACAAGGCCGCTCCCACAGGATATGTACCAGTTCTGCCATGGTGCGGTCCCTGTGGGAGCGGCCTTGTGTCGCGAAAGGGCTGCAAAGCAGCCCCGACAATCCATCGGTCTACCCCGCCCGGCGCACCAACCCACACGCCAGCAACCCCACCTCGAACAGCACCCACATCGGCACCGCCAGCAGGGTCTGGGAAAACACATCCGGCGGCGTCAGGATCATCCCCACCACGAAGCAGCCGACGATCACATAGGGCCGGCTGCGCCGCAGCGTGGCCACGTCGGTCAGCCCCGCCCAGACCACGATGAAGGTCGCCACCGGGATCTCGAAGGCCAGGCCGAACGCCAAAAACAGTGCCAGGATGAAGTCCAGGTACAAGCCGATGTCGGTCATCATCGCCACCCCGTCCGGGGTCACGCTGGCGAAGAAGCCGAACATCATCGGGAACACCAGGAAGAACGCGAACGCCATTCCGCCGTAGAACAGCAGGATGCTCGACACCAGCAACGGCAGGGCGATGCGCCGTTCGCGGCGGTACAGCCCCGGGGCGATGAAGCCCCAGGCCTGGTGCAGCAGCAGCGGCATGGCGACGAACAGCGCGCACATCGCCGTCAGCTTGAACGGCGTGAGGAACGGCGAGGTGACGCTGGTGGCGATCATGCTGGCGCCTTCGGGCAGGTAGCGGCGCAGCGGTTCGGAGATCTGCGTGTACAGCGTCTGGGCGAAAGGGAACAAGCCGCAGAACACCAGCGCAACCACCAGCAGGCAGCGCACCAGGCGCTTGCGCAGGTCGCGCAGGTGGTCGGTCAGCGGCATGCGCGCCGCCTGGTCGAGGGCGAGGGACATCAGGCGCTTTCCTTGGTGTGGACGACCGGGGTCGGGTCATTGGCCGGCGTCGCGTCGAGCTGGATGCCCTGGCGGATCTCCTGCTCCAGGCGCTGCAACGGCGCGGCATCCAGGGCGGGCATGTCGATCTCCCGCTCCACCTGCGTCTTCAACGCATGCAGCGCCCGCCGCGTCTGGCCCAGCCCACGGCCGAGGGTACGCGCCGCCACCGGCAGGCGCTCGGGGCCGAGCACCAGCAAGGCGACGATGCCGACCAGCAGCAGTTCGGTGAAGCCGATCTCGAACATCAGGCCTGACGATCCGATTGCGCCTGCTGCATCGGCTGATTGTTCAGCACCTGCGGTTGTTGCTCGACGCTGTTGTCGGCAGTACCGCCCATGGACTTGCGAAAGCCCTGGATCGCTTCACCGACATCACTGCCCAGCCCCTTGAGACGCTTGGTGCCGAACAGCAGGAAGACGATCAACAGCACGATCACCAATTGCCAGATTCCGATGCCACCCATGTAAGACCACTCCTGTCAGGCCAAAGAAAAAGAAGGCCAATCCTGCCTTGTGCAGATGACGGGCACATGACTGCCATCTGGCTGAAACAACGGGCGTGTTGACTGGCGCTTTTCAGCAGCCACGGGAAGACAGGGATGGGGCGCAGGCGACAACAGGGCGCGGCACTGCTGATGGTGCTGGTGGTGCTGGCGATGCTCGCGGCGGGGCTGGCCTGGCTGGTGGAAGATGGCCGGCGCCAGGTGGACGAGGTGCGCCTGTTGCACCAGCGCGTGCAGGTACGGGCCATGGAGCAGGCCGGGCTGGCCTATGCCTCCCAGGCCCTGCGCGATCCGGCTTGGCGGGCCAGCCCGCTGTTCTGGCAGGCCCTGCGTGGGCAGCCGTTGGCCTATGACTTCGGTGCCGGCAAGGCGCAACTGCGGGTGATCGACCAGCACACATGCTTCAACGTCAATGCCCTGCTGGGCGAGGACGGTCCACGGGCCGAGCGCCAGCTACGCCACCTGCTCGGCGACGACATGGCCGCCGAGCGGCTGGTCGATGCCCTGGCCGACTGGCTGGATGCCGACAGCGATGCCCGCTTGCAAGGGGCCGAGAGTGCCCAGTACCTGCGCCAGCAGCCACCCCGGTTGGCGGCCAACCAGCCAATGCTCGACACCAGTGAGCTCAACCTGCTGTTGGAGCCGGACAGTGGCCGGCAAGGCCGCTACCGGATGCTCTGCGCACTGCCCTCGACCGGTGGCTGGCGACTCAATGCCAACGCCCTGGGGCTGGTGCACCTGCCGTTGCTGGAGGCCCTGTACGAGGGGCAGTTTTCCCGTTCGATGCTCAGCCGCATCATCAGCGGCCGGCCGGCGGCGGGTTATGTGGATGCCGCGGCTTTACGCCAGGCGCTGGGGGCTGTGGACGACGAGACCTTCGCCCGACTCAGCGAAGGGTTGTTGCTCAACAGCGGCCATTTCGTGCTGCAGCTGTCGTTCGAGGAAGAGGGGCGCACGCTGCGCAGCCAGTTCCAGATCGAGGCGCTGGGCGTGGTGCAATGGCATGCGCGGGTGCCGGCGCAGCAGGTGCGGGTCAGGGGGCGGGAGGCGGTGGCCTGGTAGCAGACAATCACAGGCTATACGCAATCTTTGTAGGAGCGGCCTTGTGTCGCGGAAGGGCCGCAAAGCGGCCCCACGATCTTTGTAGCGATGCTGTAATCCCGGGGCTGCTTCGCAGCCCTTTCGCGACACAAGGCCGCTCCTACAGGGTGTACACAAACCCTTGTGGGAGCGGCCCGGCGCTTGGGGCGAATCAGACGGTACCGATCTCCCCACCATCATTACGCTGGATCACCACCGTCGAAGCCCGTGGCCGCACCGAGGTGCCGGTTGGCGTGACATCGGTGGCCTTGTCGGTGGTCGGCCAGTTGTCCGGGTGCTGGATGTTGACGAACATCGTCTTGTTGTCCGGGGTGAAGGTGATGCCCGTCACCTCGCAACCGTTCGGCCCGACGAAGAAGCGGCGCAGGGCCGCCTGGTTGGTGGCGTTGACCGGGATCTGCTTGCCGTTGGCGTCCACCAGGTCGGTGGGGATCACCGCCAGCAGCTGGTCGTTGGTGTAGCTGGTCAGGGTGGCCTCGCCGTTGTCGGTCTCGAACCACAGCACGCCGCGGCTATCGAAGCTCATGCCGTCGGGGCTGGCGAACTGGTTCAGTTCGGTCAGGCCGGAGCGGTTGATGTCCGGGGCGCCGGCGGCATTGGCGCCGAACACGAAGATGTCCCAGGTGAAGGTCTTGTGATCGTCGCTGTCGTGCCAACGGATGATGTGGCCGTGGCGGTTCGGGCCGCGCGGGTTGGCCGCGTCGACCTTGGCGGCGGTGCGCGCGCTGTTGTTGGTCAGGGTCAGGTAGACGTCGCCGTTGAGCGGGTTGACGGCGGTCCACTCCGGACGGTCCATGGGCGTGGCGCCCACGGCGTCGGCAGCGCCACGGGTGTTGAGGATGATGCCCGGCAAATCGGTGAACAACGCGCCGAGGGTGCTGCTACCGGTGGTCGGGGTGGCGACGTCGAGCAGCAGCCAGGCGCCGGTGCCGTTGGCGTCGAAGCGGGCCACGTAGAGCTTGCCCTTGTCCAGGTACTTGGCGCCGGTGGCCAGACGGTCGGCCGGGTTGGCATCGGCCGGGTCCCACAGGGCGTCGGAGACGAACTTGTACAGGTACTCGTTGTTGGAGTCGTCGCCGGTGTACCAGACCAGCGGCTTGCCGGCCACCGGCAGGCCCGGGCAGCAGCCTTCGTGGCGGAAGCGGCCCAGGGCGGTGCGTTTTACCGCCAGGGTGTTGCTGGTGTACGGGTCGATCTCGACGATGTAGCCGTAGGTGCTGGCTTCGTTGCGGAAGTCATCGGTGGCGCTGGCGCCGGTGGGGGTGATGTCGAAGCGGGCGAACTCGCCGGCCACTTCACTGGCGTCACCGGCCGCGGTTTCCCACTTGTACTGGCCGCTGCTGCTGGATACGCCGATGCGCACCTGGTTGGCCGGGCGGGTGCCCTTGTTGACGAAGATGCCGGGCCAGTTCTCCTCGCAGGTCAGGTAGGTGCCCCACGGGGTATAGCCGTTGCCGCAGTTGTTGTTGGTGCCGCGGCACTGGGTGCCGGTGGGGGAGAACTTGGTCTTGACGTGATCGGTGCCGCGCATCGGGCCTGCGATGTCCATCAGCGAGACGGTGGTGAAGCGGCGGTTGAGCGGGTCGTTATCGACCACCTGCCAGCGCCCGGCAACCTTGCTGATGCGCACCACGCCCGCGCCGTGGGCGTTGATCTCCTTGCGCACTTCCTCGACCGGGCGCTTGCCGGCGACGGTGGTGGGGCCGGCCGGGTGCAGGGCGGCGGTGTCGATGTACTCGAAGTTGATCGCCAGCAGGCCATCGCTGGAGCTGCCGTTAATGGGGAAGAAGTGCATGCCGTCATGGTGCATGCCCATGGCGTTGGCCTGGTCGGTGGAGGTGTTGCTGCCATCGGCCTTCCAGGGGTTGGCGGTGGCGTTCAGCGGTGTGCCCCAGGGCGCCAGCACATAGGCGCTGTAGCCGGCGGCGACTACGCAGGCATCGGTGCGCGAGCCTGGAATGGAATTGAAGCCCAGCTTGAGTTTCGGTTTCTCCGGCTGGGGCGCCGGATCGTCGTTGTCGGAGCCGCCGCCGCCGTCGAAGCAACCGGTCAGGCCGGTGCCGGCGATCATGGCGATGGCGGCGCCGAGGCTGCCGCGCACCACGGCGCGACGGCTCAGGTAGGTGTCCATGACACTGGCCATCGGCAGGTTGCCGCTCAGGTTCCGGTCCAGGTTATCGCCGGTATCTCGACTCATCAGTGTGTCCTTTTTTGGCTGAGTTGAAGGAGACCGCGACTCTAGACGGCAAGTATGTCGATTGATTGGCAGAAATGTTAAAGGGCGTTTAAAACGCGCTGCTATTACTAAAGGCCTAGTCCAGGCTGTTTTGGAATTAACAGCGGATTTCTGCCATCAAACTGTCACGCCAACGCCGCAATATCCGGGGCCCAACGTGAACAGGGATGGCGGAGTCGATGGCAAGCAGTATGGGCAGGCGCGAGGTGATCGGGTGGCTGGGCGTCGGTGCGCTGGCGCCGCTGCTCGGTGCCTGTTCCACGCTGCCGGGGCCGCGTGGCGGCAGCGACCGGGCGCTGGACCTGCTGTATGTGGCCGACACCCTCGATGCCCGTCAGCCGGGCCAGGCCGTGGTGCCGGCCACGCGCCTGGGACCGGTCAGCCACCTGGGTCGTGCACCCTGGATGAGCGGGCCCAACGCCAGTGCCGGGCAACCGGAGCTGGCGCCATTGCTCGATGCCCGCCTGGTCGGACAAGCCCGTACGGGTGGTTACGCGGTGCTGGCAGCGTTGCTCGAACAATTGCGCGCCGAAGCTGGCAGTGAGCACTGCCTGACCTTGGAGAACGGCCAGTGCTGGAACGGCAGTGGCCTGGCCTACCTCACTCAGGGCGAAAGCGGCGTGCAGGGCAGCCAGCTGCTGGGCAGCGAGGCGCGGGTCAGCAGCGATGAGCGGGTGCTGTGGCCGCAGCGCAGCGCCGGGCTCTATCGCCAGTCTTCTTCTATCACCCTCGGCGCCGGACTGGCCGACACCCAGGCCAAGGCGCTGGGCGTTGAAGGCGTCAAGGTGTTCCAGCGTGCTGGTGTGCGCATTGCGGTTGTGGGGGTTACCGACCCTTACGCCCAGGACCAGAAAGCCTCCCTGAAACAGTGGTACCAGTCCCTTCAACCGAGCTTCCAGCAGGCCCGGCGCGAGGCCGACCTGGTGGTTGCGCTGGCGGATGTCGGTACCGGCCCCGGTCTGTGGCTGGCCGAGCGGGTGCCGGAAGTGGATGTGCTGCTGTGCGCCCGTGGCCAGGACCTGTGGCCCGCGCCGGTAATGGCGAGCCAGGCCAGTGGCCGGCGGGTGCCGGTGTTGTTCGCGGGCTGCCGGGCCAGTGGCGCGTTTCGCCTGCGTTGCCGCCATACCGGTGGCCAGTGGCAGTTCGAGACGCTTTTTTTTCCGGCCTTCGAGCACAGCCTCGGACCGCAAGCCCAGGCCCGCGCCAGCCAGCTGCGCGGCGAACTGCAACGCCAGCGCAGCGGCCACGCCGCTTGGCTCGACCAGCCCCTGGCCCGCGCCCCCGAGGCGTTGTGGCGCCGCGATACCCGTGGCGGTAGCTGGGACCGCCTGCTGCACCAGGCATTAGCCGACGATTCGAGCATGCCGGTGCTGCTGCCCGGTCTGCGTTACGACTTCCCGCTGCGGGCGGGTGAGCCGATCACCCGTGAACACCTGATCAGCCTCACCGGTGGCTACCCCGCGCCAGTGGTCGAAGCCCCGGCGCGCCAGGTCGAACAGGTGTTGGAGAACGCCGCTGAGCAACTGTTCGGCGACCCGTTGCTGCTGGACAACAGCCAGGACCTGCCACGCTGGCAGAGCCAGGACTGGCAGGTGAGCTACAGCCCCAACGGCAAGCGCATCATCGGCCTGCAGCCGGTGGAGGGCCTGTGCCGCACCTTCGGCCTGCACTTCGACGCCCAGGCCGGCGTACCGCTGTGGCAGACCCTGGAAGCCTGGCTGACCCGGCAGACGCCGGGCTGGGCGCTGGCCACCCTGCAATTGCCGGCGGTGCGCTACGTCCAGGGCCATCCGGGCTGGCACCCGCACCAGGTGGCGGCGTGACCTCGCGCCTGGTCACCTTCGCCTTGCTGACCCTGGCCGGCTGGCTGGCGGCGCAATGCGTGCTGCTGCTCAGCCGCCAGCCGCTGCCGGCCACTGCGCCCGTTCAGACGGACGTTGCGCTGCCGGGCCTGCTGGTGGAGCACTGGCAGGCTCCCGTCGATGACGGAAGTATCCCCATCACCCGCCTGCCCCTGGCCTACCTGGGCGGGCTCAAGGCCCAGCCGCTGTCGGCCAGCGTGGTGGTGCTGCGCCACGGCCAGCAGGTGCGCACCCTTGGCCGTGGCCAGCGCCTGGCGCCGGGCATCGTGCTGCAGGACATCGACGCCGATGGCCTGATCTTCGACAACAACGGGCGGCGCGAGCGCCTGCCCTGGCCGCCACGCCCCGCCGTGACCGGCTTCAAGCGCCAAGGATGAATGATGATCGCAAGGTACTGTCTGGCCGGGCTGCTGATGCTCGGCATGTCCCTGGCCCGGGCCGAAGAACCGGAAGTGTTCGCCGACGACGGCACGCCGCTGTACGAGGTCAATTTCGTCGACACTGAGCTCGGTGAGTTCATCGACAGCGTGTCGCGCATCACCGGCACCACCTTCATCGTCGACCCGCGGGTGCAGGGCAAGGTCACCGTGCGCACGGTCGATCGGCATGACGCCGACGCCATCTACGATATCTTCCTGGCCCAGCTGCGGGCCCAGGGTTTCGCCGCCGTGGACCTGCCCAATGGCAGCGTGAAGATCGTTCCCGACCAGGCCGCGCGCCTGGAGCCGGTGCCGGTGGAAAGCGCCGGCAAGAAATCCGAGGGCAGCGATGGCGTGGCCACCCGCGTGTTCAATGTGCGCAACGCCGCCAGCGAGCAGATGCTCGGCATCCTCAAGCCACTGATCGACCCACGGGTCGGCGTGATCACCCCGTACCCGGCCGCCAACCTGCTGGTGGTCACCGACTGGCGCAGCAACCTGGAGCGTATCGACAGCCTGCTGCGCCAGCTCGACCAGGTCAGCGACGAGCCGTTGCAGGTCATCCCGCTCAAGCACGCCAGCGCCGCCGACACCGCGGGCCTGGTGACCCGCCTGCTGGCCCGCGAGCAGGGCAGCGATGCCGCCCAGGTGGTCGCCGACCCGCGCAGCAATGCCTTGCTGGTACGCGGCAGCGCCGACAGCCGCGAGCGTGTGCGGGCCTTGCTGGCCCAGCTCGACCGGCCCGGCGACAACCTGCGCAGCAGCAATACCCAGGTCATGTACCTGCGCCACGCCAACGCCGCCGAGGTGGTCAAGGTGCTGCGCGGCCTGAGCCAGGCCGGCGCGGTGCCAGCCGCCGAAGGCGAGGGCAAGGACGCAGCGCCGGTGCCGGCGACCAGCGATTCGGGGATCCGCCTGGAGTACGAGGAGGGCACCAACGCCGTGGTGATGGTCGGCCCGGACAGCGAGCTGGCTGCCTTCCGCAGCATCGTCGAGCAGCTGGACATCCGCCGGGCGCAGGTGGTGGTCGAGGCGATCATCGCCGAGGTGTCCGACAGCAGCGCCCAGGAGCTCGGCGTGCAGTGGCTGTTCGCCGACGAGAAGTTCGGCGCCGGCATCGTCAACTTCGGCGGCAATGGGGTGAACATCGCCAGCATCGCCGGTGCCGCCAGCAGCGGCGACAACGAAAAACTCGGCAAGCTGCTGTCGGCCACCACCGGCGCCACCGCCGGCATCGGCCATATCGGCGGCGGTTTCAACTTCGCCATGCTGGTCAACGCGCTCAAGGGCAAGAGCGGCTTCAACCTGCTGTCCACGCCGACCCTGCTGACCCTGGACAACGCTGAAGCGTCGATCCTGGTCGGCCAGGAGGTGCCGTTCGTCACCGGCTCCGTCACCCAGAACAATGCCAACCCCTACCAGACCATCGAGCGCAAGGAAGTGGGGGTGAAGCTGCGCATCAAGCCGCAGGTCAATGTCGACAACAGCGTGCGCCTGGACATCGTCCAGGAGGTGTCGTCGATCGCCGACTCCAGCGCCGCCAGCGATGTGATCACCAACAAGCGCGAGATCAAGACCAAGGTGATGGTCGAGGACAACGGCCTGGTGATCCTCGGCGGGCTGATCAGCGACGAGCTTGCCACCAGCAACCAGCGCGTGCCGCTGCTCGGCGACATTCCCTACCTGGGCCGGCTGTTCCGCTCCGACGCCAGCAAGAACACCAAGCAGAACCTGATGGTGTTCATCCGCCCGCGCATCCTGCGTGACGGCGAGAGCCTGGCCGGCCTGAGCCAGCAGAAGTACCAGAGCCTGCAACAGAACACGCCGCTCAAGCTGCCGTCCCTGGCCGAGGGCCTGCCGTTGCTGCAGGTGTTCCCCTCCAGCCGGGCGCGCCTCGAAGGCGGTGACTGGTGATGCTGCCTTATCGCCTGGCGCGCCAGAGCGGCGTGGCCATGGCACCGGCCGAAGGCGGCTGGCAGTTGTGGTTGCGCAGCAATGCCGACAGCGACCAGTTGCAGGAGCTGTTGCGCGTGCATGGTCTGCCGGTCAGCCTGGAGCGCCTTGACGGCGCGCAGTTCGACGAGCGCCTCGGCCAGCTCTACCAGGCCGGCGAGGCGGCGAACGAGGCCTTGATCGAAGGCATCGGCGAGCAGGTTGACCTGGACAGCCTGATGAGCGAGATGCCGCGCATCGAGGACTTGCTGGAAAGCGACGACGAAGCCCCGGTGATCCGCCTGATCAACGGCCTGTTTGGCCAGGCCTTGCGCCTGCGTGCCTCGGATATCCATATCGAGACCTTCGAGCAGAGCCTGGTGGTGCGCCTGCGCGTCGACGGCCACCTGCGCGAGGTGCTGCGCCCGCCGCGGGCGCTGTCGGCGATGCTGGTGTCGCGGATCAAGGTCATGGCCCGGCTTGATATCGCCGAGAAGCGCCAGCCCCAGGACGGCCGCATCACCCTGCGCGCCGCCGGGCGCGAGGTGGATGTGCGGGTCTCGACCCTGCCCGGCATCCATGGCGAGCGGGTGGTGATGCGGGTGCTCGACAAGCAGGCCAGCCTGCTGGCGCTGGACAACCTGGGCATGCCCGCCGCCGTGCTGCGCGGCCTGCGCGGCTGCCTGGCGCGGCCCAACGGCATCGTGCTGTCCACCGGCCCCACCGGCTCGGGCAAGACCACCACGCTGTACGCCAGCCTCAACAGCCTGAACGACGGCAGCCGCAACATTCTCACCGTCGAGGATCCGGTCGAGTACGCCATCGCCGGCATCGGCCAGACCGCCATCAACCCCCGCGCCGGGCTGACCTTTGCCAGTGGCCTGCGCGCAATCCTGCGCCAGGACCCGGACGTGATCATGCTCGGCGAGATCCGCGACCAGGAAACCGCGCAGATCGCCGTGCAGGCCAGCCTCACCGGGCACCTGGTGCTGTCGACCCTGCACACCAACAGCGCCCTCGGCGCGGTGACCCGCCTGCGTGACATGGGCATCGAGCCGTTTCTGATCGCCTCGTGCCTGCGCGGCGTGCTGGCCCAGCGCCTGGTGCGGCGGCTGTGCAGCTGCGCGGTGGCTCGGCCATTGCAAAGCGCCGAGCGCGAGCTGTGGCCGGAACTGGGCAGCCTGCGCGAGAGCTTTCACCCGGTCGGCTGTGAGCATTGCCAGGACAGCGGCTATGTCGGCCGGTTGGGGCTGTACGAATTCATCGAACTGGATGCCGGGCTGGTCGCGATGCTCTACGACGGCGAAAGCGAGCTGGCCATGCAGGCCTACCTGGATGGCCGCCGGCAGAGCCTGGTGGCCATGGCTAGCGATTGCCTGGCCCGTGGCGAGACCAGCCTGGCCGAAGTGCTGCGCGTGGTGCAGGGCTGAGCATGCCGACCTATCGCTATCAGGCCGTGGACATGAACGGTAAGGCGCACAAGGCCAGCGTGCAGGCCGACAGCGAGCGGCATGCGCGCCAGTTGCTGCGCGAGCAGGGCCTGTTCGCCCGGCAGTTGCAGCGCAACGATAGCGCGCAGCCCCGTCGCCAGCGCCTGACCCGCGCCCAGCTGTGCGAGCTGACCCGCCAGCTGGCGACCCTGATCGGTGCCGGTATCCCACTGGTCGATGCCCTTGCGACGCTGGAGCGGCAACTGCGCCAACCAGCCCTGCATGCGGTGCTGGTGACCCTGCGTGGTTCACTCGCTGAAGGCCTGGGGCTGGCCCGCAGCCTGGCACGCCAAGGGGCACCGTTCACCGGGCTGTACTGCGCGCTGGTCGAGGCCGGCGAGCGCTCCGGGCGCCTGGGCCAGGTGCTGGCGCGCCTGGCTGATCACCTGGAGCAGGTGCAGCGCCAGCGCCACAAGGCCCGTACCGCGCTGATCTACCCGGCGGTGCTGATGGGCGTGTCGCTGGCGGTGGTGATTGGCTTGATGACCTTCGTGGTGCCCAAGCTCACCGAGCAGTTCGCCCATTCCGGGCAGAACCTGCCGCTGATTACCTCGCTGCTGATCGGCATCAGCCAGGGGCTGGTCCAGGCCGGGCCGTACTTGCTGGCGCTGGCGATCGGGCTGGCAGTGGCCGGTGGCTGGCTGCTGCGCAAGCCGCACTGGCGCCTGCGTCGCGACGACCTGCTGCTGCGCCTGCCGCGTGTCGGGGCGCTGCTGCAGGTGCTGGAGAGCGCGCGCCTGGCGCGCAGCCTGGCGATTCTCTGCGGCAGTGGCGTGGCCCTGCTCGAAGCCCTGCAGGTGGCCACCGAGACGGTCGGCAACCTGCGTATCCATGCCGCCATGGCGCAGGTACGCCAGCAGGTGCAGGGCGGCACCAGCCTGCACCGGGCGCTGGACGGCGCCGGCCAGTTTCCGCCGCTGCTGGTGAACATGGTCGGCAGCGGCGAGGCCAGCGGCACCCTGGCCGACATGCTCGAACGCGTGGCCGATGACCAGGAGCGCGGCTTCGCCCGCCAGGTGGACACCGCCATGGCGCTGTTCGAACCGCTGATGATCCTGGTGATGGGCGCGGTGGTGCTGTTCATCGTGCTGGCGGTGCTGCTGCCAATCATGCAGCTCAACCAGGGATTGCAACTGTGACAAGGAGACTTCTCATGCAACAACGACGCAACCGCCAGGGTGGCTTCACGCTGATGGAGATCATGGTGGTGATCTTCATCATCGGCCTGTTGATCGCCGTGGTCGCGCCCAGCGTGCTGGGCAACCAGGACAAGGCCATGAAGCAGAAGGTCATGGCCGACCTTGCGACCCTGGAGCAGGCGCTGGACATGTACCGCCTGGACAACCTGCGCTTCCCCAGCAACGAACAGGGCCTGGCGGCGCTGGCGAAGAAACCGACCCAGGAACCGCTGCCGCGCAGTTGGCGCAGCGATGGCTATATCCGTCGACTGCCAGAGGATCCGTGGGGTACGCCGTACCAGTACCGCATGCCCGGCGAGCATGGCCGGGTCGATGTCTATTCGCTGGGCGCCGATGGCCAGCCTGGTGGTGAAGGCCTGGATGCCGACCTGGGCAACTGGGCGCTCTGAAATGCGTGCCCGAAATGAGCGCAACTGCGTGGGAGCGGGCTTGCCCCGCGATGGCAATGTTGGCCATGCCATCGCCATCGCGGGGCAAGCCCGCTCCCACGCTACCCCGATCCAACAGTGTGGCTTCAGCCTGCTCGAACTGCTGGTGGTGCTGGCCATCGCCGCACTGATGACCAGCCTGGCGGTGGCCTGGCTCGACAGCGGCAGGAGCAGTGTCGACCAGGCCCTCGACCGCCTGGCCGCCGCCACTGTGGCCCAGGCCGACCTGGCGCGCCATGCCGGGCAACTGCGGGGGATACGCTGGAACGGTCAGCGGCCTGAGTTCGTGCGCCGTCAAGGTGATCAATGGCAGGTGGAAGCCGTTGCATTGGGCGATTGGCCCAAGGGCCTGCGCCCGGACTGGCCAGCCAGCCAGACGCCCGTGCTGCTGTTCACCCCCGATGGCTGGGCCCGCCCGGGCACTGTGCGCTGGCGCTGGGCCGAGGGCGGCCGGCGTTGGGACTGGGACCGCAGCGGCCAGTTGCGCGTGAGCGTGATGCCATGAAACGCGGGCAACGGGGCTTCACCTTGCTCGAAGTGAGTGTGGCCCTGGGCATCGCCGCGGTCCTGGCGGTGATCACCAGCCAGGTCCTGCGCCAGCGCCTGGCCGTGCAGGACACCGTGCAGCAGCATCGCCTGGGCCTGCTGTGCGCCCGCGAGCTGCAGGCGCGTTTCGCGGTCGAGCAGTACTGGCCGGCGGCCAACCAGGACAGCGGCGTGCTGGTCGAGGGCGGGCAGGCCTGCCATTGGCAGCTGCAGTTGCGTCGTACCGGGGTGCGCGACCTGCGTCGTGGCGAACTGTTGCTGCATGCCGACCGCGACCAGCGCCTGCCGCTGGGGCAGTACACCGTGTTCCTGGAGCGGCCATGAAGCGGCGCCAGGCAGGCATGACCCTGATCGAACTGCTGGTGGCCCTGGCCCTCACTGCATTACTCGGGGTGTTGCTGTCGGCGCTGGTCAACGGTTGGCTGAAGGTGCGCGAGCGGCTTGACGAACAGGTGCGCGAAACCGGCGTGCTGGATTTCTGCCTGGCCCTGGAGCGGCGTTTCGATAGCCCGGTGCTGCGCCGCCTGTATGAACAGCGCCTGCCGCTGGCGCCGCGCTGGCTCGACTGGCAACCCGACCGCCAGCAACTGCTGTGGGTGGCCGCCGCTGCCTGGCCCCAGGCCGAGGGCGGCTCGCGCCTGCAACGCCAGCGTTTGCGTTTCGAGTCTCGCGAACAGCGCCTGCTGCTGGAAACCTCGGCCGAACTCTACGCCGCCGCAGCCCCGCAATGGGTGATGCGCGAGCGGTTGGAGCGGGTCAGCGCGATGAACATCCTCTACCACCAGTCCGGCCGCTGGCTGGCCTGGCCTTCCGAACAACCGGCGCACCCCGGACGGGGTGTGCGCGTGGAGCTAGTGCGTGATGGAGCACCGTCTACCTGCACCTTCGTTCTGCCCTGGGGGCGCTCATGAAGCTTGAATGGCGCCGCCGGGCGCCGGCACAACCCTGGCTGTTGCTGCGTCCAGGCGAGGTCTGGGAGTGGCTGCTGGTGATCCAGGGCCGTCCGGTGCGCGAGGGACTGGGGGAGCCACCGCCAGGGCTCGAGGCGCGCGTCGCCCTGATCGTTCCCGGCGAGCAGTGCAGCCACTTCCAGCTGGCCGCGCCGCCCGGGCTCAAGCGCGAAGAGTGGCCGTTGCTGGTCGAGGACCGCTTGCTGCAAGGCGCCGATGATGTGCTGTGTGCCTGTATCGGGCGTCACGCGGGGCAGGTGCAATTGCTGGTGGTGGCGCGGGCGAGGCTGGATGAATGGCGTGCGCAGTGCTCCGCCTGGGCGCTGCCGGTGGAGCGTTGCTGGGCTGAGTTCCAGCTGCTGCCCGACAGCGTGGGTGCGTCGGGTTGGCATTGGCGGCGAGGGACGGTGAGTCTGTACAAGGCCCAGGCACGTTGGTTGGCCTGGCCACAGGTGCTCGGTTTGCCGCCTACGTTGGACTGGCTGGCCGACGACGCTGAATGCATCGAGGGCCCATGGCCAGAAGTGCTGGCGCCGCTCGATGGCCTGTCGGGGGTGTTCGAGGCGCGACAGGCCCGCTCACGCCCGCGCTTGCAGGGCGGGCATTCGCGCCTGGCCGTCGCCTGCCTGGCGCTAGCCCTGGCGTGGGGCGGACTCTGGTGTGCGCAACAGTGGCGACAGGCCCAGGTCTATCGCGCCCAGGTGCTGGCGGTGACCGGTCCCCAGGCGACACCACGCCAGGCGGCGCTGGCGCTCAAGCGCCTGCGGGACGACGCCGGTGAAAGCCAGGTGCGCCTGCGTCTGCTCGACGCGGTGCAGGCGCAGGTCCATGCCTGGTTGAACGATCACCCTGGCTGGCAGGTGCGGACGGTGCGGTACGACGGCCAGCGCTGGCACCTGGAGCTGGAAGGCGAGGGCACAGGCGCGCCCTGGCAGGACATGGCCACGGCGATTGGCGTGCACGTCCAGGTGGAAGACGAGGAACGCCGCGTGGTGTTCGACTTGGGGAGCGCAGCATGAACCGTGAATGGTTGCAGCAGCATCGGCTATCGCTGGCCTGGGGAGTCGTCGCGCTGTTGGTTGCGCTGCTGGCGCTGCGCGAGGGCATCGCCTATTGGCGTGAGCAGGCGCAGTGGCGGGCGCTGGCCGAATCGTTGACGGCGCAAGCGCAGCAACCCGCATTGACCCTGGAAGGGCTGCACCAGTCGGCCCAGGCGCGACACATCGAGCTCGCCGAGGTGCAGCCCGAGGACGAAGGCTGGCTGGCGCGTGGCAAGGTGGCCGATGCCCAGGCGCTGCAAGGCTGGTTGCAGGCCCTGCGCGATGATGGCGCGCGGCCTTTGCAGTGGGGATTGGAGCGGGACACCGAGGGGCTGCGCTTTACCGTGCGGCTGCGGCCATGAAGCGGCGGGCTGGCCTGTGGATGGCCCTGGTGTTCTGCCTGACGCTGTTGGCCGAGCTGCCAGCGCGTTGGTTGGTCGCCGGGTTCGGGCTACCGGCCGAGGGCGTGAGCGGCAGCCTGTGGCAAGGGCAGGCCGAGCGGTTGGGTGCGGCAGGACCGGTGCAATGGACGTGGCGAGCATGGCAGCGCGACCTGCAGGTTCGGTTGGTTTTTCAAGGTCAGGGTTGGCAAGGGCGCCTGAGCGGCTGGCCGTGGCGTTGGCAGGCCGGGCTGCAGGCAGTGGGCGCGCAGCCCAGCGCGGCCCTGGGATACCGCCTGACCGGGCAGTGGCAAGGGGGCATCAGCCTGCAAGGCTCGGGGGAGCGTTGCCTGGCCGCCGAAGGGCGGATCACGGTGGCCGACCTGGCCTTGAGCGCCCCGTGGTCCCTGGGATTGGGGCAGGGGACGCTGGAAATGGACTGTCGCCAGGGCTGGCGGCTGGTCGCGGGGCTGGTTCGCCAAGGCCAACACCAGCTCGGCCTGGAGGCCGACCTGGTGGCACGGCGGGCGCAGCTCGATTTCGCAATGTCGGCCGATGCCGGCCTGACCCCGGTGCTGCGCGGCCTGCAATGGCTGGGGCCGGAAGACACTATTGGGCAGCGTGGGCTGAGCTGGTAGCTCAAATGCTCAGGGACCACTGGGCTATCCAGAAACCGTGTTCCAACGCCTTGCGCCGTCGATCGCTGGCATGCAGGGCGCGCTGGTAGTCCAGGCGCAGGCTGCTGCGTGGGACGATCAGTTCAATACCCACCGAGGCACCGGTCAGGCGCTGGGAGGGACTCTCGCGCATATAGCGGGCCCAGCCATGGTCAAGGCCTATCGATGGGCGTGCTTGCACAGGCCAGGTCCAACCCGAGGGCAGCGGCTGACTGAGGGTGTTGCGCCAGACGGCGGCACTGGCGCCGGTCACGTTGTGCTGACGAAAACCGCGCACGGCCGAGTGATCGCTGAGCTGCTGCTGTTCGATCGCGGGCAGGACATCGGTGCTGAATTGCAGGGCCAGTTCACTCTGCCAACGCCATGGGTGCTCGGCAGGGCCTTGGCGCAGGTGCAGGAGGTTGGCGCGGTACTTTGTGAAGTCCGGACGGGGCGCACGCTTGTTGTGGTGGGGCTGGTCGGCGCCGAACCAGTCCACGCCCTTACTCACGCCCAGGTACAGGTTCCATAGCCCGCTCTCCAGCCACAGCAGATTGAGGCCGGCATCGACGGTACTCAGGGTCGGGCTCTGCAGCGCCAGTACCACCGGGCCAAAGCGGTTGGTCAATGCCTTGCGGTCCACGCGGGTGCTGGCACTGAGCATGCCTTGGCGATTGCGCCAGAGCACACGCTCCGCGCCAAGGCCGAAAAACTCGTTCTCGCCATTGCTGCTGTAGCGGGTCCGGGGCAACGGGGCACTGTAGCGCATCTGGCTGGCGTTGAGGCTGAAGGTCCAGGGACCGTGAGGCAGGCTGTAATGGAGGCTCAAGCCTTCGGTTTGTCCTGGTGCTTCGAAAACGGTCCGGTTGAACGACAGGCGCAGGTCGTCGTTCAAACCCAGCGGGCTGTCCAGGCCCAGGCCCAGGTTCAGACGATGGCGGCCGGTCGTTTCACCGCCACGGTTGTCGATGCTGGCGTCCAGGTGCACGCGTGAGCAGACCTGCCGAGGTTTGATCACGACGCGGGTCCCCCCTTGCAACTCCCCAGGCAGCAGGGCCATTTCCAGGTCGTAGGCGCGCAGACGATTAAGTTGGTCGAGGCCTTGCTCAAGATCCGGCAAATGCAGGGGGCGGCCGAGTGTGCCTGGAAACGCGTTGCCCAGTGACAGGGGCAGGCCCTGGTCAGTGATTTCGATCGATTCTATGAAGCCCTCGACAATCACGATATCCAGTGGGGCGCCATGTTCAGGGGGGCGTGCAACGTAGGGGCGGCTGGTGGGATAGCCGGCCTGCACGTACTGCTGGGTGATTGCCTTGAGCAATCGGTCGATTTCTGCTGCGCCCATGCATGAGGACGACAAGGCGCGTACGGTGGGTTCAAGGTGCTGGGACCGAAGTGTTCGGTTGCCCGCCAGTCGCACGCCACTCACTGCCCAGCAGCGTTGACCCTGTTCGGTGGACGGTGTTTCGCTTCGGTGTGCTCTGTCGATGGGCCGTGAATGTTCCCAGCGTTCGAGCCGTCGGTCCTGTTCCAGTTTTCGCAGTGACTGCTGTTGGTCGCGTAGGTCCTGGCCGGCCGGATCGATCCAGCGTGGAGCCGCTACTACCGCCGATGGGCAGGCCAGGAAGATACTGGCAAGCAGGATGCTCGCGGCTCGGTATGAGACGCGGCTGAAAGTGCGGGTGTTCATGGGTCTGGGTCCGATACCGGTCCTCGCCAGCTCGGCGATTCAGGGTTGGATGGGGAGGTGCAGCGGCCTGTGGGCCGCTGCTTGCCAGGTGTTCGCGCCTCAGCGCTTGCGGCCCTGCTCAATTTGCGAGACGTACTCGGTGGTGGTGTCGTGGCCACTGCTTTCGTACGGCTTGTTGTTGCTGTTGCCTTCACCCTTGCCATGGAACAGGCTGGTGAAGAAGCCGACCGCACTCTTTGTCAGGCCCCCTGGCGTCAGGTCTACGTTGACCTTGGTATCCTCCTGATAGTCGCGGCCGCTGAGGTTCTGTCGGGTAATGCTGCTCCCGACGTCGACCTTGCCATCGCTGGCCTGTACTTTGGCGCCGACAAGATGGGTTGTGCCCCCGACGCCCAGGTCGATGCCCTGTGTGCCGGAGAGGGTGGTCTGTTGTGTGACGGTATCGTCAAGCTTCCTGGAGAGGCCTCCCTTGATTGCCGGCGTGACCTTGTCGGTGACCGTGCTCCAGAGCGCACTGACGATTTCGCCGATGTCGCCTTTGTCGAAGGCGTCCGCCAGTGATGGCTTGGCATCACCGGAAGCGTCTGCGGCGTCTTTCTGGTTCATTTTGATATCGGCATTGAGGGCCTTGGCGTCAGTCTGGTTCTTGCGACTTGCCACCAGCAGATCGCCACCGATTTCGCCTGCGACATGATGGGCTTCGACCTGGGCACCTTCGATACGGGTATCGCCTTTACTCTGTAACTCGACTGTGTCGGCGCGCAGACGGCTGTCGCTCCAGGTCGTGTTGTTGCTTGTGTCCAGGTCAAGCTGGACCAGGGCGTTCGCGCCTCCCAGTCCTATTGCTGAAAGCTTGGCTCCGGCGCCGAGGGTGATATCGAGGTTGTCGTGTTGTTCGGTGTTGCCTGCGGCTTCGATCAACACGCCACCATTGCGAGCCTCGAGGCCGATCTTCCGAGCACTGGCCTGCAACCCTTGCACGTTGAGGGCAGCATCATTGCTGGCCAGGCTCGTGAGCTTCACCGCCCCGTTACTGTCGAACGTCGCGCCGACGGCGGTACGCTTTTCCTGGCTGGTCCGGCCAAAGGTGCCTTCAGCGCCCAGACCGCCACCCACAGCGCTCCCCGAGCCATCCAGTTTGCCACCCCAGGTACCGCCCACCTTGGTTTCGGTATCGCCGGCTGCGGCCACGGTCAGCAGACCCTCACTGTGCAGCGTGATATCGCCGGTGGCCACGGTGCCGCTACCGATGCGCGTTCCCTCCAGACGCAGGTCGCCATGGCTGGAGAGCCCAACCTCATGCTTGCTGTCGATTTGCGCGACTCGCGCCTTGCTGTTCTGAGCCTCGTGCGTGTGGTGTTTGAGAGTACCCTGCGCCCCGCCATTGGCTCCGATCAGGTTGACACCCGCCTTCAGCGCCAGGCCTGCGTCCAGTGTCGTGGTTTTCTCCACGGTGCGGTCATGAACAGCCGCCAGTGTCAGGTCACCTTGGCTATCCAGGCGCACCGCACCCTCGCCGCCGTCGATGCGGGCACCCTCGTAGTGTCCGTTACCCGTGAGCGCCACCTGAACCCCATGCTTGCCCTGCAGACTGCCAACGCGGGCGAGCGTGGTTTCTCCCAGGCTCGCCTCGGAGCCCCCATGCCCTTCAAGCGTGCCGTTGACATCCGTCAAGGTCTTGCTGTCCACGCGCAGGTTACCGCCTGCGTTGACGCGGCTTGTTTCACGGGTAGTGCGATCACTGGCGGCCAGCATCTGGTGTTCGCCCGCCACGATCCGCAGATCACCCGCCTTGGCGTTGTAGTCGGTGCCCTCGTCCTTGATGCTGTCATAGGCCTGAACGATGACACGCCCTGCTTCGAATGTGCTGACCTGCGCCGTGCTGGTGGTGTCCCTCTGCTTGAGCGACTGGTGCTCCAGGGCCAGCTTTGCCTCCAGGTTTGGCTTCTGCGAATCGTTGAGCGTCGATTCGGCTTTCTGGCCTGTAGCCAACTGGCGCAAATGGTCGAAGGCGTACTTGGCGCGATCTGTCACGTATGCATAGTCGGCACTGACACCCAGGCCTCCATCCCACTTGCTCAGGAGGGTCTCGCGTACCGTGGTGTCGGCTGCCGCCTGGTTGTCGATCGTGTCAGCATTTATTTCCAGCGATCCTTGCGCCTGCACCTGGGCGGCAGAGGTAACCAGCTTTGCGGCATCGATCTTCATGTCACCGCTTGATTTCAGCGTGCTGCGTTGAACGGTGGACTGACTTTGGAGCTCGACGGTCGGACCCTGGTAGCCGTCGATGCTCACGCCGACACGCTCGGTCCCGATGGTGGCACTCAGCGCCGCGCCGCGGGTGGTGTCGAGGGTGTGTCTGCTCTCGTTATCGTAGGCCGCTGCAAGTTCGATGTCGTTGGCGTTGGCGGTGAGACTGCCGGCATTCGCTTGAACCTCGGAGCCCTTGAGCGTCAGCTTGCGAGCACTGGCCAAGGAAACGGTGCCGGCACTGACCGAACTCGCCACCTGGCGAGTCAAGGCTGTATTTTCATCCTTGTGCAAATGCTCGTAACCGATTTTCGCGGAGTACTGGCCTGAATCCGTTGCCGTTTCCCCGGCGCTGGCAACGAAGTCGCGAACACCAGTGATGCGATGACCCTGGTCGTTTTCCTCGGCGCTTTCAATGGTCAAGTCGCCCTTGCTGTCCAGCTGGAGGTGGTGCTTGGCATTGAGGTGTGAGCCACTGACCTGCATGTCGCTGCCGGCATGCGCAACGAGTTTGTTGCCCTTGAGCGTGCTGGCTTTGACCTGCTCTGTGTGCGACGTGCCGTCAGTGTCTGTGCGGTCAAGGTAAATGGTGTGGCTGTGCTGTTCCTTGGTATCGCGGCTTTCCAGGCCGGCGCCGATCGTCATCTTGTTGCCACTGCGCAGGTTAAGGGTGCTTCCTGCTTCAAGCTGTGCGGCGGTCAGCGTCAGGTCATTACCTGCCAGCAGGTCCAGATCGTCCTGCGCCACAAGGCGACTGCTCACAATCTTGCGATCGGTGGTCTCGGTAAGGCCCTTGCGGCTTTCGGTGGTGACGAACCAACTCTTCTTCACCCAGTCGACAGGGTCCTTCTGCAAGGTTTCGCGGGTAATGGTATCGAGCGTCAGGTTCTTCCCAGCGTTGAGCTCGACTTGCCGGCCCTTGCCATTGGCCGCAGTGAACTGCAAATCGTGCGCAGCGCTCAGCGCCAGCTTGCCGTTGCTGCTGGTGAGGTTGGTCTGGAGTAGTTCGTCGCCTTGCACCACCAGGTTACCGGCTGACTGGATGCTCAGGTCACCACGTTCCGCGTGCAGGTTCATCCCACCGATCTGCACACCCGCGCCCTCGGCAGTGCTCACGATGCGAATCTGACCGGCGCGCATCGAGCCGAGCAGGCTGGCGTCAATGGATCCGGATACGCCAGGCAGATGCTGCAGCACAGCGCGGTTTTCGGCATCGACAGTATTACGTCCGACGGTGAGGTTCAGGTCGTCCTTGGCCAACAGCAAGCCTTTGGCATCGATACGTGGCGCGATAAGCGCCAAGGCGCCTTCGCCATTGCTCAGGCCACGCCCCAGCACATTGAGGGCGCCGCGGGCATCACGGCTGTCGAGATGTTTGACCTGCCCATCCTGGACGTGCGCATTACCTACCACGAAGCCCGCGCGGGTCGTATTGATGAAGCTGCCACCGTTGACCGTGATGCCGTTGGGATTGGCAAGCAGGTAATCGGCTTTCTGCCCGAAGATTTCCTGCGCGCCTTCGATTTTCGAGGCGTTCTGGCTGATGACCTCGTTGAGGATGGTCGAGGCGGCCTGGCCTTGGAACTGCGGGTTGGCGCCGAGCTGGCCGGCCAGTTGCGATTGCCCGGCCTGCAGGGCGTTGTTCAACACCAGACCTTGCCTGCCGACGTTGTAGTCGAGGAACTGATTATGCGACAGGCCGCTGGCATTGGGTGCGACGATGTCGATCACCGGAACGCCGTGGCCATTGTCGATGATCGGGGTACCGCCAGGGCCCGGCGCCGGGGTCAGGGCGCCTTGCGCTTGGACCTGGGTGGTGCCCAGCAGGGCGAGAAAGACAGCCCAGCGTAAAGTGTCGGGACTGGTTTTGGGAGCAGGATTTTGCATGAGAACCTCGCAAGTGATGTACGAAATCGAGTAATCATTTGCGGGAATTTTAAGAAGACTGTTGATGGCGTTTATGTGGCTCAATGCCATCACTTTGTGGGAAGGAATGCTCTTTGTCGCGTAGGAAAAGTGAGCAGATATCTACAGAAACGGAGTTTGACGGCGAAAGAGAAAGGCCTGCCCTGCGTGAGCAGGACAGGCCTTCGTCGTAATCGGATGAGTCGAGAGGATCAGGGCCGGATTTCGATCAGCGTGCCGTCCTTGACCATGCTCCACACCTCGCGCATGTCGTCATTGCGCATGGCGATGCAGCCCTCGGTCCAGTCGAGGGTGTGGAAGTACCACTCGGGGTACTCCTCGTTGATCGGCGTGCCGTGGATCATGATCATGCTGCCGGGGGGCACGCCTTCGCTGCGGGCCTTGGCGGCATCGGTGATGTTCGGGTAGGAGATGTGCATGGCCAGGTTGTAGCGGTCGCTGACCTTGCGCCAGTCAAGCCAGTACAGCCCTTCGGGGGTCTTCTTGTCGCCCTCGCGCTGCTTGGCGCCCTTGGGCTGCTTGCCCAGGGAGATGCGGTAGGTCTTGAGCGGCTCGCCGCGGCTGATCAACTGCAGGCGGCGTTCGGACTTGATCACCAGCACCTTGTCGATCAGCCGTTCCTGCTGGGCGCCGCCAGTGGCGGGCTGGGCCGGCGACTGCACGGCCGACGGTGTCTTGCGGATGATGGTCTCGGTGAAGGCGGCTTGCGACACCGAGGCGACACTGAGGCAGAAGAGGGCAAGCAGCCAGCGCATGAAACCGTATCCCTGAAGACTTAAATGGTGGGCGACGAAACGTTCATCGGCGGCAGGTATTCATGGCCTATGGGGTAGTGCTGCCTGATGCGGTCGCGATAATAGCATTCTAGTGTGCGTGTGACGGTGCGGAAAGCCAGCTCGCCCCAGGGGATCTCGTGTTCCTCGAACAGGCGCACCTCCAGGCTCTCGATGCCCACGGCGAAGTCCAGGTCGGCCAGCTCGGCACGGAAGAACACGTGTACCTGGTTGATGTGCGGCAGGTCGAACAGCTGGTACAGGCTCATCTCGGCGACCCGGGCGCAGGCCTCCTCAACGGTTTCGCGACGGGCGGCGGCATCCAGGGTCTCGCCGTTCTCCATGAACCCGGCGGGCAAGGTCCAGAAGCCCCGGCGCGGCTCGATGGCGCGGCGGCACAGCAGCACCTGGGAACGCCAGGTGGGCAGCACCCCGGCGACGATGTTGGGGTTCTGGTAGTGGATGGTCTGGCAATGGTCGCAGACATACCGCAGGCGGCTGTCGCCTTCGGGGATCCGCTGGGTGACCGGTTGGCCGCACGCGCTGCAGAATTTCATGCTTACATTCATTCCAATGGGGTCGGACTATCTTGGCGCGCCCGGCCCGCCCACCGCAAGCGGCCTGCGGGCGGGGCTTGGGTGCCTCGCGGCTTTGGTGCATCATGCAAGGCAGGCCTTGGACACGAGAGTGCGTAATGCTGGATGAGCTTCTTCGCCGAATGAGCAACCATACCCCCGCGTCACTGGAGACGGACCGCCGTTTCCCAGAAGCGGCGGTGTTGTTGCCCATTACCCGTAGCGAAGAGCCGGAGCTGGTGCTGACCCTGCGCGCCCAGGGCCTGTCGACCCACGGCGGCGAAGTTGCCTTTCCTGGCGGTCGGCGCGATCCGGAAGACCCCGACCTGGTGTTCACCGCCCTGCGCGAGGCCGAGGAAGAAATCGGCCTGCCGCCCGGGCTGGTCGAGGTGATCGGGCCGCTGAGCCCGGTGATCTCGTTGCACGGCCTGAAGGTGACACCGTTCGTCGGTTTGATCCCCGACTATGTCGAGTACCGCGCCAATGACGCCGAAATTGCCGCAGTGTTCACCGTGCCGCTGGCGTTCTTCCGTCAGGATCCCCGTGATCACACCCATCGCATCGACTACCAGGGGCGCAGCTGGTACGTGCCCAGCTACCGTTACGGCGACTACAAGATCTGGGGCTTGTCGGCGATTATGATCGTCGAACTGGTCAACCTGCTGTTCGATGCCGGCATCAGCCTGCACCAGCCACCCGAGCGTTTCATCAAGAACTGAGCGGGGTACACCCCGCCACCGCGTTCAACCGTGAGGAGCGATACATGAAATACCGCCTGGGCGACCTGCGGGTCGAGACCCATCCCGAGAGCTGGACCGCGCCCAACGCCACGCTGATCGGCAAGGTGCGCCTGCAGGCCCGCGCCAGCGTCTGGTTCGGCGCGGTGCTGCGCGGCGACAACGAGCTGATCGACATCGGCGAGGACAGCAACGTCCAGGACGGCACGGTGATGCACACCGACATGGGGGCGCCGCTGACCATCGGCCGTGGCGTGACCATCGGCCACAACGCCATGCTGCACGGCTGCATGGTCGGGGACTACAGCCTGATCGGCATCAACGCGGTGATTCTCAACGGGGCGCGGATCGGCAAGCATTGCATCATCGGCGCCAATGCGCTGATCCCCGAAGGCAAGGAAATTCCCGACGGTTCGCTGGTGATGGGCTCGCCGGGCAAAGTGGTGCGCGAGCTTACCGAGCAGCAGAAGCGCATGCTCGAGGCCAGCGCCGCGCACTACGTGCACAACGCCCAGCGCTATGCGCGTGAGCTGGTGATCGATGAAGACTGACGAACGGCCCGTGGCCTCGCCCTGCGTCAGCATCTGCGCGCTGGACGAGCAGGATATCTGCACCGGGTGCCAGCGCACGGTGGACGAGATCACCCGCTGGGGGCGGATGGACAACGAGCAGCGCCGGGAGGTGCTCAAGAAATGCCATGAGCGGGCGCTGGCGGCGGGGCTGGTGATTGGCCTGTAACACGGGACGCCGGTGGCGTGGGAGCGGGCTTGTCCCACGATGGGGCCGGCGCTAATCTGTGCGGCTGGCCCACCGAACGCAAAGACCATGTTCTATCTCATCGCCTACATCAGCAGCGTGGTGCTGATCAACTACGCCTTTTCCAGCGCACCGCACCTGGACGTGATCTGGTCCGCCTGGGGCGGATTGGTGTTCATCCTGCGCGACATGGTGCAGACCCGCTACGGCCACGGCGCGTTGCTGGCCATGCTGGCGGCGCTGGTGCTGTCCTACGCGACGTCGGAGCCGGCCATCGCCCTGGCCAGCGCCACCGCGTTCTTCGTCTCCGAGCTGATCGACTGGCTGGTGTTCAGCGTCACCCGACGGCCTTTGCGTGACCGCCTGTGGCTGAGTTCGGCGCTGAGCATCCCGGTCGACACCTTCATCTTCTTCGGCATGATCGGCGCGCTGACCCCGGCGGTGATCGGCACAGCGCTGGCCTCGAAGTTCGCCGGGGTAACGGCGGTCTGGTTGATCATGGCCTGGCGGGCACGGCGCGCGGTGGCCACATCCTGATGTAGAATACCGGTCCATTTTTCAGCGGGCGGCAGCCAGCGTGGCGCGGCCCCGGACGCCTTCGAGGACCTGAAATGACCCGTATCGGAACCCCATTGTCGCCCACCGCGACCCGTGTACTGCTGTGCGGCTGCGGCGAACTGGGCAAGGAAGTGGTGATCGAGCTGCAGCGCCTGGGTGTCGAGGTGATTGCCGTGGACCGTTACGCCAACGCGCCGGCCATGCAGGTCGCGCACCGCAGCCATGTGATCAACATGCTCGACGGCGTCGCCCTGCGCGCGGTGATCGAGGCTGAGAAGCCGCACTACATCGTGCCCGAGATCGAGGCCATCGCCACCGCCACCTTGGTCGAGCTGGAAAACGAAGGCTTCAACGTGGTGCCCACCGCCCGCGCCACCCAGCTGACCATGAACCGCGAAGGCATCCGCCGCCTGGCGGCCGAAGAGCTCGACCTGCCGACTTCGCCGTATCACTTCGCCGACACCTACGAGGACTACGCCAAGGCCGTGGCCGACCTGGGCTACCCGTGCGTGGTCAAGCCGGTGATGAGCTCCTCGGGCAAGGGCCAGAGCCTGCTGCGTGGCGACGATGACCTGCGAAAAGCCTGGGACTACGCCCAGGAAGGTGGCCGCGCCGGCAAGGGCCGGGTGATCATCGAGGGCTTCATCGACTTTGAGTACGAGATCACCCTGCTGACCGTGCGCCATGTGGGCGGCACCACTTTCCTCGCGCCGGTCGGTCACCGTCAGGAGAAGGGCGACTATCAGGAGTCCTGGCAACCCCAGGCCATGAGCCCGAAGGCCTTGGCCGAGTCGCAGCGGGTGGCCCAGGCGGTCACCGACGCGTTGGGCGGGCGTGGTCTGTTCGGCGTGGAGCTGTTCGTCAAGGGCGACCAGGTGTGGTTCAGCGAGGTCTCGCCGCGTCCGCACGACACCGGCCTTGTGACCCTGATCTCCCAGGACCTGTCGCAGTTCGCCCTGCATGCCCGGGCCATTCTCGGCCTGCCGATCCCGGTGGTGCGCCAGTTCGGTCCATCGGCCTCGGCGGTGATCCTGCCGGAAGGCCAGTCGCAGCAGACCAGCTTCGCCAACCTCGGCGCCGCCCTGAGCGAGCCGGATACCGCCATTCGCCTGTTCGGCAAGCCGGAGATCAACGGCACCCGCCGCATGGGCGTGTGCCTGGCTCGCGACGAGTCGGTCGAGGCCGCCCGGGCCAAGGCGACCCGTGCTTCGCAAGCCGTGAAAGTCGAGTTCTGACCTGAAACGATCGCGGGGCAAGCCCGCTCCCACGCCAGTATCAGCCTGGCGTGGGAGCGGGCTTGCCCCGCGATTGCTTCAAAGCTCGGTATTGCGCGTCTCTTTCAGGCACAACACGGCAATCAGGCTGATCACCGCCGCCACTGACACATACCCTCCCACCCAGCTCAATCCCCCCATGCTCACCAGCTTCTGGGCAAAGAACGGTGCCGCCGAGGCGCCGACGATACCGCCCAGGTTGTAGGCCGCCGAGGCGCCGGTGTAGCGCACATGGGTCGGGAACAGCTCGGGCAGCAGCGCGCCCATCGGCGCGAAGGTCACCCCCATCAGGAACAGCTCGATGGCCAGGAACAGCGCCACGCCCGTGGTAGAGCCCGAGGTCAGCAGCGGTTCCATGGTGAAACCCGAGGCGATCGCCAGCAGGCCGCCGACCACCAGCACCGGCTTGCGCCCGTAACGGTCGCTGAGCCAGGCCGACAGCGGCGTGGCCAGGGCCATGAACACCACCGCGAAGCACAGCAGGCCGAGGAAGGTCTCGCGACTGTAGCCGAGGGTGGTCACGCCATAGCTGAGCGAGAATACCGTGGAGATGTAGAACAGCGCATAGCACACCACCATGGCCGCGGCGCCCAGCAGGGTCGGCAGCCAGTAGCGGGCGAACAGGTCGACCACCGGCATCTTCACCCGTTCGTGACGGGCGACCGCCTTGGCGAACACCGGGCTTTCCTCCAGCTTCAGGCGCACGTACAGGCCGACCAGCACCAGCGCCGCGCTGAGCAGGAACGGAATGCGCCAGCCCCATTCGCGGAACTGCTCGTCGCTGAGCACCAGGGCCAGGGTGAGGAACA
This sequence comes from Pseudomonas sp. P110(2024), assembly GCF_057480795.1. NCBI lineage: Bacteria > Pseudomonadati > Pseudomonadota > Gammaproteobacteria > Pseudomonadales > Pseudomonadaceae > Pseudomonas > Pseudomonas sp. P110(2024). Next base: position 112,966 of record NZ_JBLIYT010000017.1, read on the forward strand.
GGCCGTTGGCGGCGAGAAAGCCGATCGACGGGCCCAGCTGCGGGAACATGCCGAACCAGGCGCGCTTGCCCTGTGGCGCGTTCTCGGTGGCCAGCAGCGCCGCGCCACCCCATTCGCCGCCCAGCCCCAGGCCTTGGCCGAAGCGCAGCAGGCAAAGGATGATCGGCGCCCAGACGCCGATGCTGTCATAGCCGGGCAGCACGCCGATCAGCGTGGTGGACACGCCCATCAGCAGCAGCGAGGCGACCAGCGTCGACTTGCGCCCGATGCGGTCGCCAAAGTGGCCGAACAGCGCCGAGCCCAGCGGGCGGGCGAGGAAGGCGATACCAAAGGTGAGAAAGGCCGCGAGCATCTGCGCGGTGCCGGAGCCTGACGGGAAGAATACCGGCCCGATCACCAGCGCGGCGGCGGTGGCGTAGACGTAGAAATCGTAGAACTCGATGGCGGTGCCGATGAAACTGGCGGTGGCCACCCGGGCCGGCGAATTGACCGGTATTGCCGAGGCAGGTTCGGCGTAGGTGCTGCTGGTAGTCATGCGAAGGTCCCTGACAGTCATGCTCCATGGGGCACGGCCCATGTGACGGGCACACGGGAGCCGGAGCGTATTGTTGTTGGTCGCGCGACTGACGATAGCCCAGGGGATAGGCGGTGAGCGGTTGCTGTTCGGGGTGCTGAAGCAGGACCGCGGGGCGTGTCAGTGGTGCGGACTGGCCGTCGGGCGCTGGGTGCGGATAGCGGGCGGGACGGCAGGGCTGGGTAAGCGTGTTTCGAGTATAGCTAGCGAGTCAGTGTCCAGACCAGTACCTTGCTCGCGCAATTATCCTCGGTTTCGAGGATTTCCAGCCGATATCTGCCAATTTTGAGACATACCGCGCTTGCCGGGATGCTTTCCAATGCCTCGGTGACCAGCCCGTTGAGGGTTTTCGGCCCGCCGTCGCAGGGCAGGTGCCAGCCAAGGGTGCGGTTGATCTCGCGCAGCGAGGCCGTCCCCTCGATGACGAAGCGGCCATCGGGTTGGGGGTGGACGTGAGGGTTGTCCAGGCTCTGCTCGTCCTCGAACTCGCCGACGATCTCCTCGAGGATATCCTCCAGGGTGACGATGCCCAGCACCTCGCCGTACTCGTCCACCACCACGCCCATGCGCCGCTGCTGCTTGTGGAAGTTCAGCAACTGCATCTGCAGCGGGGTGCTTTCGGGGACGAAGTAGGGTTCGTAACAGGCCGCCTGGAGTTTCTCAGGGGTCAGCTCGGCTCGCGGCAGCAGGTGGCTGATCAGCTTGGTGTTGAGTACCGCTTCGACCTGGTTGATGTCGTTGTGGTAGACCGGCAGGCGGGTGTGACGGCTGACGATCAGTTGCTCGATGATGCGTTCGATGGGGTCGTCGAGGTTGATGCCGTCGACTTCGTTTCGTGGCACGAGGATGTCGTTGACGGTGATCTTGTCCAGTGCCTGCAGGCCTTCGAGCAGGCCGTGGCGGGTGCTGTCAGTCGGGCCGTCCTCGTCGAAGTCGTCGTCTGCTTGCGGATGCAGGGCCACCGCCGTAGGTTGCGCGCGGAACGGGCACAGGATCTGCTTGGCGCAGCCGTCGAGCAGGCAGCCCAGCGGCTGCAGCAGCGCCAGCGGCCATTTAAGCAAGTTATCGCCCAGGCTCAGGAAGGCTTGCGGGTCGCGGCGGGCCAGGCGGCGGGGCAGGTAGTCGGCGAGCACCAGCAGGGTGAAGGCGGCCCCGAGGCCCGCCAGCCAGAAACCGTGCTCACCGTCGTAGCGCTGGCCGATCAGGCAGGCCAGGCCCAGCACCAGCAACTTGCCGAGGCTGGCGCCGAGCACCAGGCCCTGGGCGGGGAGAGTGGCGTCGCCCTGGCCAGTGGCTTGCTGGCGGGCGCTGTCGACCGCGGTGAACAACGCCGACCACAGCAGCGCCAGTGCGATGATGCCGAGCAGCGGGGCGTACGGCAGGGTGTCCATGGGCGACCGTCAGATATGCAGGATGAATTCGCGGACCAGCTTGCTGCCGAAATAGGCCAGCATCAGCAGGCAGAAGCCGGCCAGGGTCCAGCGGATAGCCTTGTGCCCGCGCCAGCCGAGGCGGGTACGGCCCCACAGCAGCACGCTGAACACGATCCAGGCCACGCAGGCCAGCAGGGTCTTGTGTACCAGATGCTGGGCGAACAGGTTGTCGAGGAACAGCCAGCCGGAGATCAGCGACAGCGACAGCAGCACCCAGCCGGCCCAGAGGAAGCCGAACAGCAGGCTTTCCATGGTCTGCAGCGGCGGGAAGTTGCGGATCAGCCCGGACGGATGCTTGTGTTTGAGCTGGTGGTCCTGCAGCAACAGCAGCAGGGCCTGGAACACGGCGATGGTGAACAGGCCGTAGGCCAGGATCGACAGCAGGATGTGCGCGAGAATGCCGGGCTCTTCGTTGATCAGCGGCACCGTGCCGGGCGGGGCGAACTGGGCCAGCAGCGCGGTCACCGCGCCAAGCGGGAACAGCAGCACCAGCAGGTTCTCCACCGGGATGCTCAGGCAGGCGAGCAGGGTCAGGCCGATCACCGCCACGGCGATCAGGCTGGCGGCGCTGAAGAAGTCCAGGCTCAGGCCCAGGGGCGTGATCAGCTGGAAGAACAGGGCGCCGCCCTGGGCGACCACCGCCAACGTGCCGAGCAGGCCCAGCAGCCGTTTGTCGGCGCGGGCGCCACGGGCCAGCCCGGTGGCCTGGTAGACGGACGCGGCCAGATAGAGGAAGGCGGCGAGCAGATTGGGGATGAGGCTGGGTGAAGAGAACATAAGTCCTGGCAGGCAAGCCCTAAAGGGACGGAGTTTGGCATAGATCGCGGTGGGCAAGGAAGACTGCGTGTCAATCGTGGGGCTAGCCGGTGGTCCTGAGCGAGGTGTGCGTAGGAAGCAGTCTCCGCTATAATCGCCGCCTTGCTCTGCCCGGCGCGTGTACATGTTCACCTGGGCATCTGAAAAACCTCGGCTTCACTGGGCCTGAAAGGATCACCATGTTCGAAAACCTGACCGACCGCCTGTCACAGACGCTACGCCATGTCACCGGCAAGGCCAAGCTGACCGAAGACAACATCAAGGACACGCTGCGCGAAGTGCGCATGGCCCTGCTCGAGGCCGACGTCGCCCTGCCGGTGGTCAAGGATTTCGTCAACAGCGTCAAGGAGCGCGCGGTCGGCACTGAGGTGTCGCGCAGCCTGACGCCAGGCCAGGCCTTCGTGAAGATCGTCCAGGCCGAGCTGGAAAGCCTGATGGGCGCGGCCAACGAAGAGCTGACGCTCAACGCCGCGCCGCCTGCCGTGGTGCTGATGGCCGGTCTGCAAGGTGCCGGTAAGACCACCACCGCCGGCAAGCTGGCGCGTCACCTGAAAGAGCGCAAGAAGAAGAGCGTGATGGTGGTGTCGGCCGACGTCTACCGTCCGGCGGCGATCAAGCAGCTCGAAACCCTGGCTAACGATATCGGGGTGACCTTCTTCCCGTCCGATATCAGCCAGAAGCCAGTGGCCATCGCCGAGGCGGCGATCCGCGAGGCCAAGCTCAAGTTCATCGACGTGGTGATCGTCGATACCGCCGGTCGCCTGCATGTCGACGCCGACATGATGGACGAGATCAAGGCCCTGCATGCTGCGGTCAAGCCGATCGAGACCCTGTTCGTGGTCGACGCCATGACCGGCCAGGACGCGGCCAACACCGCCAAGGCCTTCGGCGACGCCCTGCCGCTGACCGGCGTGGTGCTGACCAAGGTCGACGGCGACGCCCGTGGCGGTGCCGCGCTGTCGGTGCGCGCCATCACCGGCAAGCCGATCAAGTTCATCGGCATGGGCGAGAAAACCGAGGCCCTGGAGCCGTTCCACCCTGATCGCATTGCCTCGCGCATCCTTGGCATGGGCGATGTGCTCAGCCTGATCGAGCAGGCCGAGCAGAACATCGACAAGGCCAAGGCCGACAAGCTGGCCAAGAAGCTGAAGAAGGGCAAGGGCTTCGATCTCGAGGACTTCCGCGACCAACTGCAGCAGATGAAGAACATGGGCGGTCTCGGCGGCCTGATGGACAAGCTGCCGAGCATCGGTGGCGTGAACCTGTCGCAGATGGGCAATGCCCAGGGCGCGGCCGAGAAGCAGTTCAAGCAGATGGAGGCGATCATCAACTCCATGACGCCGGCCGAGCGTCGCGACCCCGACCTGATCAGCGGTTCGCGCAAGCGCCGCATCGCCCTCGGTTCCGGCACCCAGGTGCAGGACATCGGTCGCTTGATCAAGCAGCACAAGCAGATGCAGAAGATGATGAAGAAATTCTCCGCCAAGGGCGGCATGGCCAAGATGATGCGTGGCCTTGGCGGGATGCTGCCGGGTGGCGGCATGCCGAAACTGTAAAAGAATCCGGCGGGCTTCCTTATATGAGGAAGTCTGCCAGACCCCCGCTATGGCGGGATCATGGCCGCCGCGAGGTGGCCCAAACCGGCAGAACTGATCGGCAGGCCCCGGCATTGCCGAAAAAGGCATTTGCAAATGTCCGTGTATTCCCCGAGAATATGCGGCCTTTTGGGCACCCGTGTGCCCATTGGGCATTCAGTTTTGCAGCACCGACTATAGGAACGATGTTCACATGGTAACCATTCGTCTGGCCCGTGGCGGCTCGAAAAAGCGCCCATTCTACCACCTGACCGTGACCAACTCGCGTAACGCCCGTGACGGCCGTTTCGTTGAGCGCGTTGGCTTCTTCAACCCGATCGCATCGGGCGCCGAAGTCAAGCTGTCGGTCAACCAAGAGCGCGTCACCTACTGGCTGAGCCAGGGCGCACAGCCGTCTGAGCGTGTTGCTCAGCTGCTGAAGGAAGCTGCCAAGGCTGCAGCCTGAGCAGTATGAACGCGACGCCAGAAAAGGCTGACGACCTCATCGTCGTTGGCAAGATTTTTTCGGTTCACGGCGTTCGCGGCGAGGTGAAGGTGTATTCCTTTACCGATCCGATTGAAAACCTGTTGGATTATCCGCGCTGGACGCTCAAGCACGAAGGCAAGGTAAAACAGGTCGAGCTGGTCAGCGGTCGTGGCTCCCAGAAGGGCCTGGTCGTAAAACTCAAAGGCCTCGATGATCGTGATGAAGCCCGTCTTCTGAGCGGTTACGAAATCTGCATACCGCGGAGCCTTTTGCCCAACCTGGCAGCCGACGAGTACTACTGGTACCAGTTGGTGGGCCTGAAGGTCATCAATCAGGACGAACAGCTGTTCGGCAAGATCGATCACCTGTTGGAGACCGGCGCGAACGATGTAATGGTGGTCAAACCCTGCGCAGGCAGCCTGGATGATCGCGAGCGTCTGTTGCCCTATACCGGGCAATGCGTGCTGGCAATCGACCTGGAAGCAGGCGTAATGCGGGTTGAGTGGGACGCGGACTTCTAGACGATGGGTAACCTTCGCGTAGACGTCATCACGTTGTTCCCCGAGATGTTCTCGGCCATCACGGAGTACGGCATTACCAGCCGCGCGGTGAAACAGGGGTTGCTGCAAGTGACCTGCTGGAATCCGCGGGACTACACCACAGATCGCCACCACACCGTGGACGATCGGCCGTTTGGCGGTGGTCCGGGCATGGTGATGAAGATCAAGCCTCTGGAAGACGCCCTGGTTAGCGCCAGGCAGGCGACCGGAGCATCGGCAAAGGTGATCTACCTTTCGCCACAAGGCCGCAAGCTGACCCAGCAAGCGGTCAAAGGCCTGGCCGAACAGGAATCGTTGATCCTGATCGCCGGTCGTTATGAAGGCATCGACGAGCGCTTTATCGAGGCTCATGTCGATGAGGAGTGGTCGATTGGCGACTATGTGCTTTCCGGTGGCGAGCTGCCGGCCATGGTACTGATCGATGCGGTTACACGGCTGCTGCCCGGAGCTTTAGGGCATGTGGACTCGGCGGAGGAAGACTCTTTCACCGACGGTCTGCTGGATTGCCCGCACTACACCCGACCCGAGGTGTATGCGGATCAGCGTGTTCCCGACGTGTTGCTAAGTGGCAACCATGCACATATCCGGCGTTGGCGGATGAAGCAGTCCCTTGGTAGGACCTTCGAACGACGCGCCGATCTTCTGGAAAGTCGCTCGCTTTCTGGAGAAGAGAAGAAGCTGCTCGAGGAATACATCCGCGAGCGGGACGATAGTTAAACGTATCGATGGTGGATCAAGTATCCATCTTAGGAGCACAGCATGACCAACAAGATCATCCAGCAGCTCGAAGCCGAGCAGATGAGCAAAGAGATCCCGACCTTCGCACCAGGCGACACCGTTGTCGTCCAGGTTAAAGTGAAGGAAGGCGACCGCTCGCGTCTGCAAGCGTTCGAAGGCGTCGTTATCGCCAAGCGTAACCGCGGTCTGAACAGCGCCTTCACCGTGCGCAAGATCTCCAGCGGCGTTGGCGTAGAGCGTACCTTCCAGACCTACAGCCCGCAGATCGACAGCCTGGCCGTGAAACGTCGTGGTGACGTGCGTAAAGCCAAGCTGTACTACCTGCGCGACCTGTCCGGCAAAGCCGCTCGCATCAAGGAAAAACTGTCCTGAGTACAGTTTGCCTGGCGGCCTAGGTCGCCTTGCGAGAAAAAAGCAGCCTTCGGGCTGCTTTTTTGTTTTCTGAAACCCGCCCTTGCGATGTGACCGAAAATGACCACCCGAGACCAGGAAATCCAGCGCCGCACCGAGCTGTCGGTGACCCGCGTGACCAAAGCGGTGTTCCCCAACACCACCAACCACCACAACACCTTGTTCGGCGGTACCGCCCTGGCGTGGATGGACGAAGTGTCGTTCATTGCCGCCACCCGATTCTGCCGGCTGCCACTGGTGACCGTGTCCACCGATCGTATCGACTTCAAGCACCCGATCCCGGCCGGTTCGATCGTCGAGCTGGTGGGCACGGTGATCAAGGTTGGCAACACCAGCCTGCAGGTGCAGGTGGATGTGTTCGTCGAGAACATGTACCTCGACGGGCGGGAGCGGGCGATCCATGGCGTGTTCAGTTTCGTCGCCATCGACGAGGACAAGCGCCCGGTGCCGGTGCTGCCGTTGGCCTGATTGCCGGGCCATTCGTAAGTCAATGCGCTACGGGCTGCTCGGTCAGTTCCGGCTCCACCAGCGCCACCAGTGTCCACCCAGGCTGCGGCTTGAGCGGGTTGTCCGGGCTGGCCACATGCACCCAGCCTTGCCCGTCCCGGGCGAACAGCAGCGTGGCCCGCGGGCCATGCAGGTGCTGGTAGTCGTCCCAGCCGAAGGCCTCGGTCAACGTGGTGCTGTACAGCTCGGCACCCTGGTGCAACAGCTTGGCCAGTTGCCCATAGGTCATCGGGCTCGACCCGAGTAATTGTCCGCGATGTTCCTCGCTGGCCCGATGCTTGTCGCTGCGCTTTTTTTCAAGACCGCTGGCCAGCACGAACAATCGGGCCTGGCCAAAGTCATGGCGAAAGCGCGCGCAGGCCAGGGCGTTGAGCTCGCCCGCCGGTGACAACCCCAGCAGATGGCCCAGGCCGACCAGGTCGAGGTGGGCGTCGGCGTGCTGCGAGGCGGGGTTGCCGAAGTAGGTCGGCAGGTTGTCCATGCGCGCGGCGCGGATGTTCTCCCAGCTCGAGTCGGTCAGCAGCACCCGGCAACCCAGTTGCTGTAGGGCCTTGGCGATGACCCGCGCAGGCGGGTTGGCGCCGACCACGAGAAACCCGCTCGGCGCCGGTTCCGCCACCTTCAGCAGGCGCGCCAGGGGCCTGGCGGTGGCGCTTTGCAGCACCACGGTGCCGATGATCACGGCGAAGGTCAGTGGCACCAGCAGCAGCGCGCCTTCGTGCCCGGCCTGGTCGAGGCGAATGGCGAAAATCGCCGATACGGCCGCCGCCACGATGCCTCGTGGCGCGATCCAGGCCAGCAATGCCCGTTCCCGCCAGCTCAGTGGCGAGCCCAGGGTCGACAGCAGCACGTTAAGCGGTCGCGCCAGCAACTGGATCACCAGCAGCAGTCCCAGTACCGCCGGCCCCAGGGCCAGCAACGCGTGCAGGTCGAGCCGCGCGGCCAGGAGGATGAACAGGCCGGAGATCAGCAGCACGCTGAGGTTTTCCTTGAAATGCAGGATCTGCCGCACGTCCACGCCGGGCATGTTGGCCAGCCACATGCCCATGACCGTGACCGCCAGCAGCCCCGATTCGTGGACGATCTGGTTGGCGGCGATGAAGATGCCCAGCACCGCCGCCAGCGAGGCCAGGTTGTGCAGGTATTCCGGCAACCACTGTTCGCGCATGACCTGCCCGAGCAGCCAGCCACCGGCAACCCCCAGCGCACTGCCGCAGAAGATCACCCCGGCGAAGGTCGCCAGGCTGTGGCTGAGGCCTTCGCCGGCGGCGCTGGCGATGATGAAGCTGTAGACCACCACCGCCAGCAGCGCGCCGATCGGGTCGATGACAATGCCTTCCCAGCGCAGGATGTTGGCGATCGCCGCCTTCGGCCGCACCACCCGTAGCATGGGCACGATCACCGTGGGGCCGGTGACCAGGGTCAGGGTGCCGAACAGGATCGCCAGGGGCCAGTCGAAGCCCAGCAGCCAATGGGTGGCCAGGGCGATCACCAGCCAGGTGCTCAGCGCGCCGACGGTGACCAGGCGGTGCACCACGCTGCCGATCTCGCGCCATTGCGACAGGTGCAGGGTGAGGCTGCCTTCGAACAGGATCAGCGCCACCGCCAGCGACACAAGCGGCATCAGCAGCGGGCCGAACAGCGCCTGCGGCTGCAGCCAGCCCAGCACCGGCCCGGCGAGGATGCCGCACAGCAACAGGAACAGGATCGCCGGCAGTTTCAGGCGCCAGGCCAGCCACTGGCAGAGCAGGGCGGCGGCGCCGATGCCGCCGACACTCAAAAGAATTTGCTGTTCGTTCACGCGGGCTCCCTCTGCATGCCGTGTTATGAAAGACTAAGCGTCATTTCGTCGTTTGCCACCGAGTCTTCATGCCTGCACTGGACCACCCCCTGATCGACCAGTTCCTCGATGCCCTCTGGCTGGAGAAGGGGCTGTCCGACAACACCCGTGCTTCGTATCGCAGCGACCTGGCGCTGTTCAATGGCTGGCTGCAGGAGCACGGCGTGGCACTGCCTGATGCCGGGCGCGAGCTGATCCTCGACCACCTGGCCTGGCGTTTCGACCAGGGCTACAAGCCGCGCTCGACCGCGCGCTTTCTTTCCGGGGTACGCGGGTTCTTCCGTTACCTGCTGCGCGAGCGGCTGGTCGCTGTCGACCCGACGTTGCAGGTGGACATGCCGCAACTGGGCCGGCCCCTGCCCAAGTCGCTGTCGGAGGCCGATGTCGAGGCCCTGTTGCAGGCGCCGGATCTCGGCGAGGCTATCGGCCAGCGCGACCGCGCCATGCTCGAGGTGCTTTATGCCTGTGGCCTGCGGGTGACCGAGCTGGTCAGCCTGACCCTGGACCAGGTCAACCTGCGCCAGGGCGTGCTGCGGGTGATGGGCAAGGGCAGCAAGGAGCGCCTGGTGCCGATGGGCGAGGAGGCGGTGGTGTGGCTCGAACGCTACCTGCGCGATGGCCGCGCCGAGCTGCTCAATGGGCGCCCCAGCGACGTGCTGTTCCCCAGCCAGCGCGGCGAGCAGATGACCCGCCAGACTTTCTGGCACCGTATCAAGCACCAGGCGCGGGTGGCCGGCATCGACAAGCCGCTGTCGCCGCACACGCTGCGCCACGCCTTTGCCACGCACCTGCTCAACCATGGCGCCGACCTGCGCGTGGTGCAGATGCTGCTGGGCCACAGCGACCTGTCCACCACGCAGATCTACACCCATGTGGCCAAGGCCCGGCTGCAGCAGTTGCACGCCGAACACCATCCACGTGGATGAATGCTTTTCATGTTCCGCCGACCGGTGCCTGAGTACCCCTACTGCGCCAGTTTGTTGTGGTAGGCTTGGACGGTTTGTTGCAAGGGCCGAATGTTCGCCACCCGCCAGGGTCAAGCAACGCCCCCACGGCCCCGTCCGCCTTCAGGAGTACCCCATGCGCGTGACCCAGATTTTCGCCGCCGCCGCCCTGGCGCTGGCCAGTACCTTTGCCGTCGCCGCGGCCACCGATGCCAATGCCGGTGCCGAGCAGGCGATCCGCAAGTCCTTGCAGAACCTAGAGCTGGAAGTGCCTGTCGAGAGCGTCAGCAGCAGCCCGCTCAACGGCCTGTACGAAGTCAAACTGCAGGGCGGTCGCGTGCTGTACGCCAGCGCCGACGGCCAGTTCGTCATGCAGGGCTACCTGTTCCAGATCCAGGACGGCAAGCCGGTCAACCTCACCGAGAAGACCGAGCGCCAGGGCATTGCCAAGCTGATCAACGGCATTCCGGTCGGCGAGATGGTGGTCTACCCGGCCAAGGGTGAAGCCAAGTCGCATATCACCGTGTTCACCGACACCACCTGCCCGTATTGCCACAAGCTGCACGCCGAAGTGCCGGAGCTCAACCGTCGTGGTATCGAAGTGCGCTATGTCGCCTTCCCGCGCCAGGGGCTGGGTTCGCCGGGTGATGAGCAGTTGCAGGCGGTATGGTGCTCCAGCGATCGCCGCGCGGCGCTGGACAAGATGGTCGACGGCAAGGAGATCAAGGCCGCCAAGTGCGCCAACCCGGTCAGCAAGCAGTTCCAGCTGGGCCAGTCGATTGGTGTAAATGGCACGCCGGCGATCGTTCTACAGAATGGCCAGGTGATTCCGGGTTACCAGCCGGCGCCGCAAGTGGCCAAGCTGGCCCTGGCAGAGAGCAAGTAATCAATTCAGTACGCCGTCGTCATGGGGTGACGGCATGTTTCACGGTCGGCGCAGGTGCCGGCCGTTCTATGGGGAGTTCACAGTGAAACCGGTCAAAGTAGGCATCTGTGGGTTGGGGACCGTCGGTGGCGGAACCTTCAATGTACTTCAGCGCAACGCCGAGGAGATCGCCCGCCGTGCCGGGCGCGGTATTGAAGTGGCACAGATTGCCATGCGCTCGCAGAACCCGAACTGCCAGATTACCGGTACCCCCATTACCGCTGATGTGTTCGAAGTCGCGAGCAACCCTGAGATCGATATCGTCATCGAATTGATTGGCGGCTACACCATCGCCCGCGACCTGGTGCTCAAGGCCATCGAAAACGGCAAGCACGTGGTCACCGCCAACAAGGCGCTGATCGCCGTGCACGGCAACGAGATCTTCGCCAAGGCCCGCGAGAAGGGCGTCATCGTCGCCTTCGAAGCCGCCGTGGCCGGTGGCATCCCGGTGATCAAGGCGATCCGCGAGGGCCTGTCGGCCAACCGCATCAACTGGCTGGCCGGCATCATCAACGGCACCGGCAACTTCATCCTTACCGAGATGCGTGACAAGGGCCGCGCTTTCCCCGACGTGCTGGCCGAAGCCCAGGCACTGGGTTATGCCGAGGCCGACCCGACCTTTGACGTCGAAGGCATCGACGCCGCACACAAGCTGACCATCCTGGCGTCCATCGCCTTCGGTATCCCGCTGCAGTTCGACAAGGCCTACACCGAGGGCATCACCCAGCTGACCACCGCCGACGTCAACTACGCCGAGGCCCTGGGCTACCGCATCAAGCACCTGGGCGTGGCCCGTCGCACCGCCGACGGCATCGAGCTGCGCGTGCACCCGACGCTGATCCCCAACGATCGCCTGATCGCCAACGTCAACGGCGTGATGAACGCGGTGATGGTCAACGGCGACGCCGCTGGTTCCACCCTGTACTACGGCGCAGGTGCCGGCATGGAGCCGACCGCGTCGTCGGTAGTCGCCGACTTGGTGGACGTGGTCCGTGCAATGACTTCCGACCCGGAGAACCGCGTGCCGCACCTGGCGTTCCAGCCGGACGCGCTGTCGGCTCATCCGATCCTGCCGATCGATGCCTGTGAAAGTGCCTACTACCTGCGTATCCAGGCCAAGGACCACCCGGGCGTGCTGGCCCAGGTCGCCAGCATCCTTTCGGAGCGCGGCATCAACATCGAGTCGATCATGCAGAAGGAAGCCGAGGAGCAGGACGGCCTGGTACCGATGATCCTGCTCACCCACCGTGTGGTCGAGCAACGCATCGACGACGCCATCGTCGCCCTGGAAGCGCTCCAGGACGTGGTCGGCAAGGTCGTGCGCATCCGCGTCGAACAGCTCAATTAATTCCGGCGGCGGGCCGCGACGGCGGCCCGCGCCCAGCATCGAAGGTTTGCATCCATGCGCTATATCAGTACCCGCGGCCAGGCTCCGGCCCTGAACTTCGAAGACGTCCTGCTGGCGGGCCTCGCCAGCGACGGCGGCCTGTACGTGCCCGAGAACCTGCCGCGCTTCACCCAGGAAGAAATCGCCTCCTGGGCGGGCCTGCCTTACCACGAACTGGCCTTCAGGGTGATGCGTCCGTTCGTCGAAGGCAGCATCGCCGACGCCGACTTCAAGAAGATCCTCGAAGAGACCTACGGCAACTTCGCCCACGCCGCGGTCGCGCCGCTGCGCCAGCTCAACGGCAACGAGTGGGTCATGGAGCTGTTCCACGGCCCGACCCTGGCATTCAAGGATTTTGCCCTGCAGCTGCTCGGCCGCCTGCTCGACCATGTACTGGTCAAGCGCGGCGAGCGCGTGGTGATTGTCGGCGCCACCAGCGGTGACACAGGTTCGGCCGCTATCGAAGGCTGCCGCCGCTGCGACAACGTCGACATCTTTATCCTGCACCCGCACCAGCGCGTGTCGGAGGTGCAGCGCCGGCAGATGACCACCATCCTCGGCGACAACATCCACAACATCGCCATCGAGGGCAACTTCGACGACTGCCAGGAGATGGTCAAGGCCAGCTTCGCCGACCAGTCGTTCCTCAAGGGCACCCGCCTGGTGGCGGTCAACTCGATCAACTGGGCGCGGATCATGGCCCAGATCGTCTACTACTTCCACGCAGCCCTGCAGCTCGGCGGCCCGGCACGTTCGGTGGCGTTCTCGGTGCCGACCGGCAACTTCGGCGATATCTTCGCCGGCTACCTGGCGCGCAACATGGGCCTGCCGATCAGCCAGCTGGTAGTGGCGACCAACCGCAACGACATCCTGCACCGCTTCATGAGCGGCAACCAGTACGTCAAGGATTCCTTGCACCCGACCCTGTCGCCATCGATGGACATCATGGTCTCGTCCAACTTCGAACGCCTGCTGTTCGACCTGCATGGTCGCAATGGCGCCGCAGTTGCCCAACTGATGGACACCTTCAAGCAAGGCGGCGGCTTCAGCGTCGAGCAGGATCGCTGGACCGAGGCGCGCAAGCTGTTCGACTCGCTGGCCGTCACCGACGAGCAGACCTGCGAGACCATCGCCGAGGTGTTCAAGGCCACTGGTGAAGTTCTCGATCCGCACACCGCGATCGGCGTCAAGGCCGCGCGCGAGTGCCGCCGCAGCCTGGATACGCCGATGGTGGTGCTGGGTACCGCGCACCCGGTCAAGTTCCCCGAGGCGGTGGAGAAGGCTGGTGTCGCCAAGGCCCTGGAGCTGCCAGCGCACCTGAGCGACCTGTTCAGCCGCGAGGAGCGCTGCACGGTGCTGGCCAACGATCTGAAGACGGTGCAGGCCTTTGTTAGCCAGCATGGCAATCGCGGCAAGCCACTCTAAGAGCAAACCGATACGAGAAAGCCCGTCCTGAACGGGCTTTTTTGTGCCTGTCATCCACAGGCTCGAGATTTCAGATTTTTCCCATGTAGTTAGATACCTCCCCCTACTAAAGTGGATGCTTCCACCTATAAGCCTCAATGCTCCAAGGGGGGCACATGCATCAGCTCAATGTCCTTATTCACCAGGCCAGGCCCTACTATCAGATGGTGTTGCACCAGGCCTTCAATGCCCAGGGTGTCTACAACGTCCGGCTTACCGATGACGTAGCGGTCGCGACGAGGCTGCAGCGGCCGGTGGATGTGCTGGTGCTCGATCAGGGCATGCCCAGGCGTCACGCCCTGCGTCTGTTCAAGTACCTGGTGCAGGCCTCCTGCGCGGGTGGGTTGTTGTTTGTCGGGTGTGCCGGCGCAGGGGATATCGACCTGGCGCTCGAAGCTCGCCAGCATGGCTTGAACGTGCTGGCGGAGCTGTCCTGGCCGATGTCGATGGTAGGGCTGGAGCAGGCCTTGGAGCGCCTCTAGTCGGCCGCCGATTGGGGGCATCGAAACTGTCACGTTGGCTGCGCATGCTCAGGGTAACGGGCCAGGGCGAACTTTCCGTCGGGCCTGGAGGTCAGTTTCCTTACCTTAGCCAGCGAGTGATCCGGATGGAAAGAGTCTGCAGACTGCTCAACGAAGCCCTCACCCCTTACCAGGCCCAGCTCGGCACGGCCGATAGCCGTGGCTGCCGTCAGTTGACCCTCTATGACGAGCACGGGATGCTGATCCTCCAGCGCGGAGTCTGCGCACGTCAGTTGGTGGAGCAGCAGTTGCTGATCGACCTGGTCGATGGCCTGCACCGTGACCTGCAGATCGCCGAAGGCCGCCTGCAGCCTTGTGTGATCGCCGCCCTGCAACATCAACGACAGATGCAGGGAACCTTTGCCTGATACGCCCATCAGAATCAGCAAGGGCTGTCCGATGGTGCTTTGCTCCGGTACCGTCAAGACTGTCACTGGAAGCCCCGAGGGCTTTCGCTTGACCCCGGTCGTCCTCCCCAGCGGCCGGGGTTTCTTTTTGCCTCGAGTCTGCAGGTTTCCCGGAGCGTCAGCGTAGCGGCTGTTCGCTCTGCTCGAAGAAATGCCTGGCCTGCTCCAAATAGCCCTCGCGCAGCCCTGGGTCCAGCCAGTGGGCATAAAGTTCGGGCAAGGTATCCCGACGCAAGGTCGGCAGCATCTGGTCGATGTGAGCAATCGCCTCACGCCCCAGGGGGGTGTCCGAGCAGCCAATATGCAGGAATTGGTAGTGGTTCACGCCAAGGATGGGGTGGAAACTATAGTCGTCCAGCGAGCCATTGTGCTGCTGGATCAGGTAACGCATCTCGGGCCAATAGCCGAGCACCAGTTGCAGGCGCCCCAATTGCTGCATCTGCAGCAGACTGGCTGTGGCATCGTTGCCGTAGTGACGGCTGAAGGCGGTATCGGGCAGTTGCCGCAGGACCTCGTCGACCTGCGTGCTGTAGCTGCGCTCCGCGACGATGCCCAGTTTGAGTCGGGTCTCGGTCAGCAAGCGCTGCAGGTCGACCTGTTGGCCTTCGAGGTAGGGCGCCAGCAGCGCCTGATCCTGCTTGCGCACGATCAGACCCGTGCTGAGCACGCCCAGCGATGGCTGGGAAAAGTGCACGTATCTGGCGCGCTCGGGGGTCCACAGCAGGGTCGGGTCGCAGGTGAAACTGGGCTCCTGGAGCATCTGCAGGCCCCGGGCTCGGTTGACCCGGACGATGCTGTGGTCGTACTCGGGCATCCGGGCGATCAGCATCGGCAACAGTTGGTCGATCACTCCCTGGCCCTTGGACGGCCCTTCGAAGATGGTGAATGGCGGCAGGTCGCGCACCAGCCACAAAAGGCGTTCTCTGGCCTCGGCCACCTGACCCACGAGTGCGGTCAGCAACAGGCAGAGTACGATGGGCAGATGGCGGATACCCATGGGGCGTGGGTCACACCGTACCGGCCGCGCGCAGGCGGGCAATGGCGGCAGCGTCGTAGCCCAGGCCGGCCAGTACCGTGGCCGTATGTTCGCCCAGTGCCGGGCCGACCCACTCGGCGGACCCGGGGGTGTCGGACAGCTTGGGTACGATGCCCGGCATCTTGAAGGGCTTGCCGTCCGGCAGCCGAGCCTGGAGGAACATTTCGCGGGCGAGGAATTGCGGGTCACCGAGCATGTCCTCGGCGGAGTAGATGCGGCTGGCCGGTACTTCAGCCTCGTTCAGCGCTTGCATTACTTCGGTGAGTGGCAGGCTGTTGACCCAGCGGTCGATGACGCCGTACAGCTCGTCGCGGCGGGCATCACGGCCGTCGTTGGTGGTCAAGGCCGCATCGTTGGCCAGGTCGTCGCGGCCGATGGCCTGCATGAAACGCTTGAAGATCGCGTCGCCGTTGGCGCCGATCTGCACGTGACGGCCATCGGCGGTGGTGTGGATGCAGGAGGGGGTGATGCCCGGCATGATGTTGCCGGTGCGTTCGCGGATGAAACCGAACACATCGAACTCCGGGACCATGCTCTCCATCATGGCGAAGATCGCCTCGTACAGCGCCACGTCCACCACCTGGCCCGCGCCACCGTTGACCTCGCGATGACGCAGGGCCATCAGCGCGCCGATCACGCCCCACAGCGCGGCAATGGAGTCGCCGATGGAGATCCCGGTACGCACCGGTGGGCGGTCCTCGAAACCGGTGATGTAGCGTAGCCCGCCCATGGACTCGCCGACCGCGCCGAAGCCCGGCTGGTCTTTCATCGGCCCGGTCTGGCCGAAGCCCGACAGGCGCACCATGACCAGGCGTGGGTTGAGGGCATGGAGCACGTCCCAGCCCAACCCCAGCTTTTCCAGCACGCCAGGGCGGAAGTTCTCGATCAGGATGTCAGCGTCGGCCAGCAGGCGCTTGAGCACGTCACGGCCTTCCGGGTGCTTGAGGTTTAGGGTCAGTGACTGCTTGTTGCGCGCCTGGACGAACCACCACAGCGAGGTACCCTCATAGAGCTTGCGCCACTTGCGCAGCGGGTCGCCGCCATCGGGGGATTCGACCTTGATCACCTCGGCGCCGAATTCGGCGCAGATCCGCGAGGCGAAGGGGCCGGCGATCAGGGTGCCGAGCTCGATGACTTTCAGGCCGGCGAGGGGTTTGCTGGGCGTAGGCATGGGGCATCCGTGGCGGCTGGGCGTGAGGGCAGGTTGTATCACAGCTCGGCGATGGCAGGTATATCGGCGTTGTCTGATCCGGCGCTGGCGCCCCGGATCAGTTAGACTGTGCGACTTTCTCCCGCAAGAAGCCCATTGCCCATGGCCCAGCCGTCCACCACCTACAAGTTCGAACTGAATCTGACCGACCTCGATCGCGGCGTGTACGAGAACGTTCGCCAGACCATCGCCCGTCATCCCTCGGAAACCGAAGAACGCATGGCCGTGCGCCTGCTGGGCTATGCCCTCTGGTACAACGAGCAGCTGTCCTTCGGTCGCGGCCTGTCGGACGTCGATGAGGCGGCCCTGTGGGAAAAAAGCCTGGACGATCGCATCCTGCACTGGATCGAGGTTGGCCAGCCCGACGCCGACCGCCTGACCTGGTGCTCGCGGCGGACCGAGCGCACCAGTCTGTTGGCCTATGGCAGCTTGCGCGTTTGGGAGAACAAGGTGCTTGGCGCAGTCAAGGGCCTGAAGAACCTGAGCATCGCCGCCGTGCCGCAAGACGTGCTGGAGATCCTCGCCACCGACATGCCGCGCACCATCAAGTGGGATGTGATGATCAGCGAAGGCACGGTGTTCGTCACCGACGACCGTGGCCAGCACGAAGTGCAGCTGCAGTGGCTGCTCGGCGAGCGCGGCTGACCTGATTCACACCAGATTATCGAAGACCCCATGCGTATCGAACCCCGTCCCCTGCCGTCGCCCCTGCCATTGCTGGGCAACCTGCCACCCCTGCTGACACGCCTGTACGCCGCCCGTGGCGTTCAGACCGAGGCTGAACTGGACAAGAGCCTGGCGCGTCTGCTGCCATTCCAGCAGCTCAAGGGTATCGATGCGGCGGTGGACCTGCTGGTCGAGGCACTCGACCAGCGCCAGCGCATTCTCATTGTCGGCGACTTCGACGCCGACGGCGCCACCGCCAGTACCGTCGGTGTGCTTGGCCTGCGCCTGCTGGGCGCGGCGCATGTCGATTACCTGGTGCCCAATCGTTTCGAATACGGATACGGCTTGACCCCGGAGATCGTCGAGGTCGCCCTGCAGCGCCAGCCGCAGTTGCTGATCACCGTGGACAACGGCATCTCCAGCGTCGAGGGTGTGGCGGCCGCCAAGGCCGCCGGGCTCAAGGTGCTGGTCACCGACCACCACCTGCCGGGCGAACAGTTGCCCGCCGCCGATGCCATCGTCAATCCGAACCAGCCGGGATGCGGGTTCCCGAGCAAGTCCCTGGCCGGCGTGGGGGTAATCTTCTACGTGCTGATGGCCCTGCGCGCGCGCCTGCGCAGCCTGGGGCGCTACGAGGCTCAGCCGCAGCCGAACATCGGTGAGTTGCTCGATCTGGTGGCGCTGGGCAGCGTCGCCGACGTGGTGCCGCTGGACGCCAACAACCGCATCCTGGTGCACCAGGGGCTGGAGCGAATCCGCGCCGGCCGCGCCCGCCCCGGGCTCAAGGCTATTCTCGAGGTGGCGCGGCGAGATCATCGACGCATCACTTCCACCGACCTGGGCTTCATCCTCGGCCCTCGGCTCAACGCCGCCGGGCGCCTGGACGACATGAGCCTGGGCATCGAGTGCCTGCTGTGCGAGGACGCGGCGTTGGCGCTGGACATGGCCCAGCAGCTCGATGGCCTGAACCAGGACCGCAAGTCCATCGAGCAGGGCATGCAGCGCGAGGCGCTGGCCCAGCTCAAGGACCTGCCAGTCGAGTCCATGCCCTATGGCCTGTGCCTGTTCGACGCCGACTGGCACCAGGGGGTGATCGGTATTCTTGCCTCGCGGTTGAAGGAGCGTTACCACCGTCCGACCATCGCCTTCGCCGATGCGGGGGAGGGGATGCTCAAGGGCTCGGCGCGCTCGGTGCCGGGGTTCCATATCCGCGACGCGCTGGATGCCGTGGCGGCGCGTCATCCGGCCTTGATCAGCAAGTTTGGCGGGCACGCGATGGCAGCTGGTCTGTCGTTGCCGGCCGAAAACTTTCCTTCGTTTGCCGAGGCGTTCGATGAAGAGGTGCGGCGTCAGTTGCGTGAGGATGACCTGACTGGTCGGCTGTTGTCGGACGGCACCCTGGCGGTCGAAGAGTTTCACCTGGACCTGGCGCGGGCATTGCGCAATGCCGGGCCTTGGGGACAGCACTTTCCAGAGCCGTTGTTTCATGGGGTGTTTCAACTGGTCGAACAACGCGTCGTGGGGGAGCGCCACCTGAAGGTGGTACTCAAGAGCGAGTGCGGAGCGGTGCGTCTGGACGGAATTGCCTTCGGCATCGATCGCGAGGTCTGGCCGAACCCTACGGTGCGCTGGGTAGAGCTGGCCTACAAGCTGGATGTCAATGAGTTTCGCGGGAACGAGAGCGTGCAGTTGATGATTGCCCACATGGAGGCACGCTGATCCTGGCGTAGTGGGTCGATTGGGACGCACAGGGATTAGCGCATACCGCCCGGCGGGTCTGCCGCCAGGCCCCAGACTCGGTTATACTCGCGGGCTTTTCACCGAATTCGCACGAGAGCAGCCCGCCCATGGAAATCCAACCGATCCTGAACACCATCAAGGACCTCACCGAGCGTTCCCAGTCCATTCGGGGGTATCTTTGACTACGATCACAAACATGATCGTCTGGTCGAAGTAAACCGCGAGCTGGAAGACGCCGCTGTCTGGAACAAACCCGAATACGCCCAGGCCCTGGGCCGCGAGCGCGCCATGCTGGCGCAGGTGGTCGAGACCCTCGATAAACTGTCCAACGGCCTGACCGACTGCAAGGACCTGCTCGACATGGCTGTCGAGGAGGGCGATGAAGGCGCTGTCAGCGATGTCGAGACCGAGCTGCAAGGGCTTGAGGAATCCCTCGCCCAGCTTGAGTTCCGTCGCATGTTCAGCGGCGAGATGGACCCGAACAACGCCTACCTGGACATCCAGGCCGGCTCCGGCGGCACCGAGGCCCAGGACTGGGCCAACATCCTGCTGCGCATGTACCTGCGCTGGGCCGACAAGCGCGGCTTCGACGCCACCATCATCGAACTGTCCGAAGGCGAAGTCGCCGGCATCAAGGGCGCCACCGTGCACATCAAGGGCGAGTACGCCTTCGGCTGGCTGCGCACCGAGATCGGCGTGCACCGCCTGGTGCGCAAGAGCCCGTTCGACTCCGGCGCCCGTCGCCACACCTCGTTCTCGGCGGTGTTCGTCTCGCCCGAGATCGACGACAAGGTCGAGATCGAGATCAACCCGTCCGACCTGCGCATCGACACCTACCGCTCCTCCGGTGCCGGTGGTCAGCACGTCAACACCACCGACTCGGCGGTGCGTATCACCCACGTGCCGACCAACACCGTGGTGGCCTGCCAGAATGAACGCTCCCAGCACGCCAACAAGGACACCGCCATGAAAATGCTGCGGGCCAAGTTGTACGAGCTGGAAATGCAGAAGCGCAACGCCGCCTCCCAGGCCTTGGAGGACAGCAAGTCGGACATCGGCTGGGGCCACCAGATCCGCTCCTACGTGCTCGACGACTCGCGCATCAAGGACCTGCGTACCGGCGTGGAGCGCAGCGACTGCCAGAAGGTCCTGGACGGCGACCTCGACCAGTACCTGGAAGCGAGCCTCAAGCAGGGGCTGTAAACCGCACACCACCGCCGCGATACGAGGCCCAGGGCCCGTATCGCGTGCCCTGCCCGACAGGGGCAACGAACACCTGATGGAAAGAATGACGACATGAGCGACCTCAAGACCGAAGCGCAAGACCTGCAACAGGAAGAAAACGCCCTGATCGCCCTGCGCAAGGAAAAACTTGCCGCCGAGCGCGCCAAGGGCAATGCCTTCCCCAACGACTTCCGCCGCGACAGCTACTGCAACGACCTGCAGAAACAGTACGCGGACAAGACCAAGGAAGAGCTGGAAGCAGCCGCCATCCCGGTCAAGGTCGCCGGTCGCATCATGCTCAACCGTGGCTCGTTCATGGTCATCCAGGACATGACCGGCCGCATCCAGGTCTACGTCAATCGCAAGACCCTGCCGGAAGAGACCCTGGCCGCGGTCAAGACCTGGGACCTGGGTGACATCATCAGCGCCGAGGGCACCCTGGCCCGCTCCGGCAAGGGTGACCTGTACGTCGAGATGACCCGCGTGCGCCTGCTGACCAAGTCGCTGCGCCCACTGCCGGACAAGCACCACGGCCTGACCGACACCGAGCAGCGCTACCGCCAGCGCTACGTCGACCTGATGGTCAACGAGGAAACCCGCCACACCTTCCGTGTGCGTTCGCAGGTGATCTCGCACATCCGCAAGTTCCTCATCGAGCGCGACTTCCTCGAAGTCGAAACCCCGATGCTGCAGACCATCCCCGGCGGCGCTGCGGCCAAGCCGTTCGAAACCCACCACAATGCCCTGGACATGGCCATGTTCCTGCGCATCGCGCCGGAGCTGTACCTCAAGCGCCTGGTGGTCGGTGGTTTCGAGAAGGTGTTCGAGATCAACCGCAACTTCCGTAACGAAGGCGTTTCGACTCGTCACAACCCTGAATTCACCATGCTCGAGTTCTACCAGGCCTACGCCGACTACCGCGACAACATGGACCTCACCGAGGAACTGTTCCGCGAGCTGGCGCAGCTGGTACTGGGCAGCACCGACGTGCCGTATGGCGACAAGGTGTTCCACTTCGGCGAGCCGTTCGTGCGCCTGTCGGTGTTCGACTCGATCCTCAAGTACAACCCGGAGCTCACCGCCGCCGACCTGCAGGACGTCGACCGTGCCCGCGAGATCGCCAAGAAAGCCGGCGCCAAGGTGCTCGGCCACGAAGGCCTGGGCAAGCTGCAGGTGATGATTTTCGA
Source organism: Pseudomonas sp. P110(2024) (assembly GCF_057480795.1). NCBI lineage: Bacteria > Pseudomonadati > Pseudomonadota > Gammaproteobacteria > Pseudomonadales > Pseudomonadaceae > Pseudomonas > Pseudomonas sp. P110(2024). The sequence continues at coordinate 134,617 of NZ_JBLIYT010000017.1, forward strand.
AGAGTTGGTCGAGCACAAGCTGGAACAGCCGCACTTCATCACCGAGTACCCGTTCGAAGTGTCGCCGCTGGCCCGTCGCAACGACGACAACCCGGCCGTGACCGACCGCTTCGAGCTGTTCATCGGTGGCCGCGAGATTGCCAACGCCTACTCCGAGCTCAACGATGCCGAAGACCAGGCCGAGCGCTTCCTGGCCCAGGTGGCCGAAAAGGACGCCGGTGACGACGAGGCCATGCACTACGATGCCGACTTCGTCCGCGCCCTGGAATACGGCATGCCGCCGACCGCCGGTGAAGGCATCGGCATCGACCGCCTGGTGATGCTGCTGACCAACTCGCCGTCGATCCGCGACGTGATCCTGTTCCCGCACATGCGTCCACAGGCCTGAGCGATCTGAACAAGCCGCCTTTCGAGGCGGCTTTTTCATGCCTGAAGCTTTATGTTGTCAGTGCCGGCCTCATTGCCGGGCAGGCAACCCACTGTTCGTGAGGTAAACCAGAGTGACCCCCGCAATGCCCCACCAGGGTGCCGCCGGTATCGCCACCGCCGTCGCCGAGAGCGTGCAGTACCAGGGCCGCAAGACCGCCCGCCAGGGCAGCGAGCAGCGCCGCCAGCAGATCCTCGACGCCGCCATGCGCATCGTCGTGCGCGATGGCGTGCGCGGCGTGCGCCACCGCGCCGTGGCTGCCGAGGCCGGCGTGCCGTTGTCGGCCACCACCTACTACTTCAAGGATATCCAGGACCTGCTGGCCGATACCTTCGCCCAGTACGTCGAACGCAGCGCGGCTTACATGGCCAAGCTGTGGACCAACACCGAAGGTGTGCTGCGCCAGTTGCTGGCCCAGGGCGACGGCACCCCCGAGGCCCGGGCGCACCTGGCCGATGAAGTGGCGCGCATGCTGGCCGACTACGTCCTGCGCCAGCTGAACAACCGCCGCGACTTCCTCATGGCCGAGCAGGCCTTCCGCCAGGAGGCGCTGCTGTGCCCGCGCCTGGCCGAGCTGGTGCAGGCCCACGAGCAGATCCTGCTGCATGGCGCACGGCAGATCCTGCAGGTTGTCGGCTCGCGCCAGCCCGAGCAGGATGCCCAGATGTTGACGGCGATAATCGAGCAGATGGAATATCAGGGCCTGCTCAAGGATGCGAATGCGCAGGCCGATGAGCAGATGCTCGCTATCCTTGTCCGATACCTGCAGATGGTGCTGGCTTCGGCCTGAGTGGCGAACGACTTTTCAAGGAGAACCTGATGAAAGCCTGGCGTGTGGTGTTGTTGACCTTGTCATTCCTCCTGCTGGGCGGTTGTCTGGTGACGTTCGACGAGCCACTGCCGGCCAACCAGCCGGCGCCCAAGGCCCTGCTCGGGCAGTGGAGCAGCAAGGACGCCTGGGGCCAGCCGCTGAAATTGAGCATCAGCCGCGCGGGTGGCAATACCTACAAAGCGGTGGCCCGTGCCCAGGGCAAGGCCCCCGAGGAATACGCCTTCACCGTGGCCCGGCATGGCAACCGCTGGTACCTGTCGGCCGGGGTGCCCAAGCGCCTGGGTGGCAATTTCCTGATCGGTGGTTTCGAGGTGATCGACGGCAAGCAGTTGGTGGTCTACAACCTCGATGTCGAGCAGGTGCAGCAGGCTGTCGCCAAGAAAGAACTGAGCGGACGCAACACCGAAGTGCCGGAAGATAACGGCGAGGGCGTGCTGATCGACAGCCCGACCGAGCGGGTGCTGGCGTATCTGGAAGATCCCGCCAACTCCGATCTGTTCGTCGAGGTGGCGCGCTTCCAGCGTTCCGGTAAATAGCCGTGAGCATACCGGCCTCGTCGCGGGGCAAGCCCGCTCCTGGTTGTAGGAGCGGGCTTGCCCCGCGATGAGGCTTCAAGAAGGAGTCCCGCGTGGACGAGTACCAACAGACCATACGCACGTTGTCCGACCGCATCGTCGCCACGCAGACCCCGATCCGCGTGCTTGACGCGGTGAAATGGGACGATGGCATCCGCCAGGGCTTTCTCAAGGCCAAGGGCAAGGAGCCACCAGCGGTGGACCGTGCCTACTACCAGAACCGCCCGCTGTCGTTCGACTCCAGCGCGGTGAAGGCCGAGTTCCAGAGTATCGAGCGCGACATCACCCGGCAGTTGGGCCAGTTCAATCCGGTCGGGCAGATCATGCGGCGCATGTGCAAGGAATACCGCATGGTGGTGCGCATGCTCGAGGCACGCGGCACCGAGGACTTCGGGCTGATCTCTCAGGAGCTCTATGGCGCCGCCTCCGACGCCTTCCACGCCGGCGACCCGACCCTGGCCGACCTGGGCCTGATGCTCTCGGATTACCTGAACAACATCGACGGTCGCGGCGACTTGAAGGACGAGCCGAAGAACCTCACGGCCAAGGAAGCGGTGGAGATCCTCCAGCGTCGCTTGAACAAGGTGTTCGGCGAGGCCGAGGAGACCATCCGCGTGTTCGAGTCCGACGGCATCGTTGCCGACGCCGCGGCCGGGGCCGACTACATCAAGGTGCGCGCCGACGCCATGTTCAACAGCCGCGACGTGCGCGCCCTGGAAGTGCATGAAGGCCTGGTGCACGTCGGCACTACCCTCAACGGGCTGAACCAGCCGATCTGTACTTTCCTGGCCAAGGGCCCGCCCTCGTCGACGGTGACCCAGGAGGGCCTGGCGATCCTCATGGAGGTGATCGCCTTCGCCTCCTACCCCAGCCGTCTGCGCAAGCTCACCAACCGTACCCGTGCCATCCACATGGTGGAGGAGGGCGCCGACTTCCTGCAGGTCTTCGAGTTCTTCCGCGGCCAGGGCTTCGAGATGGGGCAGAGCTACAGCAACGCCAGCCGGGTGTTCCGTGGCTCGGTGCCCAACGGCCTGCCATTCACCAAGGACTTGTCCTACCTCAAGGGCTTCATCATGGTTTACAACTACATTCAGTTGGCCGTGAAGAAGGGCAAGCTCGAGCAGATCCCTTTGCTGTTCTGCGGCAAGACCACCCTGGAAGACATGCGCACGCTGCGCCAGCTGGTCGAGGAAGGGCTGGTCGAACCGCCCAAGTACCTGCCCGAGCAGTTCCGCGACCTCAACGCGCTGTCGGCCTGGATGTGCTTCTCCAACTTCCTCAACCACCTGAGCCTGGACCGTATTGAAGCCGACTACGCGAACATTCTCTGACGCCTGCCGTCACCTCGCCTTCGGCCTCGGGCTGCTGCTGTTGGGCGGTTGCAGCAGCCTGCTGTTCTATCCCGAGCCCGGTCAGCCGTTCACCCCGCAAAGGGCCCATCTGCAGTATCAGGACCTGACCCTCAGCGCCGCCGACGGCACGCGCCTGCATGGCTGGTGGCTGCCCGTGCCGCAGGGTGTCGAGGTCAAGGGCACGGTGCTGCACCTGCATGGCAATGGCGGCAACCTGGCCTGGCACCTGGGCGGCAGCTACTGGCTGCCGAAAGCAGGCTACCAGGTGTTGATGATCGACTATCGCGGTTATGGGCTGTCCCAGGGCAAGCCGACATTGCCTGAAGTGTACGGCGACATCGGCGCGGCGCTGGACTGGCTCGACAAGGCGCCCCAGGCCCAGGGCCGGCCGCTGGTGCTGCTCGGCCAGAGCCTCGGAGGGGCCATGGCCATCCACTACCTGGCCCAGCACCCCGAGCAGCGCCGACGCTTCAGCGCCCTGGTGTTCGATGGCGTGCCCGCCAGCTACCGGGCGGTGGGGCGATATGCCCTGAGCACTTCGTGGATGACCTGGCCGCTGCAGGTGCCGCTGTCGTGGCTGGTGCCGGACGGCGACAGCGCGGTCAACTCGATCGCCCGCCTGGACAGCCCGCCGAAGCTGTTCTTCCACAGCATCGACGACAACCTCGTACCATTGGACAACGGCCTGCGCCTGTACCGCCAGGCGCCGCCGCCCCGGGTGCTGCAATTGACCCGGGGCGACCATGTGCAGACCTTCGCCGATCCGACCTGGCGTCAGGTGATGCTGCGTTTCCTGGAAGACCCTACCCATTTCAACGGCCTGCGCCGCCTGGCCGAAGTACCCAACTACCCTGACGAGAAGAACTAGCAATGAGTGAAGAACGCAACGCCATCCCGCTGATCCTGACCGGTGTCGGCAGCATCATCGTGACGGTGGGAGCCCTCTGGTACTACGGCTACCTGCATTTCGCCAAGCCCGAGGATGCGCTGTTGCTGCAGGATTTCACCATGCTCAAGACCATTCCGGGGGAAGACTACAAGGTCTCGCTGACGCCGGCGCCACAGGTGGCGCAGTGCATCGATGGCGTGCTGGTGCTGTTCGACACCGAGCAGAAGGGCCTGACCGGGGTGCTGGTAGACAACCGCAAGCGCGCGGTGCGTTGCATGGGGCAGGAGACGCCGCAGCAGGTGCAGTGAGCGTGTCCTGACCTTCAGATCGGGTTGGTGCCAGACCAGGTTTCAAGAAGATGTTTTTTGCGTGGGAGCGGGCTTGCCCCACGAGGCGTCACCTGCACGATGTTCAATCCCAAGCCATGAAAAACCCCGCCATCAGGCGGGGTTCTTCACTCAAGCACTAGCGATTACTGGATCTGGCTCACCGAGCGCGGTGCCACCGGCTGGTTGTCGTTGGAGATGGTCACCTCCACCCGACGGTTCTGCGCGCGGCCCGAGTTGCTGCTGTTGTCGGCCACCGGGTACTCCTTGCCGTAGCCCTGGGCGACGATGCGTGCTGGATCGACGCCGGCACGTACCAGTGCCATGCGCACCGCACCGGCGCGACGCTCGGACAGGGTCTGGTTGTAGTTGGCCGAACCAACGCTGTCGGTATAGCCCTCGACGATCACCTTGCGCTCAGGGTTCTCCTGGAGGAACTGGGCCAGCTTGGTGACGTTGGGGTAGGCGCTGCTCTTGAGCACGGCCTTGTTGAAGTCGAACAGCACGTCACCGAAGGTCACCAGGGTGCCACGGTCGGTCTGCTTGGCGTTCAGGCTGTCCTGCAGCTTCTTGATCTGCGCGTCGCGGGCGTCCAGCTTGGCCTGGGCGCGCTGGGCGGCGGCGTTCTTGAGTTCGGCCTCGGCGCTACGCAGGGCGATGGTCTGCTTGGCCACTTCGACACGCTGGTTGGTCAGGTAGGCGAGCTGGTCGACTTTTTTCGAGTCCTCGCGATCCATGTAGGCTTTGTCGGCCTTGTTCAGCCAGTCCTGAGCGTCCTTGGTCTCGAGCGCGGCCACTTTGCTCGACTGTGGGTCGCTCTGCAGGGCGGAGAAGTTGGTGCGGGCCGACTCCAGGTTGGCGTTCGGGTCGTGGGAGCAGGCGGCAAGGCCCACGCTCAAGGCCAGCAGGGCGGGAATCATGACGTAGTTGCGCATAGTGTTCATCCTTTGATCGTTAACGAAGGCTCATGAGGCTGGGCAGGGCTCATTCGGCGCTGCGCAGGCCTTCCTCGCGTACGTCGTTGATACCCTGGCGGGCATCCTGTACGGCTTTCTGGGCCTTGGCTGCCTGGGCCTTGCGCTCGGCGACGCGGGCGTCCCATTCGGCTTGTTCGGCCAGCAGCTTGGCCTGGTCGTACTGCTTGTCGTGCATGGCGATCTCGGCCTTCTTGAACTTGTCCTGGGCAGCCTTCATCTCCACCGCGGCGAATTCGGTGCCACCTGCACTGACCGCCGAGTTGACCGCCGATTGGGTCACGGCGTATTGCTCGGTCGGCGGCTTGCCCGCGCAGCCGGCCAGCACCAGGCTGCTGCCCAGGGCCAGCGCGGCCAGCTTGAGCCCGCGCAGGTGAGTGGAGGAAGGTTGTGCGATGCGGGTCTTCATGGTGGTCAACTCCATTGGGTCACTCCTGTTAAACGACGATGCCACGCGGTGGCTATCGCTGTTCCCCTGTGGCCAGCGTCGGGCGCAAAGGCCCGTGTTTACAGGGTTTTGCCGTGATGGCTATTGGCTGTGACCCAGGCATTTTTTGAATAGTTCAGAAAAATTTGCACGCTAAAGGTATTTTTTTCTGACTAATCAGTCAGCGGATTTTTCCTGGAACTTCCGCCGTGGATGACGGTATGCCGGGCTTCGCCCGGCACCCGGAAAGGTTCAATGCGACGGCTCCTTGCGCACCCTGCCGAGGGCTTGCAGGTGGCGTCGTGAGAGGGCCAGGAAGCGTGGTGTGGGGCCGATATCCTCGTACAGCGGGTCGCCTTCTTCGTCGGTGGCGATCACCTGCTGGCCCTTGATGTAGGGGAAGCTGGCTTCCAGTTCCTCGAGCGCCGCCGCCACCAATTCGCCCAGCAGTTCCTCGGGGCTGCGCTTGGGGTACATGTCGATCAGCGCGGCCAGGCGCGCTTCGGCTTCCATGTCCAGGTGCAGGACATGGCCGGTGGGACTCAGGAGGCCGGCGGCGTTCTGTTCCCAGTGCTCGGCGAGTTGGCGAATTTTCATGATGACCTCTCTGTCAAAGCCTGGTAGTGGCATTGCTTCGGATGTCCTGTGTTCACTTTAGTTGCTCTGGCCGCTTCTGGCTTGCCAGGCGCGGGCGCGAGTGGGCACTCTTGGGCGCATGCGGTTTCCTGGAGTGGAGAAGGCTGATGAGTGATATCGATCTGCGCTTGCGCGAGGATGTGCACCTTTTGGGAGAATTGCTGGGCGAGACCATCCGCCAGCAACATGGCGAGGCGTTCCTGCAGAAGATCGAGGACATCCGCCACAGCGCCAAGGCCGACCGGCGCGGGCAGGGCGAGCGACTGAGCTCGACCCTGGGCGACCTGGCCGAGGAGGACCTGCTGCCGGTGGCGCGGGCATTCAACCAGTTTCTCAACCTGGCCAACATCGCCGAGCAGTATCAGCTTATCCGGCGCCGCGACGCCGACCGGCCCGAGCCGTTCGAGGCGCGGGTGCTGCCGGAACTGCTGGCGCGGCTGAAGGCGGCGGGCCACGGCAACGATGAGCTGGCCCGGCAACTGGCCAGGCTGAACATCGAGCTGGTGCTTACCGCCCATCCCACCGAGGTGGCCCGCCGCACCCTGATCCAGAAGTACGACGCCATTGCCGCGCAACTGGCCGCGCAGGACCACCGCGACCTCGTTCCCGGCGAGCGCCAGCAGGTGCGTGAACGCTTGCGTCGCCTGATTGCCGAGGCCTGGCACACCGAGGAGATCCGTCGCACCCGACCGACTCCGGTGGATGAAGCCAAGTGGGGCTTCGCGGTCATCGAACACTCGTTGTGGCAGGCGATCCCCAACCACCTGCGCAAGGTCGACGCGGCCTTGTTCGAGGCCACCGGGCTGCGCCTGCCGCTGGAGTCGGCGCCGGTGCGCTTCGCCTCCTGGATGGGCGGTGACCGCGACGGCAACCCCAACGTTACGGCGGCGGTCACCCGCGAAGTCCTGCTGCTGGCGCGCTGGATGGCCGCCGACCTGTTCCTGCGCGATATCGACGGCCTGGCCGCCGAGCTTTCCATGCAGCAGGCCAACGCCGCGCTGAAAGACAAGGTCGGCGACAGCGCCGAACCCTATCGCGCCCTGCTCAAGCAACTGCGCGATCGCCTGCGCGCCACCCGTGCCTGGGCCCATGCCTCGCTGACGAGCACACAACCTGCCAGTGCTGCGGTACTGGTGGACAATCGCGAGCTGATCGCGCCGCTGGAACTGGCCTATCAGTCGCTGCATGAATGCGGCATGGGTGTGATCGCCGACGGCCCGTTGCTTGACTGCCTTCGCCGCGCGGTGACCTTCGGCCTGTTCCTGGTGCGCCTGGACGTGCGCCAAGATGCCGCCCGCCACCGCGATGCACTGTCGGAAATCACCGACTACCTCGGCCTCGGTCGCTATGCCGAGTGGGACGAGGAGCGACGCATCACGTTCCTTCAGGCCGAACTGAACAACCGTCGCCCGCTGTTGCCGGCGCATTTCCAGCCCCAGGCCGAGACGGCCGAGGTGCTCGCCACCTGCCGCGAGATTGCCGCCGCGCCTGCGGCGTCGCTGGGGTCGTACGTGATCTCCATGGCCGGCGCGGCCTCCGATGTGCTGGCGGTGCAATTGTTGCTTAAGGAGGCCGGGCTGACCCGGTCGATGCGCGTGGTGCCGTTGTTCGAGACCCTGGCCGACCTGGACAACGCGGGCCCGGTGATGGAACGCCTGCTCGGTTTGCCGGGCTACCGCGCTGGTTTGCAAGGGCCGCAGGAGGTGATGATCGGCTATTCCGACTCGGCCAAGGACGCCGGCACCACCGCGGCGGCCTGGGCCCAGTACCGCGCCCAGGAGAACCTGGTGCGCATCTGTCGCGAGCACCAGGTCGAGCTGCTGCTGTTCCATGGCCGGGGCGGCACGGTCGGGCGCGGCGGCGGACCGGCCCATGCGGCGATCCTGTCGCAACCGCCGGGCTCGGTGGGCGGGCGTTTCCGCACCACCGAGCAGGGCGAGATGATCCGCTTCAAGTTCGGCTTGCCGGGCATTGCCGAGCAGAACCTCAACCTCTACCTGGCCGCCGTGCTGGAGGCGACCCTGCTTCCGCCGCCACCGCCGGAGCCGGCCTGGCGCGCGTTGATGGACCAGTTGGCCGCCGATGGCGTCAAGGCCTACCGCGACGTGGTGCGCGAAAACCCGGACTTCGTCGAGTACTTCCGCCAGTCCACCCCCGAGCAGGAACTCGGCCGCCTGCCGCTGGGAAGCCGCCCGGCCAAGCGCCGCGCCGGCGGCATCGAGAGCCTGCGGGCGATCCCGTGGATATTCGGCTGGACCCAGACAAGGCTGATGCTGCCGGCCTGGCTGGGCTGGGAAACGGCGCTGAACAATGCCCTGGCACGCGGACAGGGGACGCTGCTGGCGCAGATGCGCGAGCAATGGCCGTTCTTCCGTACCCGCATCGACATGCTGGAGATGGTCCTGGCCAAGGCCGATGCACAAATCGCCGAGGCCTACGACGAACGTCTGGTGCAACCCGAACTGCTGCCGCTGGGTGCGCACCTGCGCGACCTATTGTCGCAGTCGTGCCAGGTGGTGCTGGGGCTGACCGGGCAGCCGGTGCTACTGGCGCACAGCCCGGAAACCCTGGAATTCATCCGCCTGCGCAACACCTACCTGGACCCGTTGCACCGCCTGCAGGCCGAGCTGCTGGCGCGCTCGCGCAGCCGTGAAGCCGCTCTGGATAGCCCGTTGGAGCAGGCCTTGCTGGTGACCGTGGCGGGGATCGCGGCTGGTTTGCGCAATACCGGCTGAGGTCGTTCGAAACCGGTCTCGGTGATGGGCCGGGTTGGCCTTGCGCCAACCCGTGACGGCCGGTTGCGCCGGGCGCAACCCGTGCCCCGGCCAGCCGCGGGCGGCCCGTTCCTGGCACTTTTGGACGCTTGTCGGGGGGGCGGGCGCTGTGTATCTTGAGCAGCCTTTTGACCGATTTTACGGTCTCGTCCGATTTTCCGGAGTTGGCCTTGTGCGCCGAATCCGTTGATTTGCAAAGAAAAATATGAGGAGCACAAGATGCGCGTAATTCTGCTGGGAGCTCCCGGGGCCGGTAAAGGTACTCAGGCAAAGTTCATCACCGAGAAGTTCGGTATTCCGCAGATCTCCACCGGTGACATGCTGCGTGCCGCCGTCAAGGCCGGCACCCCGCTGGGCCTGGAGCTGAAAAAGGTCATGGATGCCGGCCAGCTGGTTTCCGACGAGTTGATCATCAGCCTGGTCAAGGAGCGCATCGCTCAACCAGACTGCGCCAACGGCTGCCTGTTCGACGGCTTCCCGCGCACCATCCCGCAAGCTGAAGCCATGGTCGCCGCCGGTGTCGACATCGACGCCGTGGTCGAGATCGCCGTGGACGACGAAGAGATCGTCGGCCGCATGGCCGGTCGCCGCGTGCACCTAGCCTCGGGCCGTACCTACCATATCCAGTACAACCCGCCGAAGGTCGAAGGCAAGGACGACGTCACCGGCGAAGATCTGATCCAGCGCGATGACGACAAGGAAGAAACCGTGCGTCACCGCCTGTCGGTCTACCACAGCCAGACCAAGCCACTGGTGGACTTCTACCAGAAGCTGTCGGCCGCCAATGCTGGCAAGCCGAAGTACAGCCACATCGAAGGCGTCGGCTCGGTCGAATCGATCACCGCCAAGGTGCTGGCAGCCTTGAGCTGATCCATCACCGTGCGTCACGACGGCCCGCTTGCGGGCCGTTGTCGTTTATACTGCCGCTCTTTTTCCCCTGTCGCCTGGATACCTCGTTCGATGACCACCTTGTTGGCCCTGGATACCGCCACCGAAGCCTGTTCCGTCGCCCTGCTGCACGACGGCAAGGTGACCAGTCACTACGAGGTGGCCCCACGCCTGCACGCGCAGAAACTGCTGCCGATGATCAAGCAACTGCTGGCCGACTCGGGTGTGGCGCTGAGCGCGCTGGACGCCATCGCCTTTGGCCGTGGCCCGGGCGCCTTCACCGGCGTGCGTATCGCCATCGGCGTGGTCCAGGGGCTGGCTTTCGCTCTCGAGCGTCCGGTGCTGCCGGTGTCCAATCTGGCGGCGCTGGCCCAGGGCGCGCTGCGTGAGCGAGGCGTGCAGCAGGTGGCCGCGGCCATCGATGCGCGCATGGACGAGGTGTACTGGGGCTGCTACCGCGCCGAGCAGGGCGAGATGCGTCTGATCGGCCAGGAAACGGTGCTGCCGCCCGATCGGGTTGCGCTGCCGCAAGACCTGGAGGGCGATTGGTTCGGCGCCGGCACCGGCTGGGGCTATGCCGAGCGGCTGGCCGTGCAGGTCGCGGCCAGCGATGCCGTGGCCCTGCCCAGCGCACTGGACATCCTCACTCTGGCCGGTTTCGCCTGGGCGCGGGGGGAGGCGGTCGTCGCCGAGCAGGCGCAACCGGTTTACCTGCGCGATAATGTGGCTACTCCCAAGGCGCGTTGAACGCAGTTCGTCGGCTATCGCCGTTCACGATAAAACCTTTTGCGCGTTCTGTGGTCCAGTTATCAGTTCGGGCATTAGCGAAGGATTCCTGATGCTGCTAAATTGCCATCATTGATCCTGAGTGCCCCTTTCATGCGTATCGACGGCTTCTCCTCACAGAGCTACCCCATCAAGCGCGCGCCTCGCAAGGCGCCGGCGCGTGACGAAGCCATCGACGAAGCCGACGCCGAGATCATCGAGGATATCGACGCGCAGGTCAGCCGCGCCAGCCGTCGCGGCGAGAACCTGCCGGCCCGTCAGCAGGACCTGATCTTCCCCCGTGCCCGCGACCGGCGGACCTCAACGGCGCTCGCCAGCTACCTGACCACTGCCGGCTTCACCGACTGGGAGATGGAAGTGCTGGGGCTGGACCTGTACATTTGATGGATGACGCCATCAGCCCTCCCTTACTTTCTCGGTTGCCCGTCCTGGGCTGAAAACGCCTGGCGCGAGTACCTGTACCCCGCCGACGCCCGTACCAGCGAGTTCCTCGGGCTGTACAGCCAGGTATTCAACGCCGTCGAGGGCAACACCACGTTCTATGCCCGCCCCGCGCCAACCACGGTAGAGCGTTGGGCGCAGATCATGCCGGCTGGGTTCCGGTTCACCGCCAAGTTCCCAGGGGATGTCAGCCACGCGGGCGACCTGCGCGAAAAGCTCGATTCGGCGCTGGACTTCACCCGGCTGATGGCACCCTTGGGCGAACGCGTGTCCCCTTACTGGCTGCAGTTGCCGGCGATGTTCGGGCCGACGCGGCTCGCAGAGCTAGCGCACTTTCTCGACGAGATCGGCGTGCCGGTGGCGGTGGAGGTGCGCAACGACGCGTTCTTTGCCCGTGGCGAGGAGGAGCGCCAACTCAATCGCCTGTTGCATGAACGCGGTGTCGAGCGCATCTGCCTGGATCCGCGTGCGTTGTTCAGCTGCGCTTCGCGCGAGCCCGCCGTGCTCCATGCCCAGGCCAAGAAGCCCAAGGTGCCGCCGCGCCCGGCGGCCTTTACCCGGCACCCGCAGGTGCGGTTCATCGGCCATCCCGAGCTCGAGGCCAACGAGCGCTTTCTCACGCCCTGGGTCGACAAGGTCGCCGCCTGGATCGAGGAGGGGCGCCGCCCGTATGTGTTTCTGCATACCTCGGACAACCGTATGGCCGCGGCACTGGCCCAGCGTTTTCACCAGCGCCTGATGACCCTGTTGCCAGGCTTGGCGGCGCTGCCTGAATTGCCGCGTGCCCCTGAGGTCGAACAACTGGGGTTACTGTGATCTGACCGTCGGAGGTTGAACCATGGATGTGCAAACCCTGCGAGCCGAAGCCTTCAAGGCACTGCATGAGCGTGATGGCGCGTTCGTCATTCCCAACCCGTGGGATGCCGGCTCCGCACGGATGCTGGCCAGCCTGGGCTTCGAGGCGCTGGCCACCACCAGTGCCGGGTTGGCGTTCAGCCTCGGGCGGCCGGATGCCGAAGGCGCGCTGACGCCCGAGGAGACCCTCGACAATGCCCGTGCCATTGTCGACGCCACGCCGTTGCCGGTGGCGGCCGATCTTGAAAACGGCTTCGGCGACCTGCCGGAAGACTGCGCCCGGACCATCCAGCGCGCTGGCGAAGCGGGGCTGGTGGGTGGTTCGATCGAAGATGCCAGCGGGCGTAGCGATGCGCCGATCTACGATTTCGAGCTTTCCGTGGCACGGGTGCGTGCCGCCGTCGCGGCCGCCCGCAGCCTGTCCTTCCCCTTCACCCTCTGTGCCCGCGCAGAGAATCTGCTGCACGGGCGTCTCGACCTGGACGACACCATCCGCCGCCTGCAGGCCTATGCCGAGGCCGGAGCGGACGTGCTGTACGCCCCCGGCCTGCGCAGCGTCGACGAGATCCGGGCGGTGGTGCTCGCTGTAGCGCCCACGCCTGTGAATGTGCTGATGGGCATGCCGGGGGTACTGTTGAGCGTGAATCAGCTGCAGGACCTCGGTGTAAAGCGCATCAGTGTCGGCTCGTCGCTGGCGCGTGCGGCGTTGGGCGCCTTCCAGCGGGCCGCGCTGGAGATCCGCGAGCAGGGCACCTTCGGCTATGGCGAGCAGGCCCTGCCATTTGCCCAGCTCAACGACCTGTTCCGCCGTTGAGGGCCCATGGGTAGAGCGTTGATTGCGTTGCTCAGCCTGCTGTTGGTGGTGCTGCTCGCCTGGTTGATGGGCTGGCGCCCGCCAGCTGCCTGGAACCCCTGGGCCGCTCTGGATGTTCGGCAGCCCCCGAATCTGCTGACGCCTTACAAGCTGTCGCGCCTGCGCGACGATCCCGAGCTATGCCGCCAGGCTTTGCAGACCACTACGCTGCGTTATCGCCCGCAGAGTAACAGTCCGCCGCAGGCCGCTTGCCCGTTGCGCAACGTCTGGCGCGTGGAGGGCGGGCAGGCGCGCTTGAGCAGCAGCTTCCTCGCCAGTTGTCCGCTGGCGGTGGCCTATTCGCTGTTCGAAATGCATGGATTGCAGCCGGCGGCGCAGCGGGTGTTCGGTCAGCCGGTGGTTCAGGTCGATCATCTGGGCAGTTTCGCCTGCCGCAATGTCTACCACCGCAAGCAAGGCCGGCTCAGCCAGCATGCCACGGCCAATGCGCTTGATATCAGTGGTTTTCGTCTGAAGGATGGGCAGCGCATCGTGCTGGCCCAGGACTGGCGGGGAGAGGGCCCCAAGGCTGACTTCCTGCGGCAAGTGCAGGCGGCGGCCTGCGAAAGCTTCAGCACGGCACTGGGGCCGGACTACAACGCCGCGCACCACAACCACTTTCACCTGGACATGGGGTTCTGGCAGATCTGCCGTTGAACTCAGGCGTGCACGCGCACGTTGTTCAGCACCACCGGGCGCGCCCAGTGGATATCGAATTCCAGGTCGTTCTGCTGCTTGGCCAGTGTCTGCTCGTCGAAGGGTTCGGGCGCAGGATCGAGCAGATGGGCCTCGAACTCGGCGATCGGCAGGAACAGCGGCCGTGGCGATGGGCCGGGGCCGGGCTCAGCGATGGGGTGGCCTTGGCTCATGACCACCGGGCGCAGCCAGCTGTTGCTGATGTCGAGTTGTCGCTGTTGCTCGATCAGTTCGACGGTGTCGAAGGGCTCGGGGGCGGGCGGCAGCAGCTTGGCTTCCAGTTCCGCCTTGGGCAGGAACAGGGGCTCGGGCGGGGTTACTTCGGTGTCGTGAACCGGCAGGGCGCGCTGGGCGTCGATCAGCGCCAGGGCACGGGCGCCGCCGACTGGTTCGCCGCTGTCCTGGTCGCACTGCATCAGCGCCTGGCTGAAGGAGTCGACTTCGCCTTGCGGCTGCTCTGCCATGGCCCGGGCGAAGAAATCCTGCCACAGATGGCTGACGCCACCCAGTGCCTGGGTATTCTGTCGACCGTAGTTGCCGACGGGCGACAAGTAGGTCAAGCCGATGGGAAGAGTGTCTGACATGGCAGTCGCGGACGTTGAGCTCTGGCAGAATAGCGGGATATTGCCTGTATCGGCTCTGGCCGGGGTTTCATTAATTTTTTTCGAGTGCGGGAACGGATGGTAGAGCAGCAGCAAGGCGCAGGTATCAGGGTCGAGGCACTGGCCCCGCAGTTCCAGGCGCAGGCCGAGGCATGGGCCGAGCGGCTGGGCTTGCCGTTGGTCGATGAAGCCGCGGAATTCGCCGTGCAGCTGGGGGACGAGGGGCTGCAGATCCAGCAGCTCGGGCCGCAGGCACCGGGGCCGGTGCGGGTGGATTTCGTCGAGGGGCAGGCGGCGCACCGGCGGTTGTACGGCGGTGGCAACGGGCAGATGATCGCCAAGGCCGTGGGCATCGCCCAGGGCGTGCGGCCGCAGGTGCTCGATGCTACGGCGGGGTTGGGCAAGGATGCGTTCGTACTGGCCAGCCTGGGTTGCCAGATGACCCTGATCGAGCGTCAGCCGTTGATTGCCGCGCTGCTGGAGGATGGTCTGGTGCGGGCGCGTGGCGATGAGGAGATTGCTCCGATCGTTGCGCGCATGCGGTTGTTGACTGGTAATGCGATCGAGCGGATGCGGGCTTGGGAGGGGGAGGCGCCACAGGTGATCTACCTGGATCCGATGTTTCCGCATCGGGACAAGAGCGCGTTGGTGAAGAAGGAAATGCGGGTGTTTCGGCCTTTGGTCGGTGATGACCTGGATGCACCGGCTTTGCTCGAGGCGGCTTTGGCGCTCGCCACGCACCGGGTGGTGGTCAAGCGGCCGCGCAAGGCGCCTATTATCGAGGGGGCCAAGCCGAGTCATAGTCTGGAGGGGAAGTCGAGTCGGTACGATATATATCCCAAGAAGGCTTTGAAGGCTTGACTGTTGGTTAGTTCGTTAGTTCGTTAGTTCGTTAGTTTCGGGTAGTGTTTGTTTTTGAAGTTGTATGCGCATTCATTTGTGATGTCGGCGCTTATTCACCTTTCCGCCCTTACGGCGGGTTACTTAATGAGATGGTCACCCCGGCACCCTGCGAGGCGTACGCTTTCGCAGGGTGCTTTTACTTCGGAGACCGT